>NZ_LOWY01000099.1:0-2272 GCF_001524185.1 Burkholderia sp. FL-7-2-10-S1-D7 | reverse complement strand
GGCTGGGATGGCGATACGCTGGCGTGGGAGAGCAAGATCGCCGACGAGGACGGCTTTGGTGCGCGCACCACGCACTACGTGTACGAGCCGGGCAGCTTTGTGCCGGTGGCGCAGGCAGTGCGCGAGGACGCCATCGAATTGCTCGACCAGCCCGAGTACGGCGATTACTACCGGCAGGACGAGGACCCGCTATGGGGCCCTCCGCCGCCAGCGCCGCCGATCAACAGCCTGGCGTGGTACCAGTGCGATCACCTCGGCACGCCGCAGGAACTGACCGACGAGCACAGCGAGATTGCGTGGAGCGCGGAGTACCGCGCGTGGGGTGTCGCGCAGGAGGCCATCCGGAAAGCATCCGGCAAAGCACCGATCGCTAACCCGATACGCTTCCAGGGGCAGTACCATGACCATGAGTCGGGGCTGCACTATAACCGGTATCGGTATTACGATCCGGAGGTGGGGCGGTTCGTTAGCAAGGATCCGATTGGGTATGCGGGTGGACTCAACAGCTATCAGTACGCTGATAACCCAACAGGTTGGATTGATCCGCTTGGACTCGCGAAGCAATGCGGATGCCCATGTGGAGTTGAGCCACACGGTAATCAGCCGAGCCCCCGCCCATCTGGTTATCAGAGTCATCACATCATTCAGGATCGTTGGGCTAAAGCGAACGGAATCGAGGGATACAGCTATCGTGAAGCGCCTGCAATCCTCATCCCACAAAACCCGATCCACAAAGCGATCAGTGATAGCCAGAACGCGCGTCGCGACGCAATGGCTGCTGCTGGGCAGGACCCGTGGGCTACCAGCATCCAGGATCAGTTCAACTACTCGTCACAAGACATGCGGGCTGCGGGGATCTCGGACGACTGCCGTAAGCGTGCCTTGAAGAAGGCGTACAAGTATTTCGATCAGCTCGGAGCAATCAAATGACAGATTTCACCGCATTGTTGGGAGCAGGTTTTCACGGAAACGCTCAGTCCACCCTGGCAGCAATCGCGAGCCTGGAATCAACTCTAGGTGTCTCGCTTCCACCGAACTATAAAGACTTCCTTTTGTGGGCGGATGGGGGGGAGGGAGAGGTTGGCGATCTCTACCTGTCCATGTGGACCGTCGAGCAGGTCATTGAACTCAATGCCTTGTATTCGATTACGTCACGCATGGGCCAAGATTTCGTGGGCATCGGTACGGACGGTGGGGATTATTGCTTTGCCTTGGATCTCCGGAAGGGTGAACGTTTCGTTGTTGTGCCACTTGGTGCGCTGGCAGAGGATGAAGTCAAACCGCTGGCTAGCGATTTCGTGGTCGGACTAACCCGCATCCACGACGGCCTCATAACGGGCGACAACTTATAACCGGCACCGGTACTATGATCCGAGTAGCGGACGGTTCGTATCGAAAGACCCGATCGGACTGGCCGGCGGGATCAACGTCTATCAGTACGCGCCGAATCCAGTGCAGTGGGTCGATCCGTTGGGCTTGGCCCGATCTGGCCAGTGGGTTACTGTCGGGAACGGTCGGGTCAGAATTGATCCACCACATGTGGAGAATACGAACCAACAAGTTCATGCCCACTGTCAATGCAAGTCCAGAAAGCAAGAGGTTGTTGTGAATAAGGATGGGACGCAGAGCCACGGATCGCGTGGGGGCGTCTCTGGACTGACGCGAGCAGAGAAAGATTATTTGCGTGAAAAGGGCTTCGATCTATGACCGATCTTGGTGAAGTGAAGATTTTTGGAACGCTGGAAGGCGACGATAGGTCGTTAAAGCTGGATGAGATTTCTATCCTTGCCAAGCCGGAGGTTATTAGGGCTCTCGGTGTATTCCTGATTAATGCGGCTTACGAAATGGATTCCAATGACGCTGAGCACGTACATCTGCAAGATTCGATATCGAATTTCTCGTATGAGAATCACGTTGACGTGATCGCTATCAATCAAGACAAAGTGAAGTTGCTTGGTGGTTAGCAGCTAAATGATCGAAGGGCCGCTGTCGCGGCCCTTGTTGTCTGTATGCTCAGTCGAAGCTAGGCGTTCAGGCGGCGGTGATGGTGAGCTTGCTGGATAAGGGATTACGGCCGATGTGCGGGTGACCTGAGACGTTTCTTGTAGCCATCCGGCAAGTGAGTTCTCTTTTATCCTATGGACAAGGAGGACTCGATGAAGAAGCGATTTACCGACGAGCAGATCATCCGCATTTTGCGCGAGGCCGAGAGCCGGGATGAGCCGGTGAAGGATCTATGCAAGCGCCACAACATTTCGGAACAGACGTTCTA
>NZ_LOWY01000098.1:0-532 GCF_001524185.1 Burkholderia sp. FL-7-2-10-S1-D7 | reverse complement strand
TCGACCCTCGTTGACAGTTCGAGATACAGAAGCCGACGAAGGTGTCTCCCGACGGATGCTTCCTGCTTAAAAGCCCGGCGCCGGTCGCCAATCAACAAATGATGGGTACGGTGCGCCGTTGAGGAAGGCCAGAAATACTTCCACAACCTGGTCAGCCATGAACCATTCATCTGAATGCATAGAAATGTTGCCCGCCCGGAAGACCAGAATGGTGCCGTCCGGGCGCACGGGTGACGGTTTGTCGTGGAATGCTCTCCACCGTTGTGCAGCGAAGTCGAAACGCTCGATCATGCAACTTGCGCCGCCGCCCGCTACCTGCACATAGCTACCACTAGCGTCAGTCAATGACGCATAAGAAAACTTGCCATAGCTTCGCAGTGATTTCAGTGCATGAGTGACCTGTCGGGGAGTTGGCGCGATGACTTCCGCTTTCCCTCCGATGTTGAGTTTCATTTGCTGAATTGCTCCGCTTCATCCAACCGGACGTAAATCCTACCAGCAGCAATGCTCCGCGCTGAATGGCCGCTGACGG
>NZ_LOWY01000097.1:0-991 GCF_001524185.1 Burkholderia sp. FL-7-2-10-S1-D7 | reverse complement strand
TTTCCGCACATGTCGGTCGAGGCGAACGTCGCGTTCGGCCTCAAGCAGGAAGGCACGCCGAAGAACGAAATCAAGGAACGCGTGGCCGACGCGCTCGCGCTCGTGCAAATGAGCAAGTACGCGAAGCGCAAGCCGCACCAGCTTTCCGGCGGCCAGCAGCAGCGCGTCGCGCTCGCCCGCTCGCTGGTCAAGCGCCCGAAGCTGCTGCTGCTCGACGAGCCGATGTCCGCGCTCGACAAGAAGATCCGCCAGAAGACCCAGCTCGAACTGGTGAACATCATCGAGAAGGTCGACGTGACCTGCGTGATGGTCACGCATGACCAGGAAGAAGCAATGACGATGGCGAGCCGCCTCGCGGTGATGAGCGAAGGCAAGATCGTGCAGATCGGCACGCCGGGCGAAGTGTACGAATACCCGAACAGCCGTTTCTCGGCCGAATTCATCGGCTCGACCAATCTGTTCGAGGGGCGTGTGGTCGAGGACGAGCCCGATCACATCTTCGTCGAGAGCGACGACCTCGAGGCACGCATGTACGTGAGCCACGGCGTGACCGGCCCGCTCGGCATGCCGGTCGGCATCTCGGTGCGCCCGGAACGCGTGCATGTGTCGCGCGAAAAACCCGGCTCGCATCACAACTGGGCGCGCGGCGTCGTGACCGACATCGCGTACATGGGCGCGTATTCGCTGTATCACGTGCGCCTGCCGAGCGGCAAGACGGTGGTGTCGAACCTGTCGAGCTCGCACCTGATGAACGACAGCGCGCCGGCGTGGAACGACGACGTGTTCGTGTCGTGGTCGCCGGCCAGCGGCGTCGTGCTGACGCAATGAGGGCGACACGATGAGAACCTCCGCTTCCACTCCTTCCGCGCCGGTGCCGACCGGCGCTGCCGCGACGACTCAGGCCGCCAAACGCCGCAGCCGCTTCGCTGCGCTGTCGCGCTTCCTGCCGTCGGGCCGAGGCATCGCGATCGGCGTGCCGTTCCTGTGGCTC
>NZ_LOWY01000096.1:0-1287 GCF_001524185.1 Burkholderia sp. FL-7-2-10-S1-D7 | reverse complement strand
GTTCCTAAAACTCGGTTGCTGCCTGATCTGCTGGAATACCCTCCGGCGCGCCGAACAGCCTTTATGAAACCGTCTCTTAGAGCCTGCACTGCAACACAAGTTCACACAATTGTCATATTTCCGCGCGACCGTTTCCCGTAAAAGCTCACCAACCATCCCGTAAAGGCTCACCTTTTTCACATCGTGGCGTCATCGACGCCTGAGAATATCGGAGCGCCCCATGCGCTCCATGCCGTTAGCACCGTTCGCCTCAATATTTGCGTTGCAAATCATTCGAAATCGGCAACAATTAATTCCACATGCGGCATCGCACAACGGCAACGCACAGGCATAGGATTACGAGCTTACGAGCATTCATCCACGAAGCGATCAACAACAAGGAGTCCGCATGAAACCCAGCGATGTCCGATCGAAAGCGTTTGCGATGCCATTGACCAGCCCCGCCTTTCCGATGGGCCCTTACCGTTTCGTCGATCGTGAGTTTCTGATCATCACGTATCGCACCGATCCGGACCGCCTGCGTGAAATCGTGCCCGAGCCCCTGCAGGTCACCGAGCCGCTCGTCCATTACGAATTCATTCGCATGGCCGATTCCACCGGCTTCGGCGACTACACGGAAAGCGGCCAGGTGATCCCCGTCGAGTACAACGGCCAGGCCGGCGGCTACACGCTCGCGATGTATCTCGACGATCACCCGCCGATCGCCGGCGGCCGCGAGCTGTGGGGTTTCCCGAAGAAGCTCGCGTCGCCCACGTTGCACGTGAACACCGACCACATCCTCGGCACGCTCGACTACGGCAAGGTGCGCGTCGCAACCGGCACGATGGGCTACAAGCACAAGGAACTCGACATCGACGAGCAGACGAAGCGTCTCGCCGGCCCGAACTTCCTGCTCAAGATCATCCCGCACGTCGACGGCACCGCACGCGTATGCGAACTGGTGCGCTACTACATGCAGGACATCAAGATGAAGGGTGCGTGGACGGGCCCCGCCTCGCTCGAACTGGCGCCGCACGCACTCGCGCCGGTGGCCGACCTGCCGGTACTCGAGATCGTCGAAGCGCGCCACCTCGTCGCGGACTTGACACTCGGCCTCGGCGAAGTCGTCTACGATTACCTCGCTCAGTAACCTCACCTCGGTAACAAGTCCGCAGTCCTTTCTCCCTGTCAATCCTTTCACCACGGGAAATTCGAAATGAGCAACCTGAATGGCAAGACCGCAGTCGTCACGGGCGCCGCAAGCGGCATCGGCAAGGAAATCGCACTGGAGCTCGCGAAGGCGGGCGC
>NZ_LOWY01000095.1:0-18728 GCF_001524185.1 Burkholderia sp. FL-7-2-10-S1-D7 | reverse complement strand
CGCGCCCAGAAGCCCTCGTAATCCTGCTCGGCCTCGGCGGCAAGCGCCTGGTAAGCCGGCATGCCGGAAATGGTCGCCGCCTTCTCGAGCGCCTCGGGCGGCGCAAACTGACGGGTTTCGTGAAGAACCGATTCAATCGCAGACATCGACTACCCCTTGGTGAACATGAATCCTCTGCATGGCGGCGCGATCGTGCGCGCCGCGTCTTGGCCGGCGCTTGCGCGCCGCTGTCTCCCAATCACCCGCGCGCGCCCGAAGGCTGCGCGCGATGCTGCGCCGCACCACGTCACGAGACGGTGGACGTACGGCCCGGCCATATCCACGATAAGCGCTCGAACTTACCCGTCACTTACGCGACATCGCCGTTTCGCACGCCGCGCGGCGGCGCCTTGCAGTCTGCTTTACGCTGTTGCGACCGCGACCCTACAATCCTAACTGAACTCGCCTCCCGGATTCCAGCTTGAATCGCTACGCCCTCTTCCTCATCCTGTCGATGCTGTTTGTCGGCAGCAACGTCGGTATCGGCAAATCCATCGTCGTCTTCGTCCCGGTCGCCATCCTCGCCACGCTGCGCTTCGTGATCGCGATCGCCGTGCTGTGGCCGCTGTTCAGCCCGGTGAAGATGCGTACGGTCCGGCGCGCGGAATGGCTGAACCTGTTCCTGCAGGCATTCTTCGGCACCTTCATGTTTACGCTGCTGATGCTCAACGGCGTGCAACGCACGAGCGCGGTCGCGGCCGGCGTGATCACGAGCACCATCCCGGCCATCGTCGCGCTGTTCGCGTGGCTGATCCTGCGTGAAAAACCGAACGGCCGTGCGCTCGTATCGATTGCGCTCGCAATCGCCGGCGTCGTGACGATCAACCTCGCCAACGGCAGCGCTGGCAGCGCGTCCGCGCACGGCGCCGGGGGCACCTCGGCCGGCTCGCTGACCGGCAACCTGCTGATCCTGGGCGCCGTGTGCTGCGAATCGATCTACGTGATCCTGTCGCGCCGGCTCACGCAGACACTCGCGCCGATCGACATCTGCGCGTATACGCACCTGTTCGGCCTGTGCCTGATGCTGCCGCTCGGCGCGTCGGCGTTGTGGCATTTCGATTACGCGAGCGTGCCGGCCGGTACGTGGGCGCTCGTCGTCTGGTACGGGCTGTCGGCCAGCATCTTCTCGTTCTGGCTGTGGATGAAAGGGATCCGGCACGTGCCGGGCAGCCTCGCCGGCGTGTTCAGCGCGGTGCTGCCGGTCGCGGCCGCCGCGTACGGCATCGCGTTCCTCGGCGAACGTCCGACGCTCGCGCACGGCATCGCGCTCGCGTGCGTCGTCAGCGGCATCGTGCTCGCGAGCCTGCGCGTGAAGCGCGTGCCCGCCGCCGCGTCCTGATCCGTCCCCGGCAGCCCCGGCGCGTCGCTGCAGTCGCGCCGGCCGACGCGTTACAATAGCGCGCCTTTTCAAGATTACCCCCGATACCTGCGTCCAGCGCCCGACCCTCCACCATGTCTGCCCCGCATTCGCCCGGCTCCATCCGTCGTCCCCTGCGCCCGCTGCCCGCGCTGATCTTCATGAGCCGCTGGCTCCAGGTTCCGCTTTATCTGGGCCTGATCGTCGCGCAAGCCGTCTATGTGTTCCTGTTCCTGAAGGAAGTCTGGCACCTGCTGTCGCACGCGACGAGCCTCGACGAGATCAGCGTGATGCTCGCGGTGCTCGGCCTGATCGACGTCGTGATGATCTCGAATCTGCTGATCATGGTGATCGTCGGCGGCTACGAGACGTTCGTGTCGCGCCTCGGCATCGAGGGCCACCCCGACGAGCCCGAGTGGCTCGACCATGTGAACGCGGGCGTGCTGAAGGTCAAGCTGTCGATGGCGCTGATCAGCATTTCGTCGATCCACCTGCTGAAGACCTTCATCAACCCCGACCAGCACACGACGCACGCGATCATGTGGCAGGTGATCATCCACGTGTCGTTCCTCGTGTCGGCGCTCGTGATGGCGTGGGTCGACCGCCTGACGACGCACACGCACCCGGCCCATTTCCACGAGCCGCACGCCCGCGACGCGCACGCGCCTGCAGCGAACGAGCCCCGCAAGCCGGCCGCCGCCAACGCATAAACGTATTCCCCACAGTCCTCACAGAGTCTCAGCCATGACCGTCATCAAACAGGAAGACCTGATCCAGAGCATCGCGGATTCGCTGCAGTACATCAGCTACTACCATCCGCTCGACTACATCCAGGCCCTCGGCCGCGCGTACGAGCTGGAAGAAAGCCCGGCCGCGAAGGACGCGATCGCGCAGATCCTCACGAACAGCCGCATGTGCGCGGAAGGCCGTCGCCCGATCTGCCAGGACACCGGCATCGTCACGATCTTCGTGAAGGTCGGCATGGACGTGCGCTGGGACGGCGCGACGATGGGTCTCACCGACATGATCAACGAAGGCGTGCGCCGCGGTTACACGCACCCGGACAACGTGCTGCGCGCGTCGATCGTCAATCCGCCGGAAGGTGCCCGCAAGAACACGAAGGACAACACGCCGGCCGTGATCCACTACGAGATCGTGCCGGGCGACAAGGTCGACGTGCAGGTCGCGGCGAAGGGCGGCGGCTCGGAGAACAAGTCGAAGTTCGTGATGCTGAACCCGTCCGACTCGATCGTCGACTGGGTGCTGAAGACGGTCCCGACGATGGGCGCGGGCTGGTGCCCGCCGGGCATGCTCGGGATCGGCATCGGCGGCACTGCCGAAAAGGCGATGCTGATGGCGAAGGAATCGCTGATGGAGCCGATCGACATCCAGGAAATCATCGCGCGCGGCCCGAAGGACTGGGTCGAGGAACTGCGCGTCGAACTGCACGAGAAGGTCAACGCGCTCGGTATCGGCGCGCAGGGTCTCGGCGGCCTCGCGACCGTGCTCGACGTGAAAATCATGGCCGCGCCGACGCACGCGGCGTCGAAGCCGGTCGCGCTGATCCCGAACTGCGCGGCCACGCGCCACGCGCACTTCGTGCTCGACGGTTCGGGCCCGGCCAAGCTTGAAGCGCCGTCGCTCGACGCCTGGCCGAAGGTCCAGTGGGAACCCAACACGGAAACCAGCAAGCGCGTCGACCTGAATACGCTGACCCCGGAAGAAGTCGCGAGCTGGACGCCGGGCCAGACGCTGCTGCTGTCGGGCAAGATGCTCACGGGCCGCGACGCCGCGCACAAGCGCATCGCCGACATGCTCGCGAAGGGCGAGAAGCTGCCGGTCGACTTCACGAATCGCGTGATCTACTACGTCGGCCCGGTCGATCCGGTGCGTGACGAAGTGGTCGGCCCGGCAGGCCCGACGACGGCCACGCGGATGGACAAGTTCACCGAGACGATGCTCGCCCAGACGGGTCTGATCTCGATGGTCGGCAAGGCCGAGCGCGGCCCGGTCGCGATCGACGCGATCAAGAAGCACAAGGCGGCGTACCTGATGGCGGTCGGCGGTGCGGCTTACCTCGTGTCGAAGGCGATCCGCGGCGCGAAGGTGCTCGCGTTCGAAGACCTCGGCATGGAAGCGATCTACGAGTTCGACGTGCAGGACATGCCGGTGACGGTCGCCGTCGATTCGTCGGGCACGTCGGTGCACCAGACCGGTCCGAAGGAGTGGCAGGCGAAGATCGGCAAGATCCCGGTCGCAACCGCTTAAACGCGATCGCACGAAAGGCCGGACGGATGTCCGGCCTTTTTGCTTCTCGTTCTCGTTATTGCGTTCAGCCGGTTATTCACGGCTGATTCTCATTACACGCAAAAGGCAAGCCCGACAAGGCTTCGAGGCTTGGCTTTTCTCGTTCGAGCGATTATCGTTCGGTTTCTGAAGCCCCACTGAACAAGGAACAGCCATGCAAGGCGACAAGAAAGTCATTGAATACCTGAACGCCCAACTGAAAAACGAACTCACGGCGATCAACCAGTACTTCCTGCATGCGCGCATGTACAAGCACTGGGGCCTCGAGAAGCTCGGCAAGCACGAATACGACGAATCGATCGGCGAAATGAAGCATGCCGACTGGCTGATCGAGCGCGTGTTCATGCTTGACGGCCTGCCGAACCTGCAGGACCTGCACAAGCTGCTGGTCGGCGAGGAAACCGAAGAGATCCTGAAGTGCGACCTGAAGCTCGAGCAGGTCTCGCAGGCCACGTGCAAGGAAGCGATCGCTTACTGTGAATCGGTGCGTGACTACGTGTCGCGCGAGATCTTCGAAAAGATCCTCGACGACACCGAAGAGCACATCGACTGGCTGGAAACGCAGATCGACCTGATCGGCAAGGTCGGCCTGCAGAACTACCAGCAGACGATGATGGGTTCGCCCGAGTAAGCGCCACACCCGCCACGATCGCCACCTCGCCTTCCGCATGACGACGACGAACCAACCAGCCGCTTCCGGGGTCAGCCCCAGCGCCCCCGTCGGCATCTTCGATTCGGGGCTCGGCGGCCTGTCGGTGCTGCGTGCCGCGCGCGCGCACCTGCCCGGCGAGTCGTTCGTCTATGTTGCCGATTCGCACCATGCACCGTATGGTCCGCGCGACGAGGCATTCATTACGGAGCGCACGCTTGCCATCGGCGAGTGGCTAGCCCGAGAAGGCGCGAAAGCGCTCGTGATCGCGTGCAACACCGCGACGGCGCGAGCGATCGCAGCCATCCGCGAGCGCCTGTCGATACCGCTCGTGGGCGTCGAGCCGGGCATCAAGCCGGCCGCCGCGCTGTCCGCGACCGGTGTCGCAGGCGTGCTCGCCACGCAATCGACGCTGAACAGCCCGCGCTTCCAGGCGCTGCTCGACCGCTACGGCGCCGGCCGTCGCTTCATCTGCCAGCCGGGCCACGGGCTCGTCGAAGCGATCGAACGCGGCGACACGAACTCGCCCGCGTTGCGCGCGTTGCTCGCGCGTTACCTGCAGCCGATGCTCGACGACGGCGCCGATACGCTGGTGCTCGGCTGCACGCACTACCCGTTCTTCACGGAAACGATCCGTGATCTTGTCGGCGACCGGCTGACGATCGTCGATACGAGCGATGCCATCGCCCGGCAGCTCACGCGGGTGCTCGACGAACGCGGCCTGCGCGCGCCGGCCGGCACGCGTGCCGCGCCGCCACGCTTCTGCTCGACGAGCGACGGCCTGCAACTGCGCGCACTCGCATCGTCGCTGCTCGGCCTCGACGCGCCGGTCGAATCCGTCACCATTTCCTCGCCGAACGCGCGCGCCTGCGCGACCGTCTGACGCGGGCCGGCACGCCGCCGGTTCGCCCTCTCCCGCCCCGCCTCCCGTTTCAAGGGTCCGATGATCTTAAAAAAAGCCGAACCCAGGCTTGTCAACGTCCACAAATTTAATGATAATAATTCGCATTACCGTTAGCCATCGCAACTCATCATGATCGTCTGCGTGTGCAAGTCTGTTTCCGATCGCAAGATTCGCGCGTCCCTCGCCGAGGGCGTGAGTTCTTTCGACGAACTCCAGTTCGAGCTCGGCGTGGCCACGTGCTGCGGCAAGTGCGAGGAGTCCGTACGCGACCTCATGGCCGAGCAAGGCGTCTGCGCAAGCCGATGCGGTGTCGAGCATCATGCTCATCCGATCCCGGTCACGTTCTACGACCGCAAGGCCGCCTGAGCGGCGCCGAGCGTACCCGTGCGGCTGAAGCCGCATTTGATGTCCATCCGTCAGCAAGCCACCTTTCGCGCGAGCCAGCGGCTTACCTTGCCAAGGAGCCTGTCATGGAATTGCTGATCGGATTTGTGACCACCGTGTGCATCTCGCTGCTGATCTTCCGCAAGTAATACCGATTCACCCGCCGCGCCCCGGGTGCGACGTCGTTCTTTCAAGCTAACATGCAGGCTTCGCAATCCGCTCCTGCCGGCGTCTTGCCGGCTGCCCCACGTATGAATCCCCGGGTCATCACCGTCGCGGTCGGTGTGCTTGCCGCACATGCGATCATGCTGACGGCCGCGTGGCTCCATCGCAACGCGCCGCCGCCGAAGACGGTCGAAGTCCAGTCGATCACGGCACAGCTCATCCCGCCTGCGCCGGCCGCCCAGCCGGTCGCGGTCGAATCGGTTGCGCAACCCGCGCCACCGAAGCCCACGCCGCGCGTCAAGCCGAAGGTCGAACCGAAACCGGTACAGAAGGCAGTCAAGCCGACGCCCCAGCCGGTCGCACAATCACCGTCTCCGACGCCCGCCCCGGCAGCCGCTCCGACACCCGCGCCCACGGCACCCGCCGCGGCGCCCGCAGCGCCGGCGGCCACGTCCGGTCCGGCCCGTGAGACGATGCAGGTCAGCGCGCCGAAGAACGTATCGGCGCTCAAGTGCAGTTTCGTGAAGCCCACCTATCCGTCGATGTCGCGTCGCCGCGGCGAAACGGGCACGGCCTATGTTCACTTCGTCATCGGCTTGACGGGCAAGATCGAAAGTGTCGAGTTGCAAAAGAGCAGCGGCTACCCACGCCTCGACGAGGCAGCGCTGGATGCGACACGCGCCAGCACCTGCCCGCCGTACCTCGAGAACGGGCAACCGATCCGCGCCGCCCATACGCTGCCCTTCAACTTCACGCTCGACGATTAACCCGCCTCATTCGAAAGATTCAAAGGAAACAAAAATGCAAAGCTACGGTATCGCGCACGTCTGGGCGCAAGGTGATTTCGTCACGCGCGCCATCGCGATCACGCTGCTCGTGATGTCGGTCCTGTCGTGGATCGTGATCATCGTCAAGGGCTGGAACGTGGTTCGCCTGAACCGTCTCACGAAGAATGCCGAGCAGGCATTCTGGCATTCGGACGATTTCGACGACGGCATCAAGAAGCTCGGCCTCGCCGCATCGACGCCGAGCGACAACCCGTTCCTCGCGCTCGCGCTGTCGGGCAAGGAAGCCGCCGATCACCACCATCAGACGCAACCGCACCTGCACGACCGCATGGACGTGTCGGACTGGGTCACGCGCTGCCTGAAGGACACGATGGACGAGGGCATCTCGCGCATGCAGGCCGGTCTCGCGATTCTCGCGTCGATCGGCAGCACGGCGCCGTTCGTCGGCCTGTTCGGCACGGTCTGGGGCATCTACCACGCACTGCTCGCAATCGGCGCAACCGGCCAGACATCGATCGACCAGGTCGCGGGCCCGGTCGGCGAGTCGCTAATCATGACGGCCTTCGGCCTGTTCGTCGCGATTCCCGCCGTGCTCGGCTACAACGCACTGACCCGTGCGAACAAGGGCGTCGTCAGCAAGCTGCGCCGCTTCGCGCACGGCCTGCACGCATACTTCGTGACGGGTGCGCGCCTCGCGTCGTCGTCGACCCGCGACGGCCTGCGCCTTGCTTCGCGCGCCAGCTGAGACGAGGTGAACCATGGCAATGAACACCGGCTTCAGCGATGACGACGACGATGGCGTGATGAGCGAGATCAACATGACGCCGCTCGTCGACGTCATGCTCGTACTCCTGATCATTTTCCTCGTGACGATTCCGGCGATGCAGCACGCGGTGAAGATCGACCTGCCGCACGCGAGCAGCCAGCCCGTCGACGAAAAGCCGCAGACCGTCGACGTCGCGATCCAGGGCAACGGCACGATCCTGTGGAACGACCAGACGGTCACGCGCGAGCAGTTGCAGGCGCACATCGCGGAAGCGGCACAGCATCAGCCGCAACCGGAGTTGCACCTGCGCGCCGACCGCAAGGTTGCGTATGAGCGTGTGGCCGAACTGATGTCCGATGCGCAGGCCGGCGGCCTGACGAAGCTCGGCTTCGTGACGGAGCCGACTGCGAAGGCGAAGTAACACACGCGCATTCGCTACGCGACGGTGGTGTGGTCGGGAGCACCTCGCCGGCCAAGCCTGGCCGCCCACACCTAGCCGGCCGCACCTCGCCGGCCGCGCACAAAGTAAAAGGCCTTCATCGCCAGATGAAGGCCTTTTTTCATGCGCACGCGGGCGCCTTCGGGCGGCGGGCTCTTCGGCGGTATCGGTTGCGCCTCGAGCAACGCAAATGCGACTATACCGTGGTCTGCACGGACTGCGCGTTCTGCCCTATCTGGCTCACAATATATGCGGCCACCTGATTCCGCTCAGAACTTCCTTCGCGAAATGGGATTTCAATATAGGCCTGCCCGCGCATGCATTCAAGGTCCCGGCGATTGAAACTTGCGATTGCCGGCGGCGCTTCAATGACAAAACAAATTTGCCACGACGCGCATCTTGCATTCAGGTGGCCGAAGCATCGGCCGCCGCCGCGTCCTGTTTCGCGCGCTCGGGGCACCCCGGCTGCTTGTATTCGCCATGGTCGAGCTTCTCGACCAGATAGTCGACGAACGCGCGCACGGCGGGCGGCATGCCCTGCCGCGACACGAACACTGCATAGAGTTGCGGCACCGGCAGCGTCCAGCCCGGCATCACCGGCGACAACTGCCCCGCACGCAACGCATTGCCGTACATCATTTCCGGCAGCGCCGCGATGCCGAGGCCATCGAGCACCGCCTCGCGGATCGTCATCAGATCGGCCGTCACGAGCCGCGGGTCGTGCTCGTGCAAGTGACGCGTGCCGTCCGGCGCGATCAGGCTGAACACGTGCCGCCCGTCGACGCTCGGCGTATCGAGCGTCTCGAAGTGCGCCAGATCGTCCGGCACGAGCGGCGGCGCATTCTGGTTCAGCAGGCTCGGCGCGCCGACCAGCATCTGCTCGGTCCGCCACAGCGGCCGCACGACGATGTTCGCGTTCTGCGGCGGTTCCGAGCGCACGCGCAACGCAACGTCGATCGAATCCTCGAACAGGTCGATCACGCGATTCGTCACACGGATGTGCACCTTCACCTCGGGATAGCGGTGCAGAAATTCGGGGAGGATGCGCGACAGCATCGTCTGCGACAACGTCACGGGGACGCTCACGCGCACCGAGCCGCGCGGCGACGAGCGCAGCTGCTGCACGGCGTTCATCGCGGCCTGGGCTTCGGCGAGCATCGCCTGGCAATGCTGGTAGAACAGCTCGCCCGCCTCGGTCAGCGCGAGCTTGCGTGTCGAGCGCTGCAGCAGGCGCACCCCGAGCGCCGCCTCGAGTTCGGTCAGGCGCCGCGACAGGCGCGATTTCGAGATACCCAGCACGCGTTCCGCAGCCGAGAAACCGCCGTGTTCGACGACCTGCGAAAAGTACATGAGGTCGTTCAGGTTGTGTGCATCGATGTTCATGTCATCGTTCCAATTTCAGAACAATCCATTGCGAACCGCCGCAAATCGGACCGTAAAACGCCCAATATAATAGCGCCATGTTTCAAAAATGACGCTATTCCGATGATATCGAGGGCTTCTGCATGACGACCGCTCGCTCGCTTGACCGCACGTACCCCGCGCTTCGCACGACCGAAGGCGGCGGCTTCGTGGTTCATCGCCCGTTCCCGACCCGGCTGCTGATGGATTTCGATCCGTTCCTGCTGCTCGACGAAATGGGCCCCGTCGACTATGCCCCTGGCGAAGCCAAGGGCGCGCCCGACCATCCGCATCGCGGCTTCGAGACGGTCACCTACGTGCTCGACGGGCGTTTTCGTCATCGTGACTCGGCCGGCCATGCCGGCACGCTCGGGCCCGGTGACGTGCAGTGGATGACGGCCGGCGCGGGCGTCGTGCACAGCGAAATGCCGGATCCCGAGTTCGCGCAGGCCGGCGGACGCTCGCACGGGTTTCAGCTGTGGGTCAACCTGCCGCGGCGCGACAAGCTGATCGCACCGCGCTACCAGGAGATCCCGGCCGACCGCATCCCGAGCGCGACGTCGCCCGACGGCCTCGCGCGGGTCCGCGTGATCGCCGGCGAAGCCTTCGGCGTGCGTGCGGCGATCGAGACGCGCACGCCGATCCTCTACCAGCATTTCACGCTGCAACCGGGTGCAACGGTCACGCAGCCGGTGCCGGCAGGTTATCGCGTGTTCGCCTACCCGCTCGAGGGCGCCGGCCGCTACGGGCCCGACAGGCAGCAAATCGACGCGCGACAGATGATCGTCTACGGTGACGATGGCGACGCGGTGACGTTCGAGGCCGGCGATATGCCGCTCGACCTGCTGCTGATCGGCGGCGTGCCGCTCAACGAGCCGATCGTCCGCTATGGCCCGTTCGTGATGAATACCGAGGAAGAGATCCGGCAGGCCGTCATCGACTACCAGACCGGCCGCATGGGGCGCATCGAGGCATGACGTCCGATCGGGGCCACAGGTGCCGCGAAGCGGCGCGTTTTGCGTCACAATGTTTTTTTGATCCATGTGGCCGCCCGCCACCAGAAGGAACCCGTACCCTTGAACTTCGAACATCTGATCCAGATCAACTCCGACGATCCGGCCGTGCCGTCCCTTACCCGCGAACAGCTCTGGGAAGGCCTCGTGCTGCGCGCCGAACAGCCGCAGCTGTTCGTGATCGGCCTCGACAGCTGTGTCGTCCATGAACGGACGGATACCACGCTCGAACGCGAGCTGCACTACGGGCATGCGACCGTGCGCGACCGCGTGACGTTCACCCCGAACCAGCAAGTGCGCTACGACATCCATGCGGCCGGCGGCGAAATCGGCGGCTCGCTGACGATGACGATCGAGGAACGCGACGACCACGAGTTGTTCCTGCGCTTCGAATACCAAACGACGCTGACCGTCACGGACGACAGCGAGGAAGCGCGCCAGACGCACGGCATCGTCAAGGAAGCGTATCGCACGTCGGACATCGACACGGTGCGCCTGATCCGCGAATACGCACAGGGACGCAAGGACCCTGACCCGCTCCACTGACGTCGACGGCGGCCTGCGGGCCGCCCCTTTGATTCAAGCTATCGGATTTGTCATATTGATCGATAAAGAGTTTTTGTAAATGGAAATAGTTATCATTTAGAATTCATTCCATCGTATCGACAGTCACCGATCAACCGAATGACCGACACCACGCGCCCGAACACGCTGACGTTGCGCCGTACGACCGGCACCGCAAGCGCCAACCGTCAAAAGACGGCAGCGGTCACGACGCCGGCGAAACCCGCCGGTAGCCACGATGCCGGCACCCGGACCCTCAGCAGCGATGCGCTGCTGCAAGGCCGCAGCCACATCAGCATCGCGCACAACGGAGAGACGTATCAGTTGCGTGCCACGCGGCTCGGCAAACTGATCCTGACGAAGTAACGACAGAGTATTGTGGGGACCACCTCCCTGAGAGGTGTTGGGCAGTAGCCAGCGTAACGGCTTGCACGCGAGATCTAGACCCCTTCGTGCAAACACACTCAAGCAGCCGTTGCAGCAAGCCAAGCCACTTTTTTGGTTCTCGCACAAGGAAGAAAAAAAGCGACACGTCCTTCGACGTGTCGCTTTTTTTTGTCGGTGCGTCCGGATGCAAAGAGAAAGACATCGCGGCTGTCGGCACTTCAGCTTCAGCGCGTTCCGGCGCCCAACGGCGAAATACGCTCGCCTGCTGCTCCGGAGCCCGGCCACACGGCCGTCAAGACCGCGTCAGAAACCCCAGAACATCAACCACCATGCGCTGTCGACCACGGCCAGGCCTGCCGCAAACCACGCGAATGCCGCCAGTCGACGCGACCAGGCCGCATAGCGCCCCGTCACCTTCCATGCGAGCCAGGCGCTCCATGCGTTGGCGCCGACCAGAATCGCGATGCGAACGTCGGTCGCCCAGCCGAGCGGCACGTGCTCGGCCCGCAGCAGCGACAGCGTCGTCGCCGACAGCCCGAGGAACACGCCGGCTCCCGCGATCGGGATCAGCGCCTGCGCGAGATGATGGAGACGCACGCGGTCGAAACGGCCGAGCATCAGCGTCGCGCCGGCCAGCAGCACGAGCAGCGCGGTGCCATACACGAGCCCCGTGCCGACGATGTAGCTGACGATCAGCCCGCCGTCGAGCCACGAGAACACATCGTTTCGATCCGGATAGTGCGTGAGCAGGAACCACGGGGCATTCGTCTCGAGCGGCCACGTGATGTCGCGATCAATGAGCCAGCCCGCGAGCCATTGCTTGATCTGCACGAACCACGGGCTGACGGTCCAATGAAACGCACCGATCGCGATGCCGAGCAGGCCGTACAGGATCAGCGCCGTGTCCCACGGATTCGCCTGCTGCGCGCCGAGGTTCACGACCTCGTCGGACGGCGAGCGCCACGACAGCGCGATTGCGTCGCGATGCCCGCTGCAACGGCCGCACATATGGCATGAGGCCGCGCCCTTCATGTTGCGCAACGGCACGAGCGGCGCGCAATTGATCGGAATCACGCGATGCCCATGCTCGCCGTTCTTGTACGAACGACGCCAGGCATCCTCATCGACCTTGTAGCGCATCGGTGCGAGCCGCGCGAGCAGCCCGAACACACCGTTGACCGGGCACAGGTACTTGCACCACACGCGCTTCTCGCGGCCGTACAGCACGCCTATCACGATCGCGCCGACGGTCGAGCCGCCGAGCACGAACAGCACCGCGAGCGGATACTGGTACACGCTCACCATCTGCCCGTAGATCGTCGTGAGCCCGAATGCGACGAACGGCCAACCGCCCCACCGCATCCAGCGCGGAATCGCGCCGCCGCGGCCGAACTTGCTCGCATATTCGGTCAGCGCGCCTTCCGGGCACAGCACGCCGCACCAGACGCGGCCGAGCATCACCATCGACAGCAGCACGAACGGCCACCAGATGCCCCAGAACACGAACTGCGCGATCAGCGTGAGATTGCTCCACAGATGCGCGGAATCGTCGGGCAGCGGCAATACCGCGGGCACGATGATCAGGAACGCATAGACGGCGACGACGACCCACTGGATGCCGCGGATCACCGCGCCGTGGCGCTGCATCCACTGACCGGCCCGCGCGAGCCAGCCCGGATTGGCTGCGGCAACAACACTCATGCCGCGCGACCTGCAGGGACGACCGGACGACGGCTCGCGCGCTTCATCAGCAGCCAGACCACTGCCCAGTACGCCGCATAGGCGATCAGGTTGGTCAGCGCCGGGTGCGCGCGGTAGCCCGTCAGCGTCGCGACGAGCGAACCGAACGTGCCGGAGTCGTCGAGAATCGACGACGTATCCCACACCTGCGAAATGCCGAGCGGCAGGATTTCCTTGTCGATCAGCTTGTCGACGCCGGTCTGGAACAGGCCCGCACCGAGGAACAGCAGCATCACTTCGGTGACGCGGAAGAAATGGCGCCACGAGAAGTACTTGCCGCCAAGCTGCAGCAGATAGAACGTGAGGAACGCGAGGCCCAGGCCGATCACGACCGCGAGCATCTGGCTGCCGTCCACGTGCCCCGACTGACCGAAACCGAGGCCGTACAGGAAGATCACCGTCTCGCTGCCTTCGCGAGCGATCGCGAGCGCCACCAGCACGGCGACGCCCCACCAGTTCGAATCGCGCGTGCTCTGCTGCAGCGACTGCTCCATGTCACGCTTCAGCGTGCGGCCGTGCCGGCGCATCCACAGCACCATCTGCACGATCAGCACGCACGCGATGAGCACCATCGCGGTCTGGAAATAGTCCTGCGCGTCGCCGGACAGCACTTCGGTAAAGCCGACGAGCGCGGCGCCGAGACCGACCGCCATCAGCAGGCCGACTGCCACGCCAGTCCACAGAAACGGCAGGCCGCGGCGCGCGTCGTCGTCGCCGTTCTTCAGCCATGCATAGAGGATGCCGACGACGAGCAGCGCTTCGACGCTCTCCCGCCAGACGATGAACAAGATCTGACCCATTGAATCCTCCTGACGCGCGGCGCAAGACACGCGTACGCCCGCACGCAGATAAAACGCATTACTTCGCGACGATCACGCCCTGCGCCTGCTGGTGGAAATCGTCGAAAAACTTGTATTCGCCCGGCGACAGCGGGGCAACGACCACGAACGAATCCGCGCCCGGCGCAAGCACCTTCTCCTTGCGCAACTGCACGCTCTCGAATTCGGCGGCGCCCTTGCCGGTATTCCTGATCTCGATCTTGAAGCGCTGGCCGGCCGGCACTTCAATGCGGGCGGGATTCAGCTTGCCGTCCGTCATCTCGAGCTTGAACGTCGGCAGATCGGCGGCATGTGCCGCGCCGGCGAGCCACAGCGCGGCGGCTGCGGCAACGATTTTCTGGGGAAATTTCATTCTGGGTTCTCTGCGCCGACGGCGCGCCGAAGCGCGCCGTCCGTGATACCACCGATCAGTACCCGCCCTTCTTGCCGATGCCGGCGAACGGGAAGTCATATTCGAGGGTGATGGGCTTGAACCATGCGCCCACGCCCGTTTCCTTGTCGACGTGACGGCCGAACGCCATGTGGCCCGACTGCATCGGCGGCTTGACGGTCATCGTCAGGTGATACTTGCCCGGGCCGGCGAGCTTCACGTTGTCGCCATAGTGCGGTCCGTCGCTCGCGACCATGCCCATCAGGTCGCCTTCGGCCTTCCACTTCGCGTCGCCCTGCTTCGTCAGCTTGTACGTGACCTGCAGGTACGGCATCCAGTCGCCTTCCGCGAAACCCGTCGGGTTGTTCTTGACCGCGTGGATGTCCGCCTCGAGGTGGATATCGGAATCCGACGCCTTGCGCATCATCCCTTCCGGATCCATCGTGATCGGCTGCAGGTACACCGCGCCGATCTCCATGCCGCCCTGGATCTGCTGCTTGCCGATCGGATATTCGGCCGCCGAGGCCGACATCGCGGCAAGCGCCGCCGCTACCGCAACCGACGTGCGGATGAACGAAGAACCCAACATGGACACTCCTTGTTATTTGTCTGACTATCTTGACGACATGCGTGCGGCCTCCGGGGCGGCACGCTGAAAACACTAACGCAATGAAGAACGTTAATGCGAACTATTCTCAATACTTGCGGAGTTTAGCACCGAACCGGCTTCGGAACAAACGAGATACCGTGTAAACCCCTGATCCGACAAGGCTTACAGACCCGTTACCGACAGATTTTGGTGACGTTTGGAAAGATTTACCGGCCGCCGTTGATGTGGTCGCCAACGTTCGCGCCGAACACGCGCTCGCGCAACAGCGCAAGCTGGTCGCGCGTCGCGGCGGCCTTCTCGAACTCGAGGTTCTTCGCGTAGTCGGCCATCTGCTTCTCGAGACGCTTGATTTCCTTCGCGAGCTGCTTCTCCGACATGTCCTCGAATTTCGCGCGCTGCTGCGCTTCCTTCAGCTCCGCGCGCGCCTCGTCGGCGTTGTACACGCCGTCGATGATGTCCTTGATGCGTTTCACGACACCGCGCGGCGTAATGCCCATTTTCTCGTTGTGCGCGATCTGCTTCGCGCGGCGCCGCTCGGTCTCGCCGATCGCGCGCTTCATCGATTCGGTCATCGTGTCGGCGTAGAGGATCGCCTTGCCGTTCACGTTGCGCGCCGCGCGGCCGATCGTCTGGATCAGCGAGCGCTCGGCGCGCAGGAAGCCTTCCTTGTCCGCATCGAGAATCGCGACGAGCGACACTTCGGGAATGTCGAGGCCCTCGCGCAGCAGGTTGATCCCGACCAGCACGTCGAACGTGCCGAGCCGCAGGTCGCGGATGATTTCGACGCGCTCGACCGTGTCAATGTCGCTGTGCAGGTAGCGCACCTTGACGCCGTGGTCGGCCAGAAACTCGGTGAGCTGTTCGGCCATGCGCTTCGTCAGCACGGTGATCAACACGCGCTCGCCGGCCTTCACGCGCGCATTGATCTCGGTCAGCACGTCGTCGACCTGCGAACTCGCCGGGCGCACTTCGATTTCCGGATCGACGAGCCCGGTCGGCCGCACCACCTGCTCGGCGACCTGCCCCGTCACGCGCTGCTCGTAGTCGGCCGGCGTCGCCGACACGAACACCACCTGGCGCATCTTGCGTTCGAACTCCGGGAACTTGAGCGGCCGGTTGTCCAGCGCCGACGGCAGCCGGAAGCCATAGTTGACGAGATTTTCCTTGCGCGCGCGGTCGCCGTTGTACATGCCGTTCAGCTGGCCGATCAGCACGTGCGATTCGTCGAGCAGCATCAGCGCGTCGGGCGGCAGGTAGTCGACGAGCGTCGGCGGCGGCTCGCCGGGCGCCGCGCCCGAGAAGTGCCGCGAGTAGTTCTCGATGCCCTTGCAGAAGCCGAGCTCCTGCAGCATCTCGAGGTCGAAGCGCGTGCGCTGCTCGAGGCGCTGCGCCTCGACGAGCTTGCCGTTGCTGTGGAAGAACTCGAGGCGCTCGCGCAATTCGTCCTTGATCGTCTCGACCGCCCGCATCACGGTGTCGCGCGGCGTCACGTAGTGCGACGACGGATACACGGTGAAGCGCGGGATCTTCTGCCGCACGCGCCCGGTCAGCGGATCGAACAGTTGCAGCGTCTCGACCTCGTCGTCGAACAGCTCGACGCGCACGGCCAACTCCGCGTGCTCGGCCGGGAAGATGTCGATCGTGTCGCCGCGCACGCGGAACGTACCGCGCTGGAAGTCCTGTTCGTTGCGCGAGTACTGCATCGCGATCAGCCGTGCGATCACGTCGCGCTGGCCGAGCTTGTCGCCGGTGCGCAGCGTCAGGATCATCTGGTGGTATTCGGACGGGTTGCCGATACCGTAGATCGCCGACACCGTCGCGACGATCACCACGTCGCGGCGCTCCATCAAGCTCTTCGTCGCCGACAGCCGCATCTGCTCGATGTGCTCGTTGATCGACGAATCCTTCTCGATGAACAGGTCGCGCTGCGGCACGTACGCTTCCGGCTGGTAATAGTCGTAGTACGACACGAAGTACTCGACCGCGTTGCGCGGGAAGAACTCGCGAAATTCCGCGTAAAGCTGCGCCGCGAGCGTCTTGTTCGGCGCGAACACGATTGCCGGGCGGCCGAGCCGCGCGATCGTGTTGGCCATCGTGAAGGTCTTGCCCGAACCGGTCACGCCGAGCAGCGTCTGGAATGCGAGGCCGTCGCCGACACCTTCGACGAGCGTTTCGATCGCCGTCGGCTGGTCGCCTGCGGGCGGATACGGTTGGTACAACTGGAACGGCGACCCTTCGAAGGTCACGAATTTCGATTCGTCGAGCGCGTCGCCGACTTCGGCGTGATGTTCGGACATGGAGTGCGGCCGGAGCGAGGGCAAAAAAACTATTCTAGCGCTTCGCGGCGTTGCGAACCGCTGACGGCTCCTGACGCGCGGCAACCGCCCGAAATCGCAATTCGCGGCGCGATCGCCGCCTCCGGCAGCGTGAATTCGCTACAATGTGAGGCTGCTGCGCTTTCCGGCGCCGTGCCTGTTGGCGCGCGGTCCGCTGCGCCTGCCCCGCCGGCTGAAAGCCTGACCCTCTTTTCACTACTGCCGAATCATCATGTCGCTCTTCTCCGCTGTCCAGCTTGCTCCCCGCGACCCGATCCTGGGCCTGAACGAAGCCTTCAACGCCGATACGCGCCCGACCAAGGTCAACCTCGGCGTCGGTGTGTACACGAACGAAGAAGGCAAGATTCCGCTGCTGCGCGCCGTTCGCGAAGCGGAAAAGGCGCGTGTCGACGCCGGCCTGCCGCGCGGCTACCTGCCGATCGACGGGATTGCCGCGTACGACGCAGCGGTGCAGAAGCTGCTGCTCGGCAACGATTCGCCGCTGATCGCTGCGGGCCGTGTGGTCACGGCGCAGGCACTGGGCGGCACGGGCGCACTGAAGATCGGTGCCGATTTCCTTCGCACCGTGAACCCGAACGCGAAGGTCGCGATCAGCGATCCGAGCTGGGAAAACCACCGCGCACTGTTCGAAGCCGCCGGCTTCGAAGTCGTCGCATACCCGTATTACGATGCCGCCACCAACGGCGTGAACTTCGAAGGCATGCTGTCGGCGCTGAACGGCTATGCGGCAGGCACGATCGTCGTGCTGCACGCGTGCTGCCACAACCCGACCGGCGTCGACCTGACCGAAGCGCAATGGCAGCAGGTCGTCGACGTCGTCAAGGCGCGCAACCTCGTGCCGTTCCTCGACATGGCCTACCAGGGCTTCGGCGAGAACATCGAGGCGGATGCCGCCGCGGTGCGTCTCTTTGCCGCTGCCGACCTGAATGCGTTCGTGTCGTCGTCGTTCTCGAAGTCCTTCTCGCTGTACGGCGAGCGCGTCGGCGCGCTGTCGATCATCACGTCGAGCAAGGAAGAAGCGACGCGCGTGCTGTCGCAACTGAAGCGCGTGATCCGCACGAACTACTCGAACCCGCCGACCCATGGCGGCGCCGTCGTCGCGGCCGTGCTCGCGTCGCCTGAACTGCACGCTTCGTGGGTGCAGGAACTCGGCGAAATGCGCGATCGCATCCGCGCGATGCGCAACGGCCTCGTCGAGCGCCTGAAGGCGAGCGGCGTCGATCGCGACTTCAGCTTCATCAACGCGCAGCGCGGGATGTTCTCGTATTCGGGCCTGACCTCGGCGCAAGTCGATCGCCTGCGCGAAGAGTTCGGCATCTACGCAGTCGGCACCGGCCGGATCTGCGTTGCGGCACTGAACACGCGCAACCTCGATGCGGTCGCCAATGCGGTCGCAGCAGTCCTGAAGTAAGCCGGTGTCAGCGGGCAGCAGCCCGCCCTGCCGAAACAACAAACGCGCTCCCCGGAGCGCGTTTGTTCATGCCGTTCCACTACCGGCGAATGCTCCGTGCAGCACAAGCGGCGCGCGGCGCGGCCGCCCGTGCCGGAGCCCGTTACTGCATGAACCAGCCGTGGCTGACGACGACCGACTGGCCCGTGAGCGCGGCGCTCGGGAACGCCGACAGGAACAGCACCGTCTGCGCGACGTCCTGCACCGTCGTGAACACGCC
>NZ_LOWY01000094.1:0-47748 GCF_001524185.1 Burkholderia sp. FL-7-2-10-S1-D7 | reverse complement strand
GAGGATCAGCTCGCTTCCATCAAGCGCCCACACTTATCGGCTGTTAATTTTTAAAGAGCATTTCTGCGAGAAACCTGGAGTTTCTCAGCAGCGCCGCGTTTTCAGCAGCAGAGAAGCGAGATTATTAACCGTTTTTTAAAACTCGTCAACAACTTTTTTAACTACTTCGTTGCGACGACTGCGGTTTAATTTCGTGTGCACTGGAGTCGCTACAACCGATCCCAACCGCACCGCTTCCTTTCTTCCCCCGCGCCGCGTTTCCGTTAGCGCGAAAGAGGCGTGATTCTATGCACCTGCCCCGGTCTCCGCAAGCACTTTGTGAAAATATTTTTACAAGCGGGCTCGGGACCGTCGAGCCGCCCCGATGGGTGCTCATGGAAGCCACTCGGCACGATGCGGGCGAAATGGCCTTTGAGCAACCTCGCCCGCATCGAGCGTAACGCTGCGTCACTCAGCGCCCCACCATCGCCTTCACCACCCCATCCCGCCGGATCAACCGGTGATACAGCGCCGCCGCAAAGTGTGCGAGGAACGTCACGAAGAACAGGTAAGCCAACACCCGGTGCGCGACCCTGAGCCAGGCAAACGTCACCGGATCGGCCGCGACCAGCGCCGGCAACTGCACGCCGCCACCCAGCGTCACCGGATACCCGCCCGCCGACAGCATCGCCCATCCGATCAGCGGCATCGCCAGCATCAGCGCGTACAGCACGAGATGCGACCCATGCGCGGCAACCTTCTGCCACCCAGGCAGATCCTCGGGCAACGCGGGCGGCTTCGACACGAACCGCACCACGATCCGCACGCAAACCAGCACCAGCACGGCAATTCCCAGCGGCTTGTGCAACGCCACCAGGAAATCGTGCCGCCCGGAAACCGACGCCACCATCCCCACCCCGATGAACAGCATCGCGACGATCATCGCGGCCATCACCCAATGCAGCAACCTCGCCGGCAAGCCAAACGTCGTCGTAGCCTTCATCATCGTCCCTCCGCACTCAGTCGCGCCGCGCCGGCCACGCCGGCCTCTTCACTCGTCCGGCGCAGATACGAATCCGCATACGCCGCCGACCGCGCCGCCAGCAACGGATCCCCCGACACCTGAATCCCCTGCGGCAGCACCGTCGGGTCGTAATTCACGTCCCGGCACGGCCCGCTGTCCTGCGGCTCCACGCGATCGAGCACGAGCGTGCCCGCGTCGATCGTCGTCCGCTGCGCGGGCCAGGTCCTCGTCGCGTCGTCCACCGGGTCGCCGGGCTCCGCCAGCGTGACCAGCAGCTTCCACTTCTGCGCACCGTCCGCGATGCGCCGCGTCAGGTCCTGCTGCAACACGTTCGGATCCGCGGCCGTCGCGACGTCGCCGGCCCCCGTCATCTGCTCCGGCACGACGCGCCACCGCACCGCCTGGCGCCTGCCCGCAGCATCGACGAAGTAGAACGCGTTCAATCCGTAATAGCTTTCGGTGACGTAGCTCGCGCTCGGCTTCGCACCCTTCACCCATGCGCGGAACGCTGCCGTTTCAGGATGCGCGCCGAAAAACGCCTTCACCTTCGCCGGATCGGGCTTGCCCGTCGCCGGATCCGGCCGGGTCGCCAGCAACTGCGCGTAGAACGCCTTCGGCGTCGCCACCGGAAACACGGGCATCGCGTTCATCCCGGTCCGCCATTGCTGGCCGTCCGGTGCGGTGAGCTTCAGCGCGAGGCTGCGGATCGGCACGCTGCTGTCGGGCGCATACGGATTGCCGCCCGGCAGCGCGAAGCGCCCGACCACCGGCGTGCGCACCGCCTTGAAGAACGGCGCGACCGAATACGCGCTCGCGGCGCCGTTGCCTTCGAAGTAACCGGTCACGCACACGCCCTTCGCGTGATTGCGCCGGAAGCCCGGATGCTCGCCGCCGGCCGTCTGCAGCGCGTCGACGAGCCGGTGCGGGGTCAGACGCGCCGGCGCAAGCCAGCCGCCGACATACCCGAACGCCACGGCCACGCCGGCCACCGCGCCGCCGATCACGGCCCAGCGCCACCACCCGCGCCCGGGTTCGCTCGGCGGCGAAGAAGAGGAAGATTGCTTCATGGATGCACTCCCGATCATCAGATCATTGTCGAACGCGTGTAGGACGCCACCCGCGCCGCTTTATTCCATGGAGAAATTTTTCGTATGCTGACGGAATAAGCGACGCCGACCGGCGTCCTACGCGGCATCTCCACGCTTATCGGCTCGCGCCCCGGCCATGCCCTCAAACGCCCCCGACGACGACGCATTGCGCGAACTCATCCCCAGGCTGCGACGCTTCGCGCTCTGGCTGGCGCGCGACGTTCACGCCGCCGACGATCTCGTCCAGTCGACGCTCGAGCGCGCCCTGTCGCGCTGGGCAAGCCGCCGCGACGACGCGTCGTTGCGCAGCTGGCTCTTCACGATCCTTTACCGGCAGTTTCTCGACGGCAAACGCAGTGCGAAGCGCTACGCGTGGCTGCTCGGCCGCATTCGCGACGACGACGAAGCGCACTGGCCGTCCGCCGAACGTGAGGTGGCCGCACGCGCGACGCTCGAGGCGTTCGGCCGGCTCTCCGACGAGCAGCGCAGCCTGCTGCTGCTCGTCGCGGTCGAAGGCTTCACCTATCAGGAAGTCGCCGACCTGCTCGACGTGCCGATCGGCACCGTGATGTCGCGACTCTCCCGCGCACGCCAGGCACTGCGCCAGCTCAGCGACGGCGAACTTCCCGCTCCTTCTCTCCGCGTGATGAAATGAACCACCTCCATCCCGACGAACACGATCTCCAGGCCTACGTCGACGGCCAGCTCGACGACGACGCGCGCGCCGCGGTCGAGCGATATCTCGCGCTGCATCCGGAGAGTGCGGAACAGGTAAGGCAATGGCAGCAGGATGCGCAGCGATTGCGGGCCGCGCTCGAGAGCGTGCGGATGCCCGGTCGGAATCCTGAGCTCGATCCGGCTGCGATTCGGGCGAAGCGTGCGGAGCGCTCGCGGATGCGGTTCGCGATGGCGGCTTCGTTCGTGTTCTGTATCGGGCTGGGGACGTTTGGCGGGTGGCAGGCGCATGAGTGGAACGCGCCGCCTCCGATCGCGCCGATGAGCGATGCGGTCGAGGCTTACCGGATGATGGTCGTCGATCAAGCCGCGAAGGTGGATTTTCGGCCGACCCGTGCGGGAGATTTGCAAGCGTGGCTCACCAGACGCGTCGGCGCGTCGGCGCGGCTGCCGGATTTGAGTGCGGCCGGGTTCAGGCCGGTTGGCGGGCGGCTGTTTACGACGGACAGCGGTGCCACTGCCGCGATGGTGCTCTACGAGGACGATGCCGGGCGGACACTGAGCTTCTATCTCCGGCCGGCGGAATCGAAACACCGGCTGCTGCCGGCCGGGCAACGCGTGGATGGGCCGTTGCTCGCGCGGTATGGGTCGGTGAACGGGCTCAATTTCGCGGTGGTCGGGCCGGCCGGAAGCGTCGCGCAGAAAGCGATCGTGCAGGCGCTCGATCAGCAGACTTGAGTGGTGCGACGCGCGCGCGGCTGGTAATCGGTGGGTGTCCGTCGACGCCCCGAATGATGCGGCTCCTGACTTGGGCGTGCTTACTGTCACCACTTGCTCGCACAGCGTTTCGACTGACTTTCGCGGTTTGTTGTCCACATCGAAACAACACCGGCAACCTCGCCCGTTCGGAATCACAGGGTTTCGAGTCGCTGCGGAGCGGGATATCCACATCAATCATGTCGACACCGCGCGCGGTCATCCGTCGACTCGCTCAGCTTCGGCCTGCACAGTGTTTCGGGTTGTTTTGGCGTGCGGTATCCACAACCCGCAAGGTACCGCAGAACATCTGCGCCGGATTCAATTTCCTAATCCGTGTAGTGCACAGGCCTTCGAGTGGTTTGACTGCTCGATATCCACAATGCACTCCGCCACGACGGAGTCTTCAGGCCGAGCAGCGTCGCGATATCGAGCTGGACGGAACACCGATTGACCTTGTCGAAATTCAATCCGGTCATCCCGCTCCCCGAGTCACGAGCTCACCTCCGGTACGACGATGACATGATTGTCATAACGGATCCTCGTACAACCGCGGCCACATCGGTCATGAGCTGCGCTACGCGGCCAGCAATATCCATCACCAGCGTCTCGTCGACGGGGCCTGTCGTGAACCTGGCGACTTTGCAGATGCGAGCGTTCGGGCTGGTCTCCGGCTTCGACTTCGCGTCATTCATCCACCGCGCGCAGTGCATATCCTTCCCGGATCACAGTCGACGAACTGTGCTTATCCAAAGGTGTTAACAGGGTTCGTATATATACGTAGTGATAGTTAACAAGCCCACCGCCTCACAGTGGATAACTCCTGTAACACCATGAATTTTCAACATGAAACGGAATGCATAACCACAGGTGATGCACAGGAAAATCGCTGTGCATCACAGAACAACTTTCCGTCGATTCACAGCCGCGGCGACATATCCTCAATCGTTCCACTGTGAATCCAGAGGCTTGCCGGACGGTTATCCATAGCACGCTGTGGATAAGTTGCGGCGCCAGCCCGCCGAGGATCATGGCGACGCCCCCCATTGCGTGTACGACACACGCTCGCCGAAGAACACGATTCCGGCCAGAAAGACGAGCACGAACATGAGCGCGGTAAACGGATACACGACGGTGAGCCCGGCTTGCTCAACGCGAAGATCCAGAGCACCGTGCCCGCGCCGTAGCAAAGCAGCCCGCAGTGGGGATCAACCCGGATGCGATCGCAATTCGCTTCGCGCACGGTGCGCCGCTCATGCGCGCCATGCTCGATCGAATAAATTTCACAAAAGGGACTTGCGCACCTCCAAAACCCTCTCTATAATTCGCGGCTTCTTAGGCTCGTAGCTCAGTTGGTTAGAGCACCACCTTGACATGGTGGGGGTCGTTGGTTCGAATCCAATCGAGCCTACCAACGAACAAAAGAAGGGGTCTGGCAGCACGCATTGCCTACAGGCAATCCGGCTTGCCAACATACAAACGCCACGCGGCAACATCGCGTGGCGTTTTTCTTTTTGCGGCCGAAATCGTGCATGCCCGGGCGATGCTTCGAGCGGCAAGCAGCGGGTAATCGGCAACCGCTCGTCGAGCATCAATGCAGATGCTTCAATTTGTCAGGATTCCGCACGACATAGATCGCGACGATTTTCCCGTCGTCGATCTCGAGCGCCGTGGTCTGCAGCTCGCCGTCGGCCTCCAGCGTGACGAAACCCGGCAACCCGTTGATGAACCCGGCACGCACGAGCTTCGACGCATGCGTGGCGAACAGTTCGGCCAAGTATGCGTGGACCTTCATCACGCGCTCGAAGCCGAACACCGGCTTGCCCGCGGCCGCGCGCTTGCCGCCGCCGTCCGAATGCAGGCTCACGTCCTCGGCGAGCATCGCGCCGAGCGCGCGCATGTCGCCGCTGCGTGACGCCGCGAAGAACGCCTCGGCCAGCTCGATTCCACGCTGCTTCTCGACATGAAACCGCGGCCGCGCCTCGCGCACGTGCGTGCGTGCCCGCGCGGCGAGCTGCCGGCATGCGGCCGGGTCACGCTGGATCGTCGTCGCGATCTCGTCGAACTCGAGGCCGAACACGTCGTGCAGCAGGAAAGCAGCGCGTTCGAGCGGCGACAGCCGTTCGAGCGCGAGCATCAGCGGCAGCGTGACGTCCTCGTGTTCATCCTCCTCGACGACCGGCTCCGGCAGCCACGGGCCGATATAGGTCTCGCGCTGGTGCCGCGCGGACTTCAACTGATCGAGGCACATGCGCATCACCATGCGACGCAGGAACGCCTCGGGCACGCGCACCTCCGTGCGATCGACGCCCATCCAGCGGATGAACGCCTCCTGCACCATGTCCTCGGCGTCCGCGACGGAGCCGAGCATCCGGTACGCGACGCGGATCAGCGTGCGACGCAGCGGATCGAAGCTCGCCGCTGCGTCGGCCCGGTCGTCGGCGCTGCCCGCGGCCGGATCGAGGCGGGTCATCAGGCCACCATCTTCGCGGCAGCGGCTTTCGCTTCAGCCGGATCGATCCACAGCCCGAAGCCGACGGCCAGCCGGTTCCAGCCATTGATCACGTTGATCATCACCGTGAGTTTCACCTGTTCCTCCTGGCTGAAGTGGTCGTTCAGCGCCGCATACGCGGCTTCGTGCGCGCCGTGGCCCTCCGACAGCCGCGTGAGCGCGTCGGTCCAGCCGAGCGCCGCGCGTTCGCGGTCGGTGTAGCAGGGCGCTTCGCGCCACGCGGCCAGCAGATTGATGCGCTGCTCCGTCTCGCCTTGCTCGCGCGCCTCGACGGTGTGCATGTTAAGGCAGTTCGCACACGCGTTGATCTGCGACGCGCGGATCTTGACCAGCTCGATCAGCGTCGGCTCGAGGCTCCCGGCAGCGGCAACCGATACGGCCATCCAGTTCTTCATCAGCGCAGGGGCGGCGGCAAACGGATTGAGTTTCGCAGTCATGGTTCCTTCTCCTTTCGTGTGGGTTCCGGTGATATGACGAGCGAGGCTCCCGTGCGTGTGACATCGGCGCGAAAAATTTTTCAAAAGCCGGGAAACGCACGGAGGGCAGGGCAGTTGAACATCGCACCGACGGCCGTAATGCCAGCGTGCGGATCGGGGCCGATATCGACCGCATGACGCCGTTGCGCCGGTGAACGCGTGTCGTCGACCTTTCATGCGTGCCGCGAGACTGTCATGAGGTGGCGGTCATGCCGACGCGCAGGCATGCCCATTGCGGTCGCCTGCCGAGCCCCGCCATCAACGGGCATCGACGGTTCGCCAGCGCCGCCGCTCGAAGCGCGAGTGCTTTCATTTGTCTTTCGCATTTGTTTCGCCCGAAATCCGATTCGCGACGTTCACATTTCTGGCCCATACTGTTCTGCACGGGCAGATGACGTGACGCCGCACCAGCGGCCCGGCGCGCGCGCCGGCTGCCCGACATCGCAGCAATGAAGGTCGCACGCCAGCCGCGCGCATCCGAGCGCAAGGCTTTCCTTTTTCCGGCAACGCAACGCAGCGAATCGCGACGTGGACGGTAAACCGATGAGCCTCCTTGCATCCCAGCTTCAGCGCCGTTATCAGGACGTGCGCGCCCATAGCGTCGCGTTGACGGCGACGCTATCCGTCGAAGACCAGGCCGTGCAGTCGATGCCCGACGCGAGTCCGGTGAAATGGCATCTTGCGCATACGACCTGGTTCTTCGAAACCGTCGTACTGATGCGCCGCGTGGATGGCTACGCGCCGTTCGACGACGCGTTCCAGTTCCTCTTCAATTCCTATTACGAAGCGCTCGGCCCGCGCCATCCGCGGCCGCAGCGCGGGCTGCTCACGCGTCCGTCGCTCGACGAGGTGAGCGCGTACCGTCGGTACGTCGACGACGCGATGCTGCGCGCGCTCGACGGCGCCGATCCGACGATGCTCGCCACGATCGCGCCCGAGATCGAACTCGGCCTGCATCACGAACAGCAGCATCAGGAGCTGATCGTCACGGACATGCTGCATGCGTTTTCGTGCAACCCGCTGAAGCCCGCGTTCCGGCCGCTCGATCGTGCCGATGGGCATGCGGCCCTGGCCGCGGGCGATGCCGGCCCGTTGCGCTGGCTGCATCAGCCGGGCGGGCTCGTCGAGATCGGCCACGACGGCGACGCGTTCTCGTTCGACAACGAACGGCCGCGCCATACGGCGCTCGTGCGTCCGTACGAGATCGCGAACCGTCTCGTGACGAATGCGGAATTCGCGGCGTTCATCGCCGACGGCGGCTACGCCCGCCCTGAATACTGGCTGTCGGACGGCTGGGCGACGGTGCAGCGGGAAGGGTGGCGAGGGCCCGCGTACTGGATTCCCGACGACGACGCTGGGCCGGACGCCGTACACGCGTGGCGCGCGTTCGGTCTGCACGGCGTGGAGCCGCTCGCGCCCGATGCGCCCGTGTGTCACGTGAGCTTCTACGAAGCGGCCGCGTACGCGGAGTGGGCCGGCGCGCGCCTGCCGACCGAATTCGAATGGGAAGCCGCATTCGGCGCGGATGGTATGCAGCAGATGCTCGGGCACGTGTGGCAGTGGACCCGTTCGTCCTACGAGCCGTATCCGGGCTTTCGGCCGCTCGCGGGAGTCGCCGCCGAATACAACGGCAAGTTCATGGTCGGCCAGCAGGTCCTGCGCGGCAGCAGCATCGCGACGCCGCCGGGGCACGAACGGCCGACGTACCGCAATTTCTTTCCGCCGGCCGCGCGCTGGCAATTCACGGGAGTGCGACTTGCGCGAGACGTCTGATCTGACGGCCACGAGCGGTGGCCTGCAACCCGCCCGCGATTCGCGGCCGAGCGCGTTCGAGCGCGACCTGATCGACGGACTGTCGCGCACGCCGCGCAGCATTTCGCCGAAATACTTCTACGATGCGGCCGGGTCGGCGTTGTTCGACCGCATCTGCGAGCTGCCCGAGTACTACCCGACGCGTACGGAACTCGGCATCCTGCGCGATCGCGCGGCCGAGATCGTGCGGCGCGTCGGCCCACACGCGGACATCGTCGAATTCGGCGCGGGCTCGCTCGAGAAGATCCGCGTGCTGCTCGACGCGTGCGCGGATAACTACGCGAACGCGCCGGCGCGCTACGTACCGATCGACATCTCGGCCGACTACCTGCACGGCGCCGCGGCGCGGCTGCGTGCTGCGTATCCGTGGCTCGACGTCGCGCCGATCGCGGCCGACTACACGAAGGCCGAGCAACTGGCCGAACTGACGGAGACGCCGCGCCGGCGCATCGGCTTCTTCCCCGGCTCGACGATCGGCAACTTCTCGCCGGAGGAAGCCGACGCGTTCCTGCGCGACGCCGCGCGGCTATTGCGCGGCGGCGGCCTGCTGGTCGGCGTGGATCTCGTGAAGGACGAGCGCACGCTGCATCGCGCGTACAACGACGCGCAGGGCGTGACCGCGCGGTTCAACCTGAACCTGCTCGTCCGCGCGAACGCGGAACTCGGCGCGGACTTCGATCTCGACGCGTTTTCGCATTGCGCGTTCTACGACCGCGAACGGCAGCGCATCGAGATGCATCTCGTCAGCGATATCGCGCAAACGGTGCACGTGCGCGGCCACGCGTTCCGCTTCGAGGCGGGCGAGCACATCCATACGGAGAACTCGCACAAGTTCACGATCGACGGCTTCCATGCGATCGCGCGCCGCGCGGGCTTCGAGCCCGACACCGTGTGGACCGACGCGGACAACCTGTTCAGCGTGCACTGGCTGCGCAGCGTCGACGATATCCGCGCGTAACTTCGTTCGATTCGCGTGCAGCGGGCGGCGCCGGCGCGTTTTCCGGCAAAAATTCCCGCCTTTACCGATTCGATGCGCCGTTGCAACGGCGTGTCGAATCGCCCGCCACCCTTGTCCTGCAAGGCTTTGCGCCCCGCCGTAAACGTCCGTTACCGGTCTCGCAGACCGGTTTCACCTGTGTCGGCGCCGGGTGCCTAGACTCCAAACCGTAGTCACATGACGCACGACACGTGCAGGGAGTCGCGAAATGAGCAAGAAACTTATCCTCGGTGCAGTTCTCGGTGTAGCGGCGCTGGCAGCTTCGGGCGTCGCATCGGCCCACGTCGACCTGTCGGTCGGGATCGGTGTGCCAGGCGTCTATGCGGCGCCCGAGCCGGTCTACGTCGCGCCGCCGCCGCCGGTGATGTACGCGCCGGTGGGCTATCGCGACGACGACTGGCGTGCGCGTCAATGGCGTGAACACGAGTGGCGTCGCCGTGAATGGCGCGAGCGCGCCTGGCATGACGGCGACGGCTGGCGCGGCCGCTGGAACTGAACCGGGCGGCCGGCTCACGAGACGACTGATCACGACGACAAGAGGAGAGTGATCGCATGATCCCCATTCGACACATCAGGTTATGCGCGGCGGCCGCCGTCGTTGCGCTCGCAACGATCGGCAGCGCGCACGCGGCAGGCTGCATGAAGGGCGCGGTGGTGGGCGGCGTTGCCGGCCACTACGCGGGACATCACGCCGTGGCCGGTGCGGTCGGCGGCTGTATCGTCGGCCACCACATGGCGAAGAAGCACGAGCAGGAGATGGCGGCGCAGCGCAAGGCCGCCGCGCAGGGCGTGCAGCCGGCGCAGTAAGACACGCGGATCCGCCGTAACCGGATCGATGAAATGAAAAAAGGGCGGCTCGTCGCCGCCCTTCGTTTCAGCGTCCCGCGCGCGCCAGCGGCGCGACGGCTGCACCCGGCTCGAACAACGCATCGGCTTGCCTGACGCGCACGAACCGCGCGGCCTCTCCGCCGTCCACCAGCGCACGGAAATGCGCCTCGCCGCACGCGAGCTTCGCGCGCTCGTGCTCGCTCGTCACGTCGCCGTCGGCATTCGGCGTATCGACGACGAAATACAGCCGCTCGCCGCCGTCCTGCTCCGCGAGCACCGCCCAGTCCGGGTGATAGCTGCCGAGCGGCGTCGGCACGCGGAACCACGCGGGCAGCTTCGCGTACAGCTTCACGCCGTCGTGCGCTTCGAGCGCATCGGCGAATGCACGCTCCGCGTCGGTCTCGCACACGACGGCCTCGTGGATCGACTTCCGCGCATCGGGCCGCAGGTTGCGCAGGTAGCCGGTCAGCGCCTCGCTCTCGAACGACTCGAGCGCATGTACGTGGCGCTCGCCAAGCTTGCGGTACGCGATGCCCGCAACCAGCGCGAGCCGCTTGCAGCGGTTGATCGCATCGGCGGCCAGCGCGATGAACTGCTGCGGATTCACGCGGAAGTCGTCGAGCCGGCCGCTGTCGGCCAGAATCGTCGCGAGAGAGCGGCGCGTGAGCTGCGTGCGGTCCTGCAGTTCGGTGAGCAGGTCGGGAAGCGGCAACTCGCCTTCGTCGATCAGCACCGTGCCGGCGCCCGCCACCTCGATCGCCTCGATGCCGGCCTTGCCGATATCGATCTCGGCCTTGCGCCACTGCAGCCGTGCGCGCGCGATGTCCGGCGCGTCGCGCAGCGCGGCCGTGCAATCGCGCACGAGCTTCGCGTTGTCGAACTCGACGCTGTACACGGTGCGATGGCGGATGCGGTCCCACAATGCCCGGAAGTCGTCGCCGAACACGACGGCCTTGCCCGATGCATCGCGCCGCAACGCGATCGCGCGACGCTCGTCCGCATTGCGCACCGCGAAGCGGCCCGACAGCTTGCGCAGCGTCGCGACGATCGGCGCACGCAGCGACTCGAACGCGTCGGGCAGCACGAGCGCGCTCTGGCGCAGCGCATCCTTCAGCCGGTCGAGCACCTTGCCTTGCGCGTCGACGTAGCCCTGCTCATGCAGATGCGTCCACAGCGCGCGCGACAGCTCGATGCCGAGCGCGTGCGCGGGCCCGTCGCCTTCCTGCACCGGCAGTGCCGCGAACTGGTGTTCCTCGACGATCCCGAAACGGATGCCCGTATCGGCCTCGATTTCCTTCTGCAGGTTCTCCGCGAACGACTCGTAGCGCTCGGTCGCGATCACGGTGAGCGTGTTCACGCCCGGGTCGCGCACGCGTTCGCCGTCCTGGTCGACCGCGAGGCGCAGCCCGCGGCCGAGCGTCTGGCGCCGCTCGCGTTCGGTCTGGATGTCGCGCAGCGTGCAGATCTGGAACACGTTCGGGTTGTCCCAGCCTTCCTTCAGCGCCGAGTGCGAGAAGATGAACTTCAGCGGCGTGTCGAACGACAGCAGCGCTTCCTTCTCGCGCATGATGAGGCCGTATGCGCGCTCCGCGTTCTCGCGGGCCGCGGCGCTGCTTTCGCTCGTGTCGGTCCAGCCGCCCTTGCGGTCGATCGAGAAGTAGCCGTTGTGCGCGCGCTCGACTTCGAGCGCGACGTCGACGCCGTCGAACAGCGCACGGTAGGCCGGCACGCGCGCCGCGCGCGCATATTCCTCTTCGAAGATCAGCGCGTAGTCGCCCTTCACCGGCATCCCGTTCTCGTCGTAGCGGCGATACCGCTCGACCGAATCGACGAAGAACAGCGACAGCACCTTCACACCACGCTCGGCCAGACGCAATTCCTTGTCGAGGTGCTCGCGGATCGTGCGGCGGATCATCTCGCGCTGCACGGCGAGCGTGTCGATGTCGCCGAACGCCTCGCCGAGCGACAGGAACGCCTCGCCTTCCGGATGGCGCAGCTCGATGTATTCGGCGCCCTTCACCGCATGCACCTCGCCGATCCGCAGCCCCGCGTACAGCGCGCGCTTGGTCAGGCGTTCGAGATCGTCGCCGTCGGTGGCCGACACGATCTGGCGCTTCACGCCGGCAGCGGTCGCGACGTCGAGCTCGATGCGCGCGCTGATCGCGCCGCGCCGGTTCGACACGCTGACGAGCCGCACGTACGGCTTGTTGTGCGCGTCCTCGACGATCGCCGACGCGATCTCGATCTGCTTGACCAGCTTGCGCTCATACGCGTCGACCGCGTCGAGCCGGTACACCATGTGGTGGCGGTCGACGTGCGTCGCCGAATAACGCAGCGTGCAGAGCGGCGCCATCGCGGCGAGCGCTTCGCGCCCGCGCCCCTCGAGCCCGCCGTCGACGCTTTGCGGCTCGTCGACGATCACGATCGGCCTCGTCGCGCGGATCAGGTCGATCGGCTTCTCGCCGCCGGTCTTCTCGCTGTCCTTGTAGAGGTTGTTGATCTCTTTCTTGTTGATCGCGGCGACCGTCATCACCATGATCTGGATCGCCGCGCTCGCCGCGAAGTGGCGCACCTGGCCGAGCTTCGCGGAGTCGTACAGGAAGTAGTCGTACGGCACGCCCGCGTACAGCGCGCGGAAATGGTCCTCGGTGATCGAAAGCGTCTTGTGCACGCCTTCCTTGATCGCGATCGACGGCACGACGATCACGAACTTCGTGAAGCCGTAGCGGCGGTTCAGCTCGAAGATCGTGCGCAGATACACGTAGGTCTTGCCGGTGCCGGTTTCCATCTCGACGGTGAAGTCGCGTGAGCCGGGCAAGCCGGACGGCGGCAGCCCGCCGCGCAGCTGCACGTCGGCGAGGTTGCGCGCGAGCGCGTCGTCGGTCAGCGACAGCCGGTTGCCGACGCCTTGCTCCGACACCGCGAAGCCGAGCGAGCCTTGAGCCGCGGCCGTGGTGCCGGGCGCGGCGTTCGCGAGCACGCTGAAGTCGCCGCGATACGATTCCTGGCCGCGAAACAGGTCGCAGACGGCGTCGATCGCCTCGCGCTGGTAGTCGAGATCCGCTTCGAAATGCAGCCGCATCACAGGCTCCGCACGCGCTTCACGCCATGCTGTTCGAGCAGCGCGGCGAGATTGAGCTTCGCGACGTCGTCGACGAAGCCGCTGTCGCGGAACAGGCACGTGACATCGCGCGTCGCGCCGGTCGCGTCGAGCAGTTCGACGATGCCGTCGGCGAGCGGGCCCGCGTCGTCGCGCGAAATGCGCGCATCGAAGCACGCGACGATCGAGCGGCCGATCAGGTGCACGGTCTTGCCTGCGATCGGGTGATGCTCGACCGGCGTGCACAGGTCGAGGCCGAGCTTCAGCGTCAGCTCGGCGAGCAGGTCGTCCTCGCTGCGGCCGGTCTTCACGTGCTCGACGGACGCGAAGAGCGCATGGTCGAAATCGTCGCGGCGCGGATCCCACTCGATCACGTTGGTCGTGTCGAGCCGGTACACGCGAAAGCCCAGGTCGCCATAGCTTTCCGGATAGTCGCGCGCCACTTGCTGGGCCGCGCGGCGCAGGCGCTCCTTCGTGATTTCGGCGAGCGTCTGCGGCTTCTTCAGCTTCGCGCAGAAATCGGCGGCCGCCAGCTGCGTCTTGTCGCGGCGGTCGAGCGCCTCGGGCAGTTGCACGAGGATGTAGCGGCGCGCGCCGCCGTCGGTCGCGTTCACCTGCATCACCGCGTGGCCGGTCGAGCCGGAGCCGGCGAAGCAGTCGAGCACGATGTCGTCGCCGCGCGTGCACCAGCCGATCACGGCCGCCGCGAAATCGACCGGCTTCGGCTGGTCGAACGGGATGCCGAGCGTCTTCAGCAGCGCGTCGTCGGAACCGGCGAACGGCAGCACCGACGGCACGTTCTCGTACATGTTCTCGTCGAGGTAGTAGATCCGCTGCGGCTGCGTGGTTTCATCCGGACCGAATTCGATCTGGCCGCGCTCGATCAGCGCCTGCATCGTCGCGGGCGGGTTGCGCCAGCCGCGCGCCGGCATCGCGCACGGCTTGCCGGTGACGGGGTGGATCAGCGGCGTGAAATACTCTTCCGGCGCCTTCTTCTTGTTCGGCCATGCCATCGACACGAGGCGGTACACGCGCCCGTCGGCCGACAGCCGGTCGTACATCACCTCGCCGCCCGACAGGTTGGTCTGCGCCTTCATCCATGCGCGGTAGGCCTTTTGCGCATCCTTCACGTTGCCGCTGCGGTACATCGCGTCGTGCGCGGCATCCAGCATGCGCTGCGCGTTGCGCTTCGGGCGCTTCAGCGGCGCCTGCTCGAGCAGCGTCTCGGCGTTGCGCGCGAACAGCACCAGCGATTCGTGCTGGTACGCGACACCGCGCGCATCGCCCTTCGGGTTGCGCTTGTCCCACACGGCGACGCCGAGCTCGTTCTCCTCGCCGAAGATCTCGCGCAGCATCAGCACGAGCGCATGCACTTCATGCTCGTCGATGTGCACGGCGATCAGCCCTTCGTCGGACAGCAGCGCGTGCGCGAGCTTCAGGCGCGGATACATCATGTTCAGCCAGTCGGTGTGGAACCGGCCGTTCGCCTCGGTGTTGGTGCTGCGCTTCACGCCGCCTTCGGTCTGGCCCGTCATCGCCAGGTAGTGGCGGATGCTGTCGCTGAAGTCGTCCGGATAGACGAAATCGCTGCCGGTGTTGTACGGCGGGTCGATGTAGACGAGCTTCACCTTGCCCGCGTAGCTCTTGTGCAGCAGCTTCATCACGTCGAGGTTGTCGCCCTCGATCACGAGATGGCGCGTGTCGTCCCACGCGACGCTGTCGCCGGGACACGGACGCAGCGTGCCCGTCGACGGCGTGAGCGCGGCCTGGCGCGCGCTGCGCTTGCCGTGCCAGTGGAAGCCGTAGCGCTCGTCGGCGTCGCCGACGGTGCGCTCGCCGACCAGCGCCTTCAGCACGTCGACGTCGACCGACGCGCCGTTCGGGCCTTCGGTCACGAGTTCGGGGAACAGCGCCTTCAGGCGCGCGACGTTGTCGGCGGTGAAATCCGTCGACATCGCCTGCGGGCTCGCCGCATCGAGTTTCTGCATCGTTTTTTCCATCGGAGCCCGGCCGTGTGCGCCAGGACGTCGGGCGCACTCACGGCACCGGCGGCAATGGCCACCCGGGCAAACCCGAAACGCTAGCGAGTCGGTCGGCGCAGGTCAAGCACCGATGTGAGGCGATCGTGCGGGCATCGGCCGCGATCGCCCGTCCGACGGGCCGCAAGCGGCTTCGGGCCGGGTTGTCGCGGCGCCGCGCACATGGGGCTTCCGGGATACCCCGCACCGGCCGACAACGACGAAAAAAGGGCACGTTCAGCGCAGTGCGCCGGCGTGCCCGTATGGAGAATCCCGAACGAAGGTAAGGCCGGGGCGCGCCCCGGCCGCGGGGTCAGAAACGCGTGCGGATGCCCGAGGTCAGTTCGAGCTGGTTCTTCGCGCCGAACGTCGACGACACCGTGTAGCCGCCATGCAGCTTCATGTAGTCGCCGGCCAGGTACAGCTCGGTGCGCTTGCTCAGGTGATAGAACACCGACCCGTAGATCGTCTCCTTGAAGCCGTTGCCGACGCCGTTCGTCAGGCTGAACGCACCGAGGTTCGCGTTCGGCACGAAGCCGTCCGAGTTGTACGCGGCGTTCTTGACGCGCATCTGCTGGTAGCCGAGTTCGTAATCGAGCGGGCCCTTCGGCGCGATCTTCATCGACACGGTCCACGAATCGTCGTGCCGCTGGCCGAGCGAGCCTTGGTCGCCGTTGTAGCGGAAGTAGCCGGCATTCAGGCGCACGATGCTGAACGCGTAGTTGCCGCCGACGGAGAACGTCTGGTTCGTGAAGCCGTCGTGATTCACGTGGTTGTAGAAGCCCGACACGGTGAACGGCCCGCCGTTGTAGCCGAGCGCGACCTGGTACGCGGAGCCGGTCGCGAACGCGGTCGAGTTGCTGAACTGGTAGCCGGCGCTCGCGAAGATGCCGTTGCTGAACAGCTTCTTCCACGCGAGGCCGTTGTTGTAGCGCGTGCCGGTCGGGCCGGCCGCGTAGAAGATCATCTGCTTGAAGTTGTTCGAGTTGGTCCAGCCGCCTTCCTCGGTCGTGAGCTTCGCGGAACCGTACGCGTCGCCGTAGATCGCCGATGCGTCGCGCGCGATCGTGTTCTGGAAGCCGGCCGTCAGCTTGCCGAAGCGCTCGTCCTCGACGCCGACCCACGCGTCGCGGTCGAAGATCTGGCCTTCGTCTTCCATCTGGCCGTTCGCGACCACGAATTCGCTTTCGAGGCGGAAGATGATCTTCGTGCCGCCGCCGATGTCTTCGGCGCCTCGCAGGCCCCAGCGGCTGCCGCTGAACCACGGTTCACCTTCGTTGCCCATGCCGATCACGTGATTGCCGTTCGCGTCGGCGTGGGTACGATAGGTCGGAAAGCTCAGGTCCATCAGGCCATAGAGCTGCACGCTCGACTGCGCGTGCGCCTGGGTGCCGGCGCACAGGCCTGCCGCCGCGATGGAAAGGGCAAGGGTTTTTCGTTTCAAGATCGTCTCCTCCGAGCTGCCGCATTGAAATCTGTTTGTCGGCAGTACGTAATGTATGCCGGATGTTGCCGGCCACAGCGAGGGGGCCGGCGTGTAGCATCGTAGAGGGTGCAATCCTTCACGCCGCTTTCCCGGAGGAAAGAATCGGATCGGTGAAAACACCGAACGCGCAATGATCGCGAATCGGGCAGGCAGGCAGGCGAGCGCGAGCCTGGCCGGCAGCCTGCGGGCTGCCGACACGTTACGGGCTACGAATCGAACCTGGAGGCAGGGCGTCAGTCCTGCGCGTTCTTCTCGCGCAGGATGTAGCCGAGCCCGCGCAGCGTGATGATCTCGGCCGTGCAGCCCGCAAGATGCTTGCGCAGCCGGTGGATGTAGATGTCGATCGCATCCGCGCTCGGTTCGTCGTCGAGCGCGAACACGCTGTCCATCAGCCGCACCTTCGACACCGTCTTGTTCTGCTGCAGCATCAGCGTTTCGAGAATCGCATGCTCGCGGCGACGCAGCGCGAGCACCGTGCCCCCACAACGGAATTCGCGCGTGCCGAACGCGTAGACGAGATCGCCGCACACGAGCTGCGTCGTGCCGACGCCCGCCTGCCGGCGAATCAGCGCGCGAATCCGCGCGACCAGCTCGCGCGACTCGAACGGCTTGACCACGTAGTCGTCGGCGCCCGCGCCGAAGCAGTCGACCTTGTCGTCGACCGAGCCGTGCGCGGTCAGCATCAGCACCGGCACGTTGTCGTTGCGGCGCCGCAATCGCGCGAGCACTTCCTTGCCGCTGATGCCCGGCAGCCGCATGTCGAGCAGCACCGCGTCGTAGCGTTCGGTCTTCAATACCGTGTCCGCGCGTTCGCCGTCGCCGACGCAGTCGACCGCGAAGTCCTCGCCGCGCAGCAGGTTCACGATCCAGTGCGCGAGTTCGGCGTTGTCTTCAACCAGCAGGAGTTTCATGGCAACTTCTCTTCAGGCGTATGCGGGCAGCCGCACGGTCACGACGATACCGCGATTGCCGGGCCCCGGCGCGAGCGACGCGCTGCCGCCATGCGCCTGCGCGATCTCGCGGACGATCGCGAGGCCCAGGCCCGAGCCTTCGGTGTCGGCCGACACGCGGTAAAACCGCTTGAACACGTGCGGTCGCGCCTCGGCCGGAATGCCGGGGCCGTTGTCGACCACGTCGAGCACGACGGCGTCGCCGTCTCGCCGCGCGGCGACCGTCACGCAGCCGCCCGGCTGCGTATAGCGCACCGCGTTGTCGACGAGGTTCATCACCAGCGCGGTCAGCAGGCTGTCGCTGCCCGCGACGTCGAGCCGTTCGCCGAGATCGGCGCCGAGATCGATGTCGCGCTGCTGCGCGAGCACGATCGTTTCCTCCAGCACGCTCGACACGACGGCGGCGAGATCGACGCGATGCGTGAGCAGCGTCGACGGCGTCGCTTCCGCGTGCGCGAGCAGCAGCAGCTTGTCGGTCACGTCGGCCATCTTGCGGCTGCTGCGCTGCATGCTGTCGAGCACCGACGCGAGTTCCGCATCATTGTGCTCGCGCTGCTGCGCGTACTGGATCTGCGTGTCGAGCACGGCGATCGGCGTCCGCAGCTGGTGCGCAGCGTCGGCGATGAAGCGGCGCTGCGTGGCCGTGTGCGTATTGAGCCGCGCGATGCACTGGTTGATCGCGTCGACGATCGGCCGCAGCTCGTGCTGCAGCCGCTCCGGGCGAATCGGCTCCAGTTCCATCGGCCCGCGGTCGGCGACGTCGTCCTTCAGCTTCATCAGCGGGCGCAGCTCGAGCGTGAGGCCCAGATAGACGAGCACGACCGCGAGCACCAGCATCAGCGACAGGCGCACGAGCTGCGGCCGCCAGATCGTCGCGATCATCGCGTCGTACGAGCGCGTTGTCTTCGCGACGACCACCGTGACCGTCTCGATCTTGCCCTCGTTGTACAGCTGGCGGTCGTAGACCACCGCGCGCAGCGGCACGCCGTCGAGCGCCGTGTCGTACAGCGTCGGCTCGATGCCGTGCCGTTCGGGCAGGGCGAGTGCCGGATTGCCGGCGAGCAGGCGCTCGCTGCTGTCGACCACCTTGTAGTAGACCGAATCGGCCGACGGCGACTCGAAGATCTCCAGCGCGGCGGGCGGCACGTCGGCCGCCAGATAGCCGTCGCGCCATTCGACGTCCTCGCCGATCGTGCGCGCGGACGCGACGAGCGCGCTGTCCTGCACGAGCCCGGCCGTGGTCCGCGCGGTGTCGTACGACATCGCGCCCGCGATCAGCACGAACACCGCGAGCGGCAACAGCAGCCACCACAAGAGCCGTCCGCGCAGGCTGTGCGCCATTCCTTCTCCTCAATGCCGAACCGCGCCGGGGCAACCGGCGCGGTTCGGGCGTGTCATCGGATGCGTGCGCTGCTCAGAACGCGGCGGGGCGCCACTTGAGCAAGCGCTTCTCGAGCCAGGTCAGCAGGTAGTCGGCGGCCAGCGCGACCACGGCCAGCACGATCATCGCCGCGAACACGCCGCTCGCGTTGAACGCGCCCTGGGCGGTGGAGATTAGCAGGCCGATGCCCTGCTTGGAACCCAGGAATTCGCCGACGACCGCACCGACCAGCGCGAAGCCGAAGCTCACGTGCAGGCTTGCCAGAATCCACGAGAGCGCGGACGGGATCACGACCGACGTGGTGATCTGCCGGCGCGACGCGCCGAGGATCTGCGCGTTCGCGATCAGGTAGCGGTCGGCTTCGCGCACGCCCTGGAACGCGTTGCCGAACACGACGAAGAACACCATCACGACGGCCAGCGCGATCTTCGACGCCATCCCGAGGCCGAGCGCGATCACGAAGATCGAGCCGAGCACGACGCGCGGAATCGAGTTCGCGATCTGGATGTAGAGGCCGAACACGTCGGCCATCAGCTTGTTGCGGCCGAGCACGATCCCGCAGATCACGCCGGCGACCGAGCCGATCACGAAGCCGATGCCGGTTTCCTCGAGCGTGACCCATACCTGCGTGAGCAGCGGGCCCTGCGACGTGCCGTTCGCGAACCAGTCCTGGAGCTGCGCGAAGATCAGCGTCGGCTGCGAGAAGAAGAACGGATCGATCCACTTGAGCCGCGCGGCGAGTTCCCAGCCGCCCAGCACGAGCACGAGCACGGCGATCCGCAGGCCGATGATCAGTTGCCGGCGGCGACGTAGCCGGGTTTGAGCGGCGCGCGACTCGTCCTCGAGCGACGGTGCCGGAATGGCGGTGGGGGGAAGCGTCATGTCGGTCATGCTCCTGTCCTTGCTGCTGTCAGCCGATCTGCACTTCTTCGCGCAGGTCGTGCCAGATGTCCTTGGAAATTTCGATGAAGCGCGTGTCGTAGCGAATCTCCGACGTGACGCGCGGGCGCGGCAGGTCGATTTCATACACGCGCTTGAGCGTCGCGGGGCGCGCGGTCAGCACGAACACGCGGTCGGCGAGCGCGATCGCCTCCTCGAGGTCGTGCGTGACGAACACGACCGAGCCCTTGTTCGCGGACCACAACTGTAGAAGTTCGTCCTGCATCAGCGTGCGGGTCTGCATGTCGAGCGCGGAGAACGGCTCGTCCATCAGCAGGATTTCCGGCTGGTTGATGAAGGTCTGCGCGAGCGCGACGCGCTTGCGCATCCCGCCGGAGAGCTGATGCGGATAGTGTTTCGTAAACTTGTCGAGGCCGACCTTGCGGATCCATTCCTCGGCCTGCGCGTACGCGACGTCCTTCGAGCGCCCGCGAAACAGCGGGCCCGCCGCGACGTTGTCGATCACGTTGCGCCACGGGAATACGGCGTCGGCCTGGAACACGAAGCCGATGCGCGGGTCGATCCCGTCGACCGGGCGGCCCATCACGCGCACCTCGCCCGACGCCGGCTTGAGCAGGCCGGTGATCAGGTTCAGCGTCGTCGACTTGCCGCAGCCGGTCGGCCCGACGATCGCGATGAACTCGCCGCGTGCGACGCTCATGCTGAAGTCGCGCAACGCGACGGTGGCCTTGCCTTCCGGCGAAATGAAGCGGCACGACACATTGCGAAACTCGATCGCCGGTGTGCTTGGGGAAACTGCCTGATTCATCGCATTCGTCCTGCGGGTGAGGAAGGCGCCGCATCGTGGCGGCGCCGGGCCGGTCAGCCGGGCCGGAACGGGGAACGCGCGACGGCGGGATCGCCGCCGCCGGCGCTTGTACCTATATCGATTACTTCGCGTTCACGAAATCGTTGGTGTAGGTGCGCGCCAGGTCGATGTGCTTGCCCTTCACCGACGGGTTGAACGCCGAGAGCACCTTCAGCACGGTCGCCGGGCCGTCGGCCGGCATCTTCGCGTCGGCCGTGTACATCGGCAGCGACGCCTTCAGCGCGGACACGTACAGCGCCTTGTCCTTCTGGTAGTCGGCCGGCATCTTTGCGGCGATCTCCTCCGCGCTGTGCGTGTGGATGAACTGCATCGTCTTCGCGAATGCGTGCGCGAGCTTGGTGGCCTCCGCCTTGTGCGAATCGGCCCACGCCGACTGCACGTACAGGCTCGCGGCCGGATAGGTGCCGCCGAGCGCGGCGCGCGTGCCGTCGACGGTGCGCATGTCGACCAGCACCTTCGCGTCGCCCATCTTCTCGAGCGCGGACACCGTCGGCTCGGTCGTCATCCCGGCGTCGATGCGGCCCTGCTTGATCGCGGCGATGAAGCTCGCGTCGGCGCCGACCGGCAGCATCGTGTACTGCGTCGACGTCACGCCGTGCGCGAGCGCGAGGTATTGCGTGAGGAAGCTCGTCGACGAGCCGAGGCCGGTCACGCCGAGCGTCTTGCCTTTCGCGTCGGCCATCGACTTGAAGGTGGGGGCGGCCTTGGTCGACACCATCTCGACCTCGCCCGGCACCTGGCCGAACACGGCGATCGCCTTCACTTCCTTGCCTTTGCTCTGCAGGTCGATCGTGTGGTCGTAGAAGCCGACGACGCCTTGCACGGCGCCCGCCAGCAGCTCGTTCTCGGCATCGACGCCGGCCGGCTGCGACAGCAGTTCGACGTCGAGCCCTTCGGCCTTGAAGTTGCCGAGCTCCTGCGTGAGCCGCGCGGGCAGGTAGATCAGCTTCGCGATCCCGCCGACCATGATCGTGATCTTGCCGCCGTCGTCGGCGAAGGCGGGATGAGCGGCGAGCGCGCAGCTCAGGCTGGCTGCAAGGGCGAGGGTGCGCAGGATGGGTCGCATCGGGGTCGTCTCCTTCGTTGTATTCGTATGGCGCGATGCTTGCTGCATCGTCACGACGAGTATAGGGAGGCGAAACCTTCCGCAACCTTTCGTGGATTGGCGATTCCTTTAGGGGTTTTCCAGCAACGAAGGGCCGGAACGGGCGGGAAACGGGGGCGGGACGCGCTCAGCGCCAGCCGAGCAACACCCGCCCCATCGCATCGAGCCCCATGTCGAACAGGTGCGACACGAACGGCACGAGGTTCGGGATCATCAGTTGCACGAGCAACAGCCCGACCAGCATCGTGACCGGAAAGCCGATCTGGAAGATGCCGATCTGAGGTGCCGCGCGGTTCAGGATCCCGAGCGCGAGGTTCGCGATCAGGAGCGCCGCGACCACTGGCAGCGCGAGCAGCAGCCCCATCTCGAACACGGTCGCGCCGAATGCGGCGACCGTGCGCCAGCCGGGCGCGTGCAGCAGGTCGGCCGACACCGGCAGCGACTGGAACGACGCGGCCAGCGCCGCGAACACCTGCAGGTGGCCGTCCACGGCAAGGAACGCGAGCATCGCGATCGCGTTCAGGAAACGGCCCATCGCCGGCGTCGCGCCGTTCGAATGCGGGTCGAAGAAGGTCGCGAAACCGAGTCCCATCGACAGGCCGATGAAGTCGCCGGCCGCCTCGACGGCCGCGAACACGATCTGCATCGTGAAGCCCATCGCCACGCCGATCAGGAACTGCGTGACGACGATCCAGATGCCCTGCGCGGAGAACATGGTGACGGCCGGCATCGCGCCGAGGGTCGGCGCGACGACCAGCGCCATGAACGCGGCGAGGCCGATCTTCACGCGCACGGGCACCGCCGCGTGGCCGACCATGGGCGCCGTCGCGACGAGCGCGAGCATCCGCACGAACGGCCACAGGAAAGCCGTCAGCCAGCCGTTGAGCTGCGCGTAGGTGACCGAGAACATCGCGGGGTAAAGGAGCCGGGCGCGCGGCTCAGCCGGCGCCGAGCGTCGCGACGTGCAGCAGCGTCTGCCGCAGGTAGTCGAGCATCGTCGTCAGCATCCACGGGCCGGCGATCACGAGCGTCGCGGCCACTGCGAGCAGCTTCGGGATGAACGACAGCGTCGATTCGTTGATCTGCGTCGCGGCCTGGAACAGGCTCACGACGAGGCCGACCGCGAGCGCGACCAGCAGCAGCGGGGCAGCCAGCAGCAGGCCGACCATCATCGCCTGGTGCGCCAGCGTCATCACTTGTTCGGGCGTCATCGCGTGCTTCCTCCGCTTACGTGAAGCTCTGCGCGAGCGAGCCGATCAGGAGCTGCCAGCCGTCGACGAGCACGAACAGCATCAGCTTGAACGGCAGCGACACGGTGGACGGCGACACCATCATCATCCCCATCGACATCAGCACGCTCGCGACGACCATGTCGATGATCAGGAACGGGATGAAGATCGTGAAGCCGATCTGGAAACCGGTCTTCAGCTCGCTCGTGACGAACGCGGGGACCAGCAGCGACAGCGGCACGTCTTCCGGGCCCTGCATCGGCGCGGCCTTCGAAATCTTCGCGAACAGCGCGAGATCGGTCTCGCGGGTCTGCTTAAGCATGAAGCTCTTGAACGGCGCGACGCCGCGCTGCACGGCCTGCTCCATCGGCATCGCGCCGTCGGAGAACGGCTTGTAGCCGTCGGCGTACGCGCGGTCGAGCACCGGCGACATCACGAAGAAGGTGAGGAACATCGCGAGGCCGACCAGAACCTGGTTCGGCGGCGTCGTCGCGGTGCCGAGCGCCTGGCGCAGCAGCGACAGCACGATGATGATGCGCGTGAAGCTCGTCATCATCAGCAGCATCGCCGGCAGGAACGACAGCATCGTGAGCAGCAGCATCGTCTGCACGCTCAGCGAATAGGTGGTGCCGCCGTTCGGGCCCGGGCTCGTGTTGAACGCGGGCAGGCCGGCCGCCTGCGCGCACGCGAGCGCGGGAGCGAGGCCGAGGATCAGCACGGGCGCGAAGCGCGCCGCGTGACGCAGGAATTCGTGTTTCATCGAGATGCGAATACGGAGAGAGGGCGCGACGCCATGTCAGCGGTCCTTGCCGCGCCCGAAGCGCTTCGCGGCTTCGCCCGCGAGCGCGTCGCGAAACCGCGCGCCGAACGTGCCGCTCTGGCCGCGTTCGTCCGATACGGCCTGGGCGGAGGCGTCGGCCGAAGCCGGCGCCGTCGTTACCGCCGCCGAGCCGGCCGGCAGCGTATGCAGCAGCCGCACGTTGCCCGGTGCGACGCCGAGCACGAGCCAGGTATCGCCGATCTCGACGATCGTCGCGCTTTCCTTCGCGCCGAGCCCGACGCTCGACACGACCTTCAGCGGGCCGCCGCGCCGCGCGGGCTGGAACCCGAAGCGGCGCGCGAGCCACGCGCAGCCGAACACGAGGCCGATCACGACCGCGAGCCCGACGAGCGTCTGCAGCACCGCGCCGACGCCGAGCGACGGCACGGCCGAGCCGACTGTCACGCTCGACGCGATGGCGCCGGCGTTGTTCACCGCGTTCATGTCGGCGGCGCCGGCCGGCGCGCAGACGAACGACGCGACGATGACCAGCGCCGCCAGGCTCGGCCAACGATGCATGCCGCGGCCGGACTTCATGACGGTCACCGATTCAGCTTCCGGATGCGTTCGGCCGGCGTGATGATGTCGGTCAGCCGGATGCCGAACTTGTCGTTGACGACCACGACCTCGCCCTGCGCGATCAGGCAGCCGTTCACGAGCACGTCCATCGGCTCGCCGGCGAGGCCGTCGAGTTCGACGACCGAACCCTGCGCGAGCTGCAGCAGGTTGCGGATCGCGATCTTCGTGCGGCCGAGTTCCACGGTCATCTTGACCGGGATGTCGAGAATCATCTCGATGTCGTTGTGCGTCGAACTGGCCGCGGCCTTCGACAGCGGCTGGAACACGCCGGCGCCGGTCGCGCCCGCCTGCACCGGCTGCTGGTTCTGTTCGGCAAGCGCGGCGGCCCAGTCGTCCAGGCCCGAATCGTCTTCCGCCGCGGCGGGCGCCGCCTGCACGGCTGCGGCCGATTCGGCGAGTGCCGCGTCGGCAAGCGCCTGCGCGTCGAGTTCGGGCGTCGGGTTCAGCTCACTCATATCCACCTTCCTTCATCGTGTCGCCCGCGCTGATCATCTTCTGCACGCGCAACGCATATTGACCATTGAAAATGCCGTAGCCGCATTCCATCACCGGCACGCCATCGACCTTCGCGGTGATCGTGTCCTCGATCTCCAGCGGCAGCACGTCGCCCGCACGCAGGTTCAGGATCTTCTCGAAGGTCGACGGGATCTCGGCGAGATCCGCGCTCAGCTCGACCTCGGCCGACTGCACCTGCTGCGACAGCACGCGCACCCAGCGGCGGTCGACCTCGAGCGCCTCGCCCTGGATCGGCGACGCGAGCACGTCGCGGATCGGCTCGACCATCGAGTACGGCATGCAGATGTGCAGCGTGCCGCCCGTCGGCCCGAACTCGATCGAGAACTGCGTGACGATCACGATCTCGTTCGGCGTCGCGACGTTCGCGAACTGCGTATGCATCTCCGAGCGCACGAATTCGAACTGCAGCGGCCGCACGCTCTTCCACGCGGTCGTGTAGTGCTCGAACACCAGGTTCAGCAGCTTGCCGATGATCCGTTGCTCGGTGGCCGTGAAGTCGCGGCCCTCGACGCGCGTGTGAAAGCGCCCGTCGCCGCCGAACAGGTTGTCGACGACGAAGAACACGAGGTTCGGGTCGAACACGAACAGCGACGTGCCGCGCAGCGGCTTCACGTGCACCAGGTTCAGGTTCGTCGGGATCGGCAGGTTGCGGGTGAACTCGCTGTACTTCTGCACCTTCACCTGGCTCACGGAGATTTCCGCCGTGCGCCGCATGAAGTTGAAGATGCCGATCCGCAAGAGGCGCGCGAAGCGGTCGTTGATGATCTCGAGGCCGGGCATCCGGCCGCGGACGATCCGCTCCTGCGTCGCGATGTTGTAGGGGCGGACGCCCGACGTGTCGCGCTGCTCGTCGACTGCATCGGTTTCGCCCGTGACGCCCTTGAGGAGGGCGTCGACCTCCTCCTGGGACATGAACTCCTGGTGGCCCATGCGCGCTCCTTGTCCGGCCGCGTTATTGGACGACGAATTCGGTGAACAGCACGTCGTCGACCTTCGCGCGCTGGTTGCCCGGCTGCGTCGGCTGTTCGATCAGCTCCCGCAGTTCCGTCGCGAGCGAACGCTTGCCGTCCGGCGTCGCGAGCTCCTCGGGATGCTTGTTCGACAGCGCGAGCAGGATCCGGCTGCGGATCTCCGGCATGCGCGCGGTCAGCTGCTCCTGCGCCTTCGGGTCGGTGAGCTTCAGCGACAGGCCGACGCGCAGGTAGTGCTGCATGCCGTCGTCCGACTGCAGGTTCACGGTCAGCGGGTCGAGCGGGAAGAACACCGGCGCGGCAAGCGGCGCCGGTTCGGCGGGCGCGCTCGCATGGCCGACGCCTGCCTTGCTCAGGAACACGTACATGCCGCCCGCGGCGGCGGCGGCCGCGCCCAGCGCGATGACGGCGATGAGCGCGATGCGCTTGAACTTGCCGGACGAAGCCGGCTTGTCGGCGGTCGGGTTTGCGGTCGTGGAGGCCATGTGAATGCGTGCGTGATGTCTCGTAGCATGCATTGTTCGGCATCCGGGCCGGGCCCGATGGGCGGAAAAGAGGGGGGAATTGCGGCTATCTCAGCCGATTGTCGGCCGGGTGTCGGCTCGATGCAGGGTAGGAACGGCGGGGCGAGGCGCGGCCGGCGGGCGCCGGGGCAGCGAGGCGGAGCGGGCTGACAGCGGCGCCCGCCCGCGTGGCGTCAGATCGGCAACAGCGACAGGAGCGGCGCGATCAGCACCATCGCCACGCCCGCGATCATCATGGTGAGGCTCGACACGACGCCTTCCTCGCTGCCGATCTCGCGCGCCTTCGCGGTGCCCACGCCGTGGGCGGCCGCGCCGAACAGCGCGCCGCGCGCGAGCCGCGTGCGCATCGGCACCAGCGCGAGCACGATTTCGCCGAGCAGCATCCCGCAGATGCCGGTCGCGATCACGAAGAGGGCGGTGAGGTCCTTCGGTGCATGGATCTTGTCGGATACGGCGAGCGCGAACGGGGTCGATACCGAGCGCGTCATCAGCGAGCGCTGCAGCTCGGGCGACAGGTGCAGCAGCTTCGCGAGCAGCAGCGACCCGCAGACGCCCGCGCCAATCCCGACCGCGACGCCGACCGACAGCGACAGCCAGTGGCGGCGGATCAGGTCGCGGTACTCGTAGATCGGCACCGCGAACGCGATCGTTGCCGGGCCGAGCAGCCACATCAGCCAGCGCGTGTCGCGGAAGTAGACCGAGTACGGGATGCCGGTCAGCAGGACCAGCAGCACCAGCACGCCGGGCACGAACACGAGCGGCGAGAACAGCAGCGTCTTCCTGTACGCGTAGAGCCGCTTCGACACAAAATACAGGACGACCGTCAGCACGAAGCAGCCGACGGAGATCGCGGTATTCACCTGGTCGGCGGACAGGTTCGACAGCAGCGCAGGCATCGCAGGCTCCGGCTCAGTGGGCGGTCACGGCGGCGAGGCGCGCGCGGCGGCGCTCGGCGAACACGCGCTGCGCGGCAAGCCGGCGCTCGAGCTTCGCGGCGAGGTCGACCGCCACCGCCACCGCGACCATCACGAATGCGGTGCCGGCGAGCATGACCAGCGCGATGCGCCAGCCGTCCTCGCGGAACAGACCGCCGTACTGGACGGCCGCGACGGCGGCCGGCACGAAGAACAGCAGCATGTCGGACAGCAGCCAGTTCGCGCCGTCCTTGACCCACGCGGGCGCGACGCGGCCCGAGAACAGCAGCGCGAGCAGCACCGCGAGGCCGATCACGCCGGACGGCACCGGCAGCCCGACCGCGCGCACGGCCCAGTCGACGGCCATCCACAGCACGCCAAGCGCGGCGGCCTGGAGCACGATCCGGCCCGTACGCGCAACGTTGCCCGAAGCAGCGGGGCGGGCGGCGGCGGTGGCGAGCGGCTTGTTCATGGCGGGCTCCATACAGGAATGTCGTCGATGGTGTGAGTATAGGGTTTCCCCTAACCATAAATAAAATGACTTGTCTCTATCCTTGTCATTCCAATTCGGAATTCAGTTGTGTCCGCTGCACCAACCTGGGGAGTAATCGATGGAATTGCGCGCGCTGCGGTACTTCGTCGAGGTGGTCCGTCAGCAGAGTTTCACGGCGGCCGCCGATCGGCTGTTCGTCACGCAGCCGACGATCAGCAAGATGGTGAAGGCGCTCGAGGACGAGATCGGATCGCCGCTGCTGCTGCGCGATGGCCGGCAGATGGTGCTGACCGACGCGGGGCGGATCGTGTTCCAGCGCGGCCAGGATGTGCTCGCCGCGCAGGCGCAGCTGCAGTCGGAGCTGAAGGATCTCGGCACGCTCGGGCGCGGCGAACTGACGATCGGCATTCCGCCGCTCGGCGGGTCGCTGTTCACGCCGATCATCGCCGCGTACAAGCAGCGTTATCCGAACATCGAGCTGAAGCTGTTCGAGCAGGGCGCGCGGATGATCGAGGCCGCGCTGATGTCGGGCGAGCTCGAGCTCGGCGGGCTGCTGGAGCCGGTCGATCCCGCCACGTTCGAGCGGCTGCCGATGGTGCGCGCGCCGCTATGGCTCGTCGCGCCGCGCGAGTCGCGCTGGGAGGACCACACGGCCGTGCCGCTCGCCGATCTCGCGCGCGAGTCGTTCGTGTTCTACGCGGAGAGCCTCGCGCTGCACGATGCGGTGCTCGACGCGTGCCGGCTGGCCGGCTTCACGCCGTCGATCGTGAGCCGCAGCGGGCACTGGGATTTCATGGCGGCCCTCGTGCACGCGGGCGTCGGCATCGCGCTGTTGCCGGAGCCGTACTGCCGGCGGCTCGACGCGCGGCAGTTCACGTGCCGGCCGATCGTCGAGCCGGAAATCACGTGGGCGATCGCGCTCGGCTGGCTGAAGAAGGGTTATCTGTCGCACGCGGCGCGTGCATGGCTCGAGGTCGCGCGGGCGACGCTGCCGATCGCGTCGGGCGACGATCTGGCCTTCGGCGGATTGCTGGCGCGGGAGTGAGACCCGCGACGGCGGCCGCCGCGACGGAAGGGGAACGGGGGGAGGGGCCGGTGCGGCCCCCTAGCGCGTTCAGTGCCCCATCGCCGGCCCCGCGCCCTTTTTCGGCTTCGTGATCCACACGAGCGCCGCGAGCGCGATGAACACCCCCGCCGACAGGTGGAAGAAGTCGTTGGTCGCCATCATGAAGCCCTGCTGCGTGACGAGCTGGTTGAGCTGCGCGTTGGCCGTCTGCCCGACGATCCCGAGCTGCGCGAGCGCGCCCTGGTAGTCGGTCGTGTTTTGCGCGTAGATGCTCACCGATTCCGACAGCCGCGCGTGATGGTAGATCGCGTCGTTCTCCCAGAACGTCGAACTGGCCGCGGTGCCGATCGCGCCGGACAGCGTGCGCAGGAAGTTCGACAGCCCCGACGCGCTCGCGAGCCGCTCGTCGGGGATGCTCGACAGCGTGATGGTCGTCATCGGCACGAAGAAGCATGCGACGCCGATCCCCTGCACGAGCCGCGGCAGGATCACGTGGTTGAACGGCACGTCGAGCGTGAACGTCGAGTTCCAGACCGACACGCCGGCGAACACGATGAACGCGAAGCTCGCGACCATCCGGAGGTCGAGCCGGTGCATGTTGCGCCCGATCAGCGGCGACAACACGAGCGCGAGCAGCCCGACCGGCGCGGTCGCGAGGCCGGCCTTGCCGGCCGTGTAGCCCATCACCGTCTGCAGCCACAGCGGGAAGATCACGACCGAGCCGAAGAACGCCATGAAGCCGAACGAGATGATCATCGCGCCGAGCGCGAAGTTGCGGTCCTTGAACAGCGACAGATCGACCACCGGTTCCTTCTCGGTCGCCTCCCACACGAGCATGAACGCCAGCGATACGACCGCGATCAGCGCGAGCGAGACGATGAAGGTCGAGTTGAACCAGTCACGGTCCTTGCCGAGGTCGAGCATCATCTGCAGGCACGACACGCCGATCACGAGCAGCGCGAGGCCGACCGCGTCGATCCGCTGCTTCGTCGTCTTCGTCTCGCGGCCGCGCAGCAGGAAGTACGCGCAGGCCGCCGAAAAGATCCCGATCGGCAGGTTGATGTAGAAGATCCACGGCCATGTGTAGTTGTCGCTGATCCAGCCGCCCAGCAACGGGCCGAAGATTGGCGCGACGATCACCGTCATCGCCCATAGCCCGAGCGCGAGCCCGCGCTTCGCGGGCGGATAGCTGCGCATCAGGATCGTCTGCGACAGCGGCACCATCGGCCCCGACACGAGGCCCTGCAGCAGCCGGAACGCGATCAGCGTCTCGAAATTCTCCGCGAGGCCGCACAGCGCCGACGCGATCGTAAACGCGAGCACCGACAGCGTGAACAGGCGCACTTCGCCGACCCGCCGCGCGAGCCAGCCGGTCAGCGGCACCGCGATCGCGGACGCGACCGAATACGACGAGATCACCCACGTGCCTTCGCTCGTCGCGACGCCGAGGCTGCCCGAGATGGTCGGCACCGCGACGTTCGCGATCGACGTGTCGAGCACTTCCATGAAGGTGCCGAGCGCGAGCCCGACGGTGAGGAGCGCGAGCGCGCCGCCGGTCAGCGGCGCAGGTTCGGCGGCACGGGGCGCGGCGGATGCCGTGGTGGCGGACATCGGAATCTCCTAGACGCGGCGCGCGCGACGCGCCGGCACAGCGCACGGGCGCACGATACCGCGCGGCCCGGCTGGTTGGAACGGGTGAGGGAAGAGACGGAGCACGTGCCTTGTCATCTTCTGCCCAGACAGAGAAATAAGCGAATGCTTAACCTAGACATGGGGGCCTCCGCACTCAGCAGTCCGGTTCGTCGGGCTTCGGGCAGCCGGTGTCGCCGGGCCCGTTGGCGATGAACCGCTGCAACAGGCCGGTGAGCAGCGCGAGTTCGTCGGCCGAAAAGCCGGCAAGCTGCGCGTTCAGCGCGGTCGCGATCAGCGACGGCAGCGCGCGGGCCGCTTCGGCGCCGCGTTCGGTGAGCGTCAGCTCGATCACGCGGCGGTCCTGTTCGCTGCGCGAGCGTGCGATCAGGCCCTTGCGCTCGAGACGGTCGAGCATCCGGGTCATCGAGCCGCTGTCGTACGACATCTTGCGCGACAGCTCGAACGGCGTGCGCGCATAGCCACGCGACAACAGCAGGATCACGCCGATCTGCTGCGCGGTGAGGTCGTACGGCTCGAGTGCGCGGTCCATTCGCTCGACGAGCGCCTGCCGAGCCTTGGTCAGGTAGTAACCGAGGCTCGTTTCCAGTGCGATGGTGTCGGGATCGTAGAGGCCGCCGTTCATGCGAATTACGCGCGCAGCAATAGTGCGTTTCAGGTCAAAACGCGCCCAGTATCTTGAAAAATGATTGCTTAGTCAATATTATTTCAGGCAACCAGTTACGACGTGCATGTTGCACTGCCGGAGACGATGTTCTGACCGCTTAGCCCGCGCTGCCGGGCACCCGAGGATGTTCGCGATGCTGTTCCTGAAAAATGCCGCCGGCGCGCTGCGCCGCAACCTGACCGATACCGCTCATCATGTGTTCTCCGGGCCGCACCGCGGCTGGAAGATCGCACTGTACGTGACGATGCTGGTGGTGCCGGGCGGATCGCTCGCGGCGCTCGGGTTCGCATGGTTCGATCATCGCCGGCAGCGCAACGCGAAGCACACCGCCCGCCGCACGAGCCAGCCGGCGGCAACGGAGCCGTCGACATGGCAGTCCGCCGCCGCCGATCCGGTGCCGGTACCGGTGCACTGCCACTGACACTGACACCGCACCCCCCCGTCATCCGGACTGAACGCCGGCTGCCTCCCCGCGGCCCGGCGCCGTCCGCGCCGCATTCGTTGCCCGTCCCGCGCGCAAGCGATCCGTAATGACCGGTAAACCGTCCGTCCGCGCCGGTAACACATTCGTGCCGCCGCGCACCGTACCCTTAGGGCTGCGCAGCTTTCCCGCCGTCAGTTACCATTTGTCCGCCAGCGGCACAACGACCGCATCACGCGACGCCGCTCGCTGGCCGTCGCGCCCAGACAGGAATACCACGATGCCGTACGCCCCCCTCCCGCGCGCCCTTCGCCCGCTGAGCGCCGCCGTCGCCGTTGCGACGGCCGTGCTGCTCGCCGGCTGCGCCGTCGGGCCCGACTATCACCGGCCCGACACGTCGATCCCCGCCGCCTTCAAGGAAGCGCCGGCTGGGTGGAAGGTCGCGCAGCCCGCCGACCGGACCGACCGCGGTCCGTGGTGGACGGTCTACAACGATCCGCAGCTCGACGCGCTGATTGGCAAGCTCAACACATCGAACCAGACCATCGCGCAATCGGCCGCCGCGTACCGGCAGGCCCGCGCGCTCGTCGCCGAAGCGCGTGCCGCGTACTTCCCGACCGTCGGGCTGACCGCGTCGGGCTCGCGCTCCCGCACGGGGCGCACGTCCACGTCGAGCACGTCGGGTTTCGGCAGCAGCTCGTCGATCGGCAACAGCTACAGCGTCGGTCTCGATGCGAGCTGGGAGCCCGACCTGTGGGGCAAGGTGAGCCGCAGCGTCAGCGCGCAGCGCGCCGGCGAGGCAGCCGCCGCGGCCGATCTCGCGAACGCGCGGCTGTCGCAGCAGGCGCTGCTCGCGCAGACCTACTTCCAGCTGCGCACGTCCGATGCGCTGCAGAAGCTGCTCGACGACACCGTGAAGTCGTACGGCGAATCGCTGAAGCTCACACAGAACCAGTACGCGCAGGGCGTCGCCGCGCGCGCGGACGTGATCCAGGCGCAGACGCAACTGCAGAGCGCGCAGGCCGCGTCGATCGACAACGGCGTCGCGCGCGCGCAGTACGAGCATGCGATCGCGACGCTGATCGGCGAACCGGCCTCGACGTTCTCGCTGCCGCCGAGCCCGCTCTCGGCGGAACCGCCGATCATGCCGGTCGACGTACCGTCCGCGCTGCTCGAGCGCCGGCCCGACATCGCGGCGGCCGAGCGCCGCGCGGCGGCCGCGAACGAGCAGATCGGCGTCGCGATCGCCGCGTTCTTCCCGACGCTCACGCTGTCGGCCACCGGCGGCTTCCAGAGCTCGGTGTGGTCGCAGCTGTTCACGCTGCCCGCGCGATTCTGGACGGTCGGCCCGCAGCTCGCGGCGACGCTGTTCGACGCCGGCCTGCGCGCCGCGCAGACCGATGCCGCGCGCGCGACCTACGACCAGGACGTCGCCGCGTACCGCCTCGCGGTGCTCAACGCATTCCAGGACGTCGAGGACAACCTCGCGTCGCAGCGCATCCTCGCGCAGGAAGTCGACGTGCAGCGGCAGGCCGTCGACAGCGCCGAGCACGCGCTCGCGATCGTCACGAACCAGTACAAGGCCGGCACGGTCGCCTACCTGAACGTGCTGAGCGCGCAGACCACCGCGTTTACCGCGCAGCAGAAGCTCGCGACGATCGGCGGGCAGCGGATGGTGTCGTCGGTCGGGCTCGTAAAGGCGCTCGGCGGCGGCTGGGATGCGTCGGACATGGCGCGCGAAACGGGCGACGTGGCGGCGCCCGCACCGGTGCCGGCATCCGCTGCGGCAGCGCCGGCCGCAACCGCACCGTCGGCTGCCGCACCGCTCGCGCAGAAGTAAGACGGGAAAAGGCGAGCACGGCGCGCGTCAGCGCACCGCCTCACCGAAGATCAGCGACACCTCGTTGTTGCCGATCGGATGGCCGAGCAGGTTCAGCAGCCCGGCGAGGTTCGCCTGCTGCTCGGGCGCCGCATGCGCGGTGCCGCGAAACGAACCCTGGCCGGGACCGAAGGTGCCGTGCCCGTCGAGGAATAGCGGGCCCTGCGTCGTCGACAGGTCGAGATCGGCGTCCGCCCCCTTCGCCTGCAGCACCGCCCGGTACGACCCGAGCGGCTTCACGCGCGACACGCGCGAACTCATCGAATCGATCGTCACCGTCAACTGGCCGAACGCGTTGTTGCCGATCATCCGCCAGTCGGTCCAGCGGAGCCGCACGTCACCCTGCAGGTCGAGCGTGTTGAATGGCGTGCCGAGCCCGGCGAGCAGCGACGCGGGCACGGCCATCGAGCCGGCCGACAGCACCGCGCCGCGCCACGTTGCGTCGAGCGTGACGGCGTCGGGCATCGCCTCGGTCTGCCGCATGCGCATCTGCACGCGCCCGGTGAGGAGCGGCCAGAAGCCCGTGGTCCACTCGACCCGGCCCGGCAGCAGCGTCGCCGCGCTCTGGTCCGCGCCCGGCGCGAGCATCAGCGTGCCCGAACCGTGCCACAGCGATCCGTCCGGATCGACGAGATTGACGTGCCCGCCGGTCGCGCGCGCGAACTGCGGGGCGATCCAGGCCGCAGGCGCGAGCGCGACGAGCGTCAGCGCCGTCGCAAGCGCGCCTGCCACCACCCACGGCAATGCGGCGACGAGCCGCCGGATCCCTGGCCTCATCGGCCGACCGTCGCTTGTTTCATCCACTGCGTCATTTCTGCGTCGAGGGTTGCATCACGGCCGTCAGGTCGACCTGGCCGTCTTCCTTCAGCGCGGTCACGTGCGCTTCGCCGACCTGCACCTTGAACTGCCGGCGCGCGTCGTCGAGCCACTGCGTCCACACCGGGAACGGCACGTTCTTCATCTGGACCTGCACGCCGTTGCCGACGACCTGCACCTGCGCGCCCTGCAGCCCGTGATCGGACAGCGACGCGGTGAGCGCGTCCTTCAGCGCCAGGCCGGTCGGCGCGACGCCTTGCGCGGCGGCCGTCAGCGACTTCGCCTCGGTGGCCTGCGCGGTCATCTGCGCGAGCTCGCGGCGCATCGTCGGCAGCTCGCGGCGGATCCGCGCACGGCCTTCCTGCGCGGGCGACCACAGCACCGAATACGCGATCGCGACGGCCAGCACGGCGCCGCCCCAGCCGAGCAGCGTCCGCTCGCGGGGCGTGCGTTCGCCCCAGAACTGCGCAAGCGTCTGGTTCAGTTGTTCGGTCTTCATGAGCGGCTCCGGATCGTCCATTTGCCGGTGCTGCTGTCGACTTCGCCGGACAGCCCGTTGCGCGCGAGACGCTGCGGGAAATCAGGGTCGACCTTGACCTCCGGCTTGAAGCCGACGTCGAGCCGCCGGTCGTGATAATCGAGCGAAGCGATTCCGTTCAGCGGCAGCGCGCCCATCGAACGCGACAACCCGCTCGACAACGCGAGGAAATCGTTCGGCGACAGCTCGCCCGCCGCGAGGCGCAGCTGGTCGAGCTGACGCTGCATCTGCGCGGGCGGATCGAGCACCGTCGTCGTCTTCGGAAAGGCCGACAGCAGCGTCTCGGTGATCTGCGCGGACAGCGCGTCGCGCTCACGCGACAGCTTCCACCAGTGCAGGTTCATCCCGATCACCGCGACGCCAAGCGTGGCCGCGACGAGTGCGATCGGCACGCGCAGACGCTTCACCGTCGCGCGGTCGAAGCGCCACGGCTGGGATTCGAATTCGAACTGGCACAGATCGAAGCGCTCGGTCAGCGCACGCCGCGCGAATGCGTCGAACGACAGCGATTGCGCGCCCGGCAGCAGCGGACCGTCGGCACGTCCGACGGACGCGAGGCGCGGCTCCGCACCCGGTTCGCCGAGTTCGTACAGCTCGACGTCGCCACCACCGGCGAGCGCGGCCAGCGTGCCGCCCGCGCGTGATGCCGGCGCCGCGAAACCTTCGCCGAGCGCACCGCGCGCGATCGCAAGCTCGAGACGCGGCGCACCGGCCGCGGCCGGCAGCGCGCCGGCTTCCACGAGCGCGGGTTCGACCGTCGTCGCGAGGCCGAGCACCGCGGCCACCGCCGTCGGGCGGCGGGGCGGCTCGTCCGCCGCCGTGATCGCGTCGGCCGGCGCGGCCTCACCGTCGGCAGGCGCAGCGTCCGCCGCCGGCGCCCGCGGCGCGGGCAGGCAGCGCGTCGCGGGCACGGCGCTCACGTGCCGGTGGCCGGCCGCGGCGAACGCGTCGCAGATCGCGCGGAACCAGGCGCGATCGACGACGGCCAGCACGCGGCGGCCGTCGGGCAGCGGAACCGGATCGAGCGCGATATGGCAGCCGAGCGGATCCTGGATCAGCTGGTCCTCGACGATGTTGGGCAGCGCCTGGCGCAGTTTCGGCCCCTTGAGCGGCGGCACGGTCGCGGCCAGCAGCAGCACGTCGCGCGCGGCGACGATCAGCACCGTCGCGTTCGCGCGCGGCAGCAGCGCGAGCGCGGCGCGGCCCGCGCGCTGCACCTGGCCGGCCTTGTCCACGAGCGTGAACGGCAGCTCGGGCCACTGCCATTCCTGCAACGGCACGGCCGGCTCGCGCGGCGGCAAAGAAACAATCAGCGTGCTCAAGAGCTCCTCTCCCGAATGGCGTCGTTATAGCTGGTCGCGGATGCGCACGACCCGCGTCGAGTGCGTGGTCGAATCACGATACACGAGCGAGGTGCGATCGACCTCCGCGCGATCGTGCTGAATCCGGCCATGCACGATGAAATAACTCGAATTGACGTCGACGAGGCTCGAGTCGATCGTCACGTTCGGCGCGCCGGCACCGCGCAGCGCGAGCTGCACGTCGCCGACGTTACGGAAAAACACGGTCTCGCGGCGCGCCACGAGTGCCTGCGCGGACGACACGCTCATCCCCGGCACCAGCGCCGCGATCACCTCGGCGGGCGCGGTGTTCATGTTCACCGGCGTGGTGGTCGGCAGCACGGTGACGAACGGGCGCAGCCGCGCGACCATCTCGGGCGTCACGCCGTCGACGTCGAGCAGGCTGTCGACGCCGGTCATCACGAGCGGCGCGGGCCCGCGATCGCCGTCGGACATTCCCGGTTCGTCGGTGATGTTGCCGGTCATGTCGCCGCCGGGCACCGGCGCGGTCGCGGCCGTACCGGCGCCAGGCAGCGTCGGCGTCTGGAAGCGCGTCGCCGAATGCATCAGGCCCGCGCGCATCTGCAGCGCGATCCGCTTCGCGAGCGCGCCGTCGTAGCCGAGCGTCGTCAACAGCCGCTGAAACGCCTGGAGCTGCATCACGTTGAGCTGCAGCACGCCGGGCGCCGGCGACGACACGAGGTTGCGCAGGTTGTACTTCGCCTGCGCGTCCTCGATCGATCCGGAGATGTAGGTGTCTTCGCCGCCGCTGTCGTTCGGCGCGCCGATCCGGCCGAGGAAGTCGGACAGCTTGGTCTTCGCGATCGGCACGGCCCAGATCCCGCCGAGATAGGTGATGCCGGGCGCCGTGTCGCCTTCGGAACGCAGGATCATGCGCGTCCAGTCGAGCGCGCCGCGCGCGACCCACTGCGCCTGCGCGATCACGCGCTGGTTCTCGATGCGGCGAATCTGCACCTGCTGACGCCACAGCATCCCCGACACGAGGATCGCCGACAGCGCGACGACGAGCAGCGCCGTAATGATCGCCGCGCCGCGCTCGCGGCGCGTGCGTGCATGCGCGCTTGCGCTGCCGCCAGCGGCGAACCGGGTACGGTGAGGGCGCGCGCGCATCGTCATTCCCCGACGAGGAAGATGCGCGTGACGGGCACGCGCAGCGACGTCGCACCGATGCTGACCTGCAGCCCCGTCACCGCGCGCGCCGGCGGCGCGTTGCCGATCTGCGGCACCTTCAGCGCATCGTTGTTCTGCGACAGCGCGTCGCTGGCCGCCTGCAGGTTGGTGGTCCAGCCGACGCGCGGCACGTACAGCTTCGCGTCGATCGCACCGACGCCGCCCATCAGCGCGACCCAGCTCCAGCCGTCGACGCTGCTGTCCTTCAGCGCGTCGCGCAGGCGGTTCGCGTCGTCGAGCGGCGGCGACGCATAGCGCACGACACGCCCGCCGGCGATCCGGTAGCGGACCACCTGCAGCCGTGGCGCGGCGCCCGGCACGTCGAGTTCGCGGACGATCTGCAGCGTGTTGCCGGCGACGCCGATGGCCGGCTGGCCGGCTTCGTCGTCGGTGGCGGCGAGCCGCGCGTCGATGCGCATCTGGTCGAACATCTGCGCGAAGATGCGCTCGTCCTCCATCGCGGACGCGACCTTGTCGCGGCCGCGCATGATCTGGTCGAGCCCGCGCCACGACAGGATCGCGACCACCGCGAGGATCGCGATCGCAATCATCAGTTCGATCAGCGTGAAGCCGCGCACGCGGCGCGAGCCGACGGAACGCACGGGCCGGCGCCGCATCGGCACGTCAGAGCGGACGGCTGGTTTCATTCGCGACCACCGTCACCATTTGCGCGAGCACGCCGGCGTGCCCCGGCATGCTCACCGACACCTGCACGCGCCGGAACACCGGGTTCGGCGTCGTCCTCACGCGCTGCGTGCAGACGAGCTGCACGTTGCCTTGCGAGCAGTCGAAACTCTGCTCGCCGACCTCCGGCCACGCATGCGTGAGCCGCAACTGCGCGAGGGCGTTGTCGGCACTCCAGCCGGCGAGCAGCCGGCGATGGAGATCGGACGCATTGGTCGCCATCGTGCCGACCGCGCGGATCGACGCGGCGAGCGCGACCGCGATGATCGCGAGCGCGACCAGCACCTCGATCATCGTGAAGCCTCGGGAAGCAGCCGGGAAGGGCAGGCGACGACGCATCGTCATTGCACCTCGTAGCGGCCGTTGCCGGTGCCGACGATCGTCGCGCTGCCCACCGCGGAATGCAGCGTCACGCGCACCGGCGTGTCGACGCTTTCGATGCCGAACACGACGCGGCTCGCGCGTGCGTCGGATCCGGGGTAGTCGATATCGGCGCCGGTGACGCCGCCGTCCCAGTCGCGCGGGCGCAGCACGTCGTCGTGCAGCGTGCGCCAGCCGTCGGGCGAGCTCACGTCGAAACGGAAGCCGTGCGCGGTCGGCTGCCACGCGATCGGGCGCGCGCGCACCTGCGCTTCGTCGCCGGCCGTTTCGAACAGCAGCGCGATGCGCTGCGCTTCCTCGCGCAGATCGGTGCGCGGATTGCGCGTGAGCGACAGCGACGCGAGCGACACCAGCAGGCCCGCGATCACGAGCACGACCAGCATCTCGAGCAGCGTGAAGCCGCGCGCACGCGCCGCAGTCACGGCCACACCGCGACGAACGCGACCGTCGCGGGCATCGCGGCAAGCGGCGCGCAAGGGCGTGCGAAGGGCGGGCATGAAATGAGGAACGGGGAGAACGTCGGTCCGGTCAGCGCAGGCTTACTGCCACGAACCGATGTCGGAGTCGTTGTTCTCGCCGCCTTCCTTGCCGTCGGCGCCGTAGCTGAACACGTCGATCTCGCCGTGCACGCCCGGGTTCAGGTACTTGTACCCGTTGCCCCACGGATCGTTCGGCAGGCGCTCGAGGTAGCCGCCGTCCTTCCAGTTGTTCGGGATCGGATCGGTGGTCGGCTTCTGGATCAGGGCGTTCAGGCCCTGCTCCTGGGTCGGATAGCGGCCGTTGTCGAGACGGTACAGCTTGAGCGCCTGCATGATCGTGCCGATGTCCTGCTTCGCGGCGATACGGCGCGCCTCGTCGGGACGGCTCATGATCTTCGGCACGATCAGTGCCGCGAGGATCCCGAGGATCGCGACCACCACCATGATCTCGATCAGCGTGAAACCGCGCTGACGGCGCACGGCCGCATTGCGGCGAGTGATCCACGTTTGCATGACTGACTACCTCTTTCCAAAAAATATCGTCGATTGAGTGACGCACCCCGCGGATCGCGGCATGCCTGCCTGACGGCAAGCTTCCGATACCCCGGGCGCGGAGCACGCATTGTAAGGCGCGCATTGCCGAGGGCTTTCACCCAACGCAAATTTCATATACATCCGTACAATAGCGCGCATGAACGCGCTCTCGATCCGGATCCTCTCCCTAGCCCTCTTCGCGGGTTTGTGCGCGACGGCCACCTACTGGGTCGTCACGCTGTCGGCCCGCGAAGCGCCGCTGCCCGCCGCCGCCGCGCGGATGCCGATCCGCACCGAGGACGCCGCCGCACTCTTCGGCGGACAGCTCGACAAGAATCCCGTGCAGGACATCCACCTGTTCGGCATTCTCGCGCTCGCTCATGGCGGCGCCGCGATCGTCGGCGTCGGCGGCGAACCGCCGCGTGCCGTGTCGCTCGGCGCGGAAGTCACGCCCGGCGCGAAGCTCGCCGAAGTCCGCAGCCGCTCGATCATCGTCGACCGCAACGGCGCCCGCGCCGAAATCCAGCTCCCCGCGAACACGCCGTCCCCCGCGATCTACATGCGTTGAACGGCGGCGGCCCGACCGACGCTCGGGCCGTCACTGCACCATGTTGTTCAGCTCGATGATCGGCAGCATCACGGCCAGCACGATCACGAGCACGATGCCGCCCATCGCGAGGATCAAGAGCGGCTCGAGCAGGCTCGTCAGGAACATCGTGCGCCGCTCGAGTTCGCGCGCCTCGCCTTCCGCCGCGCGATCGAGCATCGTCGTCACGTCGCCCGTCGCTTCGCCTGAACGGATCAGGTGCACGAGCACCGGCGGAAACGTCTTCACGTTGTTCAGCGCGCGCGACAGCGCGGAGCCTTCGCGCACGCGCACGATCGCATCGTCGATGTTCGCGCGCATCGCGCGGTTCGACAGCGTCTCGCCGGCCGCCTGCAGCGCGCGCAGGATCGGCACGCCGGCTGCGGTCAGGATGCCGAGCGTGCTCGCGAAGCGCACCGTGTTGTAGCCGCGCACGAGCTTGCCCGCGAGCGGCGCGGTCAGCACCCAGCGGTCGAACGCGAGCCTGGGCCCGTCGCGCGACAGCGTCGCCTTCACGAACCACACGACGAGCGCGACCGCGATCAGGATCGCCCACCACCAGTGCCGCACGAATTCCGACAGCGCCATCATCACGACGGTGAGGATCGGCAACTGCTGCTTCGTGCTCGCAAACACGTTGACGACCTGCGGCACCACGTAGCTCAGCAGGAACGTCACGATGCCGAACGCGATCAGCGTGACGATCCCCGGATACGTGAAGGCCAGCAGGATCTTCTGCTTGAGCGCGTTGCTCTGCTCGATGTAGTCGGCCAGGCGCGACAGCACGATGCCGAGCTTGCCCGTGTGCTCGCCGGCCGCGACGAGCGCGCGGTAGATTTCCGGGAAATCGCGCGGATGCTGGCCCAGCGCATTCGCGAGCGAATGGCCGCCGAGCACCTCGGCGCGGATCGCAGCCATCAGTTCGCGGATGTAGTCGCGTTCGGCCTGCTCGGTGAGCACGCCGAGCGCCTCGTCGAGCGGCAGCCCCGCGATCAGCAGGCTCGCGAGCTGGCGCGTGAGGATCGCCTGCTCGCGCTGCGACAGCTTGCGGCCGAACGCGAGGCGCTGCGAGCGCGCGCCGCGGGTCGCGCTGGCGGCCGGCTCGACGACGAGCGGCGTGAGCCCCTGCGTGCGCAGCTGGCCGCGCGCGGCACGCGCGCTGTCGGCATCGATGACGCCTTTCTGCGCGTGTCCCGCCGCATCGATCGCTTCGAAACGGAATGCCGGCATCGCGCTATGCGCCTCCCGTCACGCGCAGCACTTCCTCGAGCGACGTCGCGCCGGCCGCGAGCCAGCGTTCGGCGTCGTCGCGCAGCGTGCGCATCCCTTCCGCGCGGCCTGCGGCGAGAATCTCCGCATCGGCCGCGTTGCGATGGATCAGCGAGCGGATCGCGTCGTCGACCAGCAGCAGCTCGTATACGCCGCGCCGGCCCGCGTAGCCCGAATGCCCGCACTTGTCGCAGCCGACCGGATGCCACAGCGTGCGGCCATCCTCGTGCCGCTCTTCCTTGCAGACGGGGCAGAGCTGCCGCACCAGGCGCTGCGCGAGCACGCCGAGCAGCGACGATGCGAGCAGGTACGGCTCGACGCCCATGTCGGTCAGACGCGTGACGGCCGATGCCGCATCGTTCGTGTGCAGCGTCGCGAGCACGAGGTGGCCCGTCAGCGACGCCTGCACCGCGATCTGCGCGGTTTCGAGGTCGCGAATTTCGCCGATCATGATCACGTCCGGATCCTGGCGCAGGATCGAGCGCAGCGCGCGGGCAAAGGTCATCCCGATCCGCTCGTTCACCTGCGTCTGGCCGATGCCGCCGAGGTCGTACTCGATCGGGTCCTCGACGGTCATGATGTTGGTCGTCGCGGTTTCGAGCCGCGACATCGACGCATACAGCGTCGTCGTCTTGCCCGAGCCCGTCGGGCCCGTGACGAGCACGATGCCGTGCGGTCGCGCAATCAGCTTGTCGAACTGGACGAGCGTGTCGCGGCCCATCCCGAGCGCTTCGAGATTCAGCCGCTTCGCATCCTTTTCCAGCAGACGCAGCACCGCGCGCTCGCCGTGCCCGGTCGGCAGCGTCGACACGCGCACGTCGACCGGCCGGCCGCCGACGCGCAGCGTGATGCGGCCGTCCTGCGGCAGGCGTTTCTCGGCGATGTCGAGCTGCGCCATGATCTTGATCCGCGAGATCAGCGCGCCGTGCAGCGCCTTCTTCGGGCGCACGACGTCGCGCAGCGTGCCGTCGACGCGAAACCGCACGACCGATGCGTTCTCGAACGGCTCGATGTGAATGTCCGACGCCTGTTCGCGCGCCGCTTGCGTGAGCAGCGCATTGATCATCCGGATGATCGGCGCGTCGTCTTCCGATTCGAGCAGATCCTCGACTTCGGGGATGTCCTGCATCAGCCGCGACAGATCGACTTCGCCTTCGACCTCGCCGACCACCTGCGCGGCGCTGCCGTCCTGGCGCGCGTAGGCCTGGTTGATCGCCTGCGCGAGCTCGTCGGCCGGCACGCGGTGCACGGAGATCGAGCCGAAGTTGCGCGCGATCTCCGCGAGCGCGGCGTCGCTCGTGCGTTCGCTGATCCACACCTCGAGCGTGTCGTCGAGCTGGTGCGCGATCAGCACCTGGCCGCTCTTCGCGAAGCCGTACGGCAACAGGCGCGCGGCGAGCGGCGACGGCGGCTGCCGTTCGCCCGGCGCGCCGTCGTGGGCGGAGGACGCGAGCACGTCCGTCACTGCGAGGCTCCCGGCGTGGCGGTCAGCGGTTGTTGCGGCACCAACTGCTGCGGCACGCTCTGCGGCTGCGCGGGCATCGCCTCCGGCAACGGCTGAGCCGGAACAGGCGCCACCTGGCGCTGCATCTGCTGGCGACGCATCTTGTCGAGGTCGAACAGGTTCCCGGCGGGCGTGCCGCCCTGGCTCGGACCGAGCGGCATCGGCGGGACGATCGGATCGTCCTTGTCGCGGATCACGTTGTTGTCCGACTTGTACGCGCCCGTCACGCCCTGGATGTAGTCGTAGCGGTTGGCCGTGACTTGCTGCGCGGTGCTGCGATCGGAGATGATCACCGGGCGCAGGAACACCATCAGGTTGGTTTTCGCGCGCACCTTCGATTCCGAACGGAACAGCTGGCCGATCCACGGAATGTCGCCGAGCAGCGGGACCTTGCTGTTCGATACCTGGTAGTTGTCCTGCATCAGGCCGCCGAGCACGATGATCTCGCCGTTGTCGGCCAGGATCGTCGACTGGATCGAGCGCTTCGTGAAGGTCGGGCCGGTCTGAGCGTTGGTGGTACCGCTGACGACCGCCGAATCCTCCGTGTAGAGCTGCAGCTTCAGAATCCCGCCGTCGGTGATCTGCGGCTTCACGTGCAGCGTCAGGCCGACGTCGCGGCGGTCGTAGGTATTGAATGCGTTGCTCGTCGTGCCGCTCGTCAGGTTCGAATACGAACCGGTCGCGATCGGCACGTTCTGGCCGACGACGATCTTCGCTTCTTCGTTGTCGAGCGTGATCAGGTTCGGCGTCGACAGCACGTTCGCGTCGCTCACGCCCGCGAAATACTGCAGCAGCGCGCCGAGGCCCTGCACGCCGAACATGTTGTGCAGCCAGCCGATGTTGAGGCCCGGGGCGAGCGAAGCGAGGTTGGCCGCCAGGCCGGGCCCGGTGCTGCCCGCCGCGCCCGTCGTCAGGTTGACGATACTGTTACCCAGGCCGAGCTGAGGGCTCAGGTTCGTGCCGCCGAGAAACTGGCCGCTCGCGACCTGCCACTGGATGCCGAGGTTGCCCTGCGTCGTCGAGTTCAGCTCGACGATCAGCGCTTCGATATAGACCTGCGCACGCCGTGCGTCGAGCTGGTCGATCACCGAGCGCAGGTTCCGGTAGACCGGATCGGACGCCGTGATGATCAGCGAGTTGGTGGCCGCGTCGGCCTGGATCATCCCGCCCGGCTGGTTGTCGTCGCCCTTGTCCTTGTCGCCGCCGAGCAGGCCGCCGCTGCCGATCCCGCCGCTGCCCGACGCGCCGCTGCCGTACGACGATGACGACGAACCGCCGAGGCCGCCCGACGGCAGCGGCGGGGTGCCCGACGTGCCGGTCGAGAAGTTGCCGCTCGACGACGAGCCGCCGCCCTGGTTGAAGCTGTTCGCGTCGTTGGACGACGCCGATGAGCCGCTGTCGTTGCTGCTCTTGCCGAGCATCCCGCGCAGCGTCTTCGCGAGCTTCACCGCGTCGGCATTGCGCAGCGGCACGACGTGCATGTTGCCCGGCACGGCGCTCGGCGCATCGAGCTGCTGCACGAGGCGCTTCGCCGCCGCGAGGCGCGATGCGCTCGATGCGCGCAGCATCAGCGAGTTGGTGCGCGGGTCGGCCGTGACCGACACCTTCAGCGTCGCGTCGCTGTTGCCGATCGCGCCGGGGTCGAGCATCTTCTGGAGCTGCGCGGCAAGGTCGATCGCGTTCGCGTTGCGCAGCGGCACGACCTGAACCTGCGCGCCCGCGGCGCTGTCGACACCCGAGATGATCTGCGCGATGCGGCGCACGTTGTCCGCGTAGTCGGTGACGACGATCGTGTTGTTCGCCGGGTAGGCGGTGACCGTGTTGTTCGGCGAAATCAGCGGCCGCAGCACCGGCAGCAGGTTGTTGGCCGATTCGTTGCGCAGCTCGAACACCTGCGTGATGATCTGGTCGCCGCGCGCCTGCGGCGCATTGCCGACATAGGTCGGCACGCCCTGCAGCTTCGCATCGGCCTCCGGCACGACCTTCAGCACGCCGTGATCCTGCACCAGCGCGAAGCCCTGCATGCGCAGCGCCGACTGCAGCGTCTTCAGCGCCTGGTCTTCCGGCACCGACCGTTCGGCCACGAGATTGAGCTGCCCCTTCACGCGGGGGTCGACGATGATCGTCTTGCCGGTTGCGGCGCCGATCGCCTTGGCGACCTGGTCGATATCCGCATTGACGAAATTGAGCGTGACCTGAGCGTAGGCGGCCTGCGAGACGATGATGCCGGCGATCATCAGAGTCGTGGCGATGCGCCGCATAACGAAGCGATTTCTTGTCATGGATGAATGGGTCGATGCCGGCTCAGGCCACTTCCGGCGGTAGTGCTGGGATCCAAGTCCTAAAGGCGCGACATTAGCAGTTTTTCATGTCCGAAATATCACATTGATCCGAGGACTGTCTCACATACGACATGTCTCCGGCACACCGTATGCAAGATGTAATATTCCCGCAACGCCCCGGCATTCGGGCCATTGCCGTCGTTTTGCGATGATTCGACACGAAAATGCGGTATAAACGGGCTGCCGCCTTTCGCCTGTCGCCACGCGACGGACTGTCTGTATGATACGGGCGGCGCGTTTCCAGTCGTACGAGTAACAGACACGGGTTTTCCCGATCCTTGCGTCATTTCCTTTTCGTTTCCGCAACATGAACAGACGGTTCGCTTCGATCGCGTTGATCGCCGCCGGCGTGTGGTTCGCCTGCGGAAACGCTCGCGCGGATTGTTTCGACGAGGCCGCCCGGTACCAGAAGGTCAATCCGCTGATCCTGCGCGCGATCGCGTGGCAGGAGTCGCGCAACCGGCCCGACGCGCTGAACAAGAATACGAACGGCTCGGTCGACTACGGCCTGATGCAGATCAATTCGATCCATCTGCCGACGCTGTCGCGCTACGGCATCGGCCGCGACACGCTGATGCAGCCGTGCAAGAACGTCTATATCGCCGCGTGGCACCTGCGCCAGAAGATGAATCGCTACGGCAACACATGGCAGGCCGTCGGCGCCTATCATTCTGAAACGCCGTCGCTACGCGACAAGTACGCGCGGCAGATCGCGTCGATCCTGGCGCAGTGGAAGCTGCTGCCGCCCGAGCAGTGACGCCGCGCCGCAGCGCCAGCTGATGCCGTGCCGCTCGGCCGACGCGCGTTTGATGCACAATGCGCATCTCACGCCGCGGTTTCGACCGGCTGCGGGCCGATCGCGCCCCGTCAGGGCGCCGCGGCCGCTTTTCCCTCTTTTCCGTTGGTGCAAATCGTTATGAATCCGGCAATGAACCAGCCGTTGTCCGTCACCGTGCTGTCCGGTTTTCTCGGCGCCGGCAAGACCACGCTGCTCAACCACATCCTCGCGAACCGCGCGGGCCTGAAAGTTGCCGTGATCGTCAACGATCTCGCTGCGGTCAACATCGACGCGTCGCTCGTGCGCGATGCGCAGGCGCTGTCGCACGTCGAGGAACGCCTCGTCGAGATGTCGAACGGCTGCATCTGCTGCACGCTGCGCGACGACCTGCTCGTCGAGATCCGCAATCTCGCGGCGGAAGGCCGCTTCGATGCGATCGTGATCGAATCGACCGGCATCGCGGAGCCGATGCCGATCGCCGAAACCTTCACGTTCGTCGACGACGACGGCGCGTCGCTGTCGAGCGTCGCGCGCCTCGACACGCTCGTCACCGTGGTCGACGCCTACAATTTCCTGCGCGACTACGGTTCCGACGACGCGCTCGCGACGCGCGGCATCGCCGCATCGGAAGAAGACGATCGCACGCTCGTCGAGCTGCTGATCGAGCAGATCGAATTCTGCGACGTGCTGGTGATCAACAAGGCCGACCTCGTCGGCGCGGACGAACTCGCGCGCCTGCAGCGCATCCTTGCGCGGCTCAACCCGCGCGCGCACCAGGTCGTGTCGACGTTCGGCAACGTGCCGCTCGACGAAGTGCTGAACACCGGCCGCTTCGATTTCGACGAAGCCGCGAACGCGCCGGGCTGGCTCACGTCGCTCGATCCCGAGTTCCACGATCCGCATCACGCGCACGTGCATGGCGAAGCCGACGAATTCGGCATCGGCAATTTTGTTTACCGCGCGCGCCGGCCGTTTCATCCGGCGCGACTCTGGGCGCTGCTGCATCAGGAGTGGCCGGGCGTGCTGCGCAGCAAGGGCTTCTTCTGGCTCGCGACGCGCAACGACATCGCCGGTTCGCTATCGCAGGCGGGCGGTGTGTGCCGGCATGGCCCGGCAGGTCTCTGGTGGGCCGCGCAGGATCGCGCGGAATGGCCGGACGACGACGAATTGCTCGCCGAAATTCGCACGGAGTGGCAGGGTGACCTCGACGACCGCTCGGTCGGCGATCGCCGTCAGGAACTCGTGCTGATCGGTATCGGCCTCGATGCCGACGCATGGCGCGCGAAACTCGACGCATGCCTGCTCACCGATGCGGAATTCGCGCTCGGCGCGGCGCAGTGGGCTGCGTTCGACGATCCGTTTCCGGTGTGGGATGTCGATGCGCATGACGACGAAGATCCCGGTGACACGCAGATCGTGCACGGGTAATACGCGGTAAAACTCGGCGAAGACGGTCAGCGAAAAGTAACCGTTAAATCTTGCAAGAGTGACGCGAACTGTGGCGAAAATGCCGCGCGCCCCCAACAAAAAACCCGCCTTCCGGCGTAATGCCGTTCAGTTAAGGTTCTTTCTGAGGAACCGGACAGCGTAACGAGCGGGACGGGACTTGACGGCCCGATCGC
>NZ_LOWY01000093.1:0-642 GCF_001524185.1 Burkholderia sp. FL-7-2-10-S1-D7 | reverse complement strand
GGCCTGCGCATGTATCCGCAGCGCAACCTGCTCGATCGCGAGACCGCGCTGCGCATGTGGACCGAATACGTGACGTGGTTCTCGAACGAGGAAGGGAAGAAAGGGCGTGTGGCCGTCGGGCAGCTTGCGGACCTGGTGGTCCCGGATCGCGATTTCTTTGCGTGCGCCGAGGACGACATCGCGGGCACGACCGCATTGCTGACCGTGGTCGGCGGAAAGATCGTATGGGGCGCAGGGCCGTTCGCGTCGCACGACGCGCCGATTCCGCCCGCGATGCCGGACTGGTCGCCCGTGCGCGAGTACGGCGGCTATGGCGGCTGGGGCGCGACGCAGCGCAACGGCGCACCGCTGCAACGGGCGGCGGCCGCAGCGATGTGCGGATGCGCGAATGCCTGCAACGTGCACCAGCATGCGCACGCGGGTGCATGGGCAAGCGCATTGCCGACGTCCGACGCGAAGGGCTTCTGGGGCGCGTTCGGCTGTTCGTGCTGGGCGATCTGACATGTCGACGCGCACCTTCTACGGCAACCCGGCATGGGTCCGCGTGCTGCTTGCGCAGCCGTGGGTCGGTGCGCTGGTACGGCTTGCACTCGTTTCCGCGTTTCTGATCGGCGGGATCAACAAGGCGATGCATTTCGACGA
>NZ_LOWY01000092.1:0-54416 GCF_001524185.1 Burkholderia sp. FL-7-2-10-S1-D7 | reverse complement strand
TCGATGACCTTGTTGCCGTCCGAGTCCCACAGATAGACGCCGTCGGCCTTCACGATCACGCGGCTGCCCGCGCGGTTGAGCGCACCCATGTCGGAGAACGGGTGGATGTGGTGCGCGGCGTCGAGCGCGCGGTATTCGGCGGTCGAGCGTGCCTGCGTCGTGCGCGGTGCGGCGGCCGGCGCGGCCGGCTGGATCCATGCAGATTCGTTGCGGTAAGTCATGTTTCCTCCGTGATTCCGTATTCGGTCGTGCGCACGCTCAGACGTGCAGCAGCAGATGGCGGCGTTCCCACGAGCTGATCACGCGGAAGAACGCTTCGTATTCGGTTTCCTTCAGCGCGAAATACGCCTTCAGGAACTTGTGGCCGAGAATCTCGCCGAGCGGCTCGCATGCGGCCATCAGCGTGAGCCCTTCCTCGAGGTTGCGCGGCAGCTGGTACGGCAGTTCGTAGCCGTCGCTGACGAGCGGTTCGGTCGGTTCGAGACGCTGCGTCATGCCGAGATAGCCGGCGGCGAGCGTCGCCGCGAGCGCGAGGTACGGGTTGCAGTCGACGCCCGGGATCCGGTTCTCGATGCGGCGCGCGGCCGGGCCCGAGTGCGGGATGCGGAAGCCGACCGTGCGGTTGTCGTAGCCCCACTGCACGTTGATCGGCGCGGCCATGAAGCGCGACAGCCGGCGGTACGAATTGATGTACGGCGCGAAGATCGGCATCAACGCGGGCGTGTATTTCTGCAGCCCCGCGAGGTAGTTGTAGAACATCGACGTCGCGCCGCCGGTTTCCCGCGACGTGAACAGGTTCTGGCCCGTCTCCTCGTCGACGATGCTCTGGTGCACGTGCATCGCCGAACCCGGCTCGTTTTCCATCGGCTTGGCCATGAACGTCGCGTACATGTTGTGACGCAGCGCGGCCTCGCGCACCGTGCGCTTGAACAGGAACACCTGGTCGGCGAGCGACAGCGCGTCGCCGTGCATGAAGTTGATCTCCATCTGCGCGGCGCCGACTTCGTGGATCAGCGTGTCGATGTCGAGGTTCTGCGCTTCGCAGTACTCGTAGATGTCCTCGAACAGCGGGTCGAACTCGTTGACCGCCTCGATCGAATACGACTGGCGGCCCGTCTCGGGGCGGCCCGTGCGGCCGACCGGCGGACGCAGCGGCAGGTCCGGGTCCTTGTTCATGTCGACCAGGTAGAACTCGAGCTCCGGCGCGACGACGGGCTTCCAGCCCTTCGCCTTGTACAGGTCGAGCACGCGGCGCAGCACGTAGCGCGGCGAGATCTCGACCGGCGAGCCGTCGAAGTGCACGCAGTCGTGGATCACTTGCGCGGTCGGGTCGACCGCCCACGGGATCAGGCGAATGGTCGACGTGTCGGGCACGCACACCATGTCGGGGTCGGTCACGCCAGTGAGCGAGCCGTCTTCCGGATAGTCGCCCGTGACGGTCTGCACCATCACGGCCTGCGGCAGGCGCATCGATTCGCCGGACGTGAACTTGTTGCGCGGCGTGATCTTGCCGCGCGCGATGCCGGCCATGTCGGGAATGATCGCTTCGATCTCGGTGATCCGGTGCTGCTTCAGAAAGTCGTCGATGTCTTGCATGTTCGTTCTCGTTGGTTGTTCGACGCGCTCATGCGAGCGCGGCGGCGGCCCTGGTGCGTTCGCGGGCGTTCCGGTGGGCGCGGCATGCGTCGCCGAAGGCGCGGAAGATCGCGCTCGACAGCGGGTCATGCGCATGCCGCCATTCCGGGTGCCATTGCACGGCGAGGGCGAAGGCCGGTGCGTCGACGACGCTGACGGCCTCGATCAGGCCATCCGACGCGACGGCTTCGACGGCGAGGCCGGAGCCGAGCTGCGCGATGCCCTGTTTGTGCAGCGAGTTCACGTGCACGTCGTCGCGGCCGCCGGCGAGCGTGTGCAGCACGCCGCCGGGCGTCAGGCGCACGACGTGCGCGGGGCCGTATTGCGTGTCCATCGGCGCGTCGTCGTCCTCGCGGTGATCGGCGAGGCCGGGCACTTCGTGCACGCGCTGATGCAGCGTGCCGCCGCAGACGACGTTCAGCTCCTGGAAGCCGCGGCACACGGCCAGAACGGGCACGCCAGCGGTGATCGCCGCGCGCAGCAGCGGCAGCGTCGTCGCATCACGCGCGGGATCGTGCTTCGTGCCGGGCGCGCTCGGCTCGCCGCCATACAGGTGCGGCTCGACGTTCGAATAGCTGCCGGTAAACAACAGGCCGTCGACCGTGGCGAGCACGTCGTCGGTCGACTGGCGATCGCCGAGCGCGGGCAGCACCATCGCGAGCGCATGTGCGCCGTCGACGATCGCCGCGACGTACTTGTCGCCGACCGTGTGCGACGCATGTGCGCCGATTTGCGTGAAGTCGGCGGTGATGCCGACGAGGGGTTTCCTTTCCATGACGTCAATCAGTTATCCGTAGGGCCATGGCGTGCGTTGCGCAGGAAAATCGCGAAATGCAGGCGCGACACGGCCCCGCAGCCTGGCGAAAAGCGCAAGGCCGCTGGTGAATGGGCGCAACGGGTTCGCATGGCGATCCGCGCTGCGCGCGACGATCAGGCTGTCGTTCGTTTCGTTGCGCTGCGCGACGCGGCAATGGATGCGCGAACGCGTTCCGTCACCGCGCAGACGACGCGGCTGACGAACAGGCAGTTGAAACGAACGACGAGAAAAGGAGGAGAGGCGCTATGGCAGCAGCGACGCGACTTCGTCGGTATCCACGGCCACGAACGCGCGTGCGGAAACGGCGTTGTGACGGCGAACGGAACGACGAGACAGGATGGTGTAGATCGACAGATGCAGCAGGCGAGGACTATGCCAGCCGCAACTGCCATCGGAAGCGGGAGCAGCGCTGCGCAAACTTCGCACATCGCCTCGATCCCACCTCACCAGAGGGCCACGGACTCTCACGATTACACTCGACTGGTTTGTTGAAAGTATTGAACACCTGACCGTTTCAGCGCGCGAGGCGTTTAAAATAATCGAGGTGCCGGTCCTGCGTCATTTACATCGATGGGCATCAATTCTTGCGTTGCAATAACGCTTTTCGGTGCCAATGAATGGCCAATGACGCTGACCTGAGAGCCAGCATATACGAGCCAAAAACGGCGTCAAATGTTTTTTGACGGTCTCGTGTCAGGGCTTTCCCGAGGCACTCCGAACAAAATATTCGTAAACGGAATGACTCGCGGGGTGTTCATTATTTCGAACGCCTTTCAGGGTTTTCCCCGCTGATGTGCGGCATAAAGTGATTAGAATATTCAACGGCTGCGCAACGCCGCTCCACGCGTCGTTTCACTTTTTCACCGCACTTCTATCGTGTCCGAAACCGAATCGATGTCCACCGAAGTCGCCGAGCGCCTGCGTTTCGTGCGCAACAAGCATGGCCTGTCGCAGCGTGAACTCGCGAAGCGGGCCGGCGTGACCAACGGCACGATCTCGCTGATCGAACAGGGGCGCGTAAGCCCGTCGGTCGGCTCGCTGAAGAAACTGCTCGAATGCATTCCGATGAGTCTCGCGGAGTTCTTCACGTTCGAACTCGTCGAATCGCGCTCGGTCGTATCGCGCCGCGACGAGATGCCGAACCTTGGCAACGACGCGCTCGCATTTCATCTCGTCGGCGCGGGCGTGAAGGACCGCAACATGTGCATCATGCGCGAGATCTACCAGCCGCTCGCCGATACGGGGCCCGAGATGCTCGTGCACGCGGGGCACGAGGGCGGCGTGGTCGTGTCGGGCCGACTCGAGCTCACCGTCGACGGCGCGACCTGGCTGCTCGACCCCGGAGACGGCTACTACTTCGAAAGCCGTTTGCCGCACCGTTTTCGCAATCCCAGCGCGGAACAGCTCTGCGAGGTCGTGTCGGCGAATTCGCCGGCCACCTTCTGAGCCCGCATCACTGCATTCGTCGCCGGCAGTCTTGCCGTTGCGCGGCGTGCCGCAGCGCGAATGCCACGACAATTGAGGCATCCTGATGAACAAGTTGACTTTGGCTGACTGGCAGGACAAGGCGGCGTCGCTCACGATTGAAGGGCGCGCATTCATCGACGGCACGTCGCGCGACGCGCACGGCGGCAGGACGTTCGACTGCGTGAGCCCGATCGACGGTCGCGTGCTCGCGAAGGTGGCCGACTGCGGAGAGCCCGACGTGAACGCCGCCGTCGCGGCCGCGCGCCGCGCGTTCGACGCCGGCGTGTGGGCCGGACTGAACCCGCGCGCGCGCAAGGCCGTGCTGCTGCGCTGGGCCGCGCTGATGCGCGAGCATCTCGACGAACTTTCGCTGCTCGAGACGCTCGATGCGGGCAAGCCGATCGGCGACACCACGACGGTTGACGTGCCGGGCGCCGCTTATTGCGTCGAGTGGTTCGCCGAAGCGATCGACAAGGTCGGCGGCGAAGTCGCGCCGGCCGACCATCATCTCGTCGGTCTCGTCACACGCGAGCCGGTCGGCGTGGTGGCGGCCGTCGTGCCGTGGAACTTCCCGATCCTGATGGCCGCATGGAAGTTCGGCCCGGCGCTCGCGGCCGGCAACAGCGTCGTGCTGAAGCCGTCGGAGAAATCGCCGCTGACCGCGATCCGCGTCGCGCAGCTCGCATACGAGGCCGGCATCCCGGCCGGCGTGTTCAACGTCGTGCCGGGCGCAGGCGAACCGGGCAAGCTGCTCGCGCTGCATCGCGATGTCGACTGCATCGCGTTCACCGGCTCCACCGCGGTCGGCAAGCTGATCATGCAGTACGCCGCGCAGTCGAACCTGAAGCGCGCGTGGCTCGAGCTCGGTGGCAAGTCGCCGAACATCGTTCTGCCGGATTGTCCGGACCTCGACCGCGCCGCGCAGGCCGCAGCCGGGGCGATCTTCTACAACATGGGCGAGATGTGCACGGCCGGCTCGCGCCTGCTCGTGCATCGCGACATCAAGGACGCGTTCATCGAGAAGCTGGTGGCGGCCGCGCGCGCTTACGTGCCGGGCAACCCGCTCGATCCGTCGGTATCGATGGGCGCGATCGTCGACGGGATCCAGCTCGAGCGCGTGCTCGGCTACATCGATGCCGGGCGCAAGGAAGGCACGCTCGTCACGGGCGGCGCGCGCGTGAAGGAGGAGACGGGCGGCTTCTACGTGGAACCGACGGTGTTCGAGGTGAAGCCCGATGCGAAGATCGCGCGCGAGGAGATCTTCGGGCCCGTGCTGTCGGTGATCGTGTTCGACGACGTCGACGAGGCGGTGCGGATCGCGAACGACACCGAATACGGGCTGGCCGCGGCCGTTTGGACGTCGAACCTGACGACCGCGCACGACGTGTCGCGCCGGCTGCGGGCGGGCACGGTGTGGGTGAACTGCTACGACGAAGGCGGCGACATGAACTTCCCGTTCGGCGGCTACAAGCAGTCGGGCAACGGCCGCGACAAGTCGCTGCACGCGCTCGAGAAATACACCGAGCTGAAGTCGACGCTGATCCGGCTGCGCTGACGCGGCCGGTGTCCGGGCGCGGTGCCGATGGGCGCCGCGCCCGCGCGCGTCAGGCCGAGCGCAATGCCGGGTGGAAGCCCGCGGCTTCGATGATCGACTGCACGCGTTCGGCGCCTTGCGCCGATTCGACCTTGACCGTCTTCGCGGCCACGTCGATGTCGAGCTTCGCGGCGGGGTCCGCTGCCGTCACGGCGCGCGTGATGGCGTTGGCGCAGCCGCCGCAGGTCATGTCCTGGACTTCGAATTCCATCGTGTTCTCCTGGGTTGATTGGCGCTTCACAAACATCGCCAGCATGAAGCTTGCCATGGTGGGAAGGTCAAGCCATTCGTCGCGTTCCGCGTAGCTCAAGCTTTTTGTAAAGATGAGGTCAGACGAATCGTCATCCGCTGACGGACGTCAGTCCGAATTTTTCCCGATTGACGGCTGCGCATTGTCGGCGAAATCGCGCGGCGCCTTGCGCGACAAGGTGCGCGTCGCATCCATGACGCCCGATGTCCATGCCATGAGTAAGGGTACTGAGAGAGGGAAATGCGAATCGATCTTACTATCGGTTCCCTTCGATATTTCATTTCGGTACCCGTATGAATCGCTTCGCTTTCGGTTTCGCACTGGCCCTGCTGGGCGCATCGGCAACGTCCGCATTCGCTGCCGACGACGTCGTCAACCTGACCCTGAAGAACCACAAGTTTTCGCCCGACGGCGTGACGATTCCGGCCGGCAAGAAGGTGAAGTTCGTCGTGAAGAATCTCGATGCGACGCCCGCAGAATTCGAAAGCGACGATTTCAAGGCGGAGAAGGTCGTGCCGGCCGGCAAGTCGGTCGAGATCCTGGTCGGGCCGCTGAACGCCGGCACCTACGAGTTCCACGACGAGTATCATGAGGCGCAGTCGAAGACGCACCTGACCGTCAAATAAGCGGATATCGCCATGCTGTCTACCGCTCTGATCGTCTTTCGTGAAGTGCTCGAGGCCGCGCTGGTGGTTTCGATCGTGATGGCCGCGACGAAGGGCGTGCCGAGCCGCGGCTGGTGGGTCGGCGGCGGGCTCGTCGGCGGCGTGATCGGCGCCGGCCTGATCGCCGCGTTCGCCGACGTGATTTCGCAGTGGGCCTCCGGCATGGGGCAGGAAGTCTTCAACGCCGGCGTGATGTTCGTCGCGACGCTGATGCTCGCGTGGCACTGCATCTGGATGAGCCGCCACGGCCGCGAGATGGCGCTGCACATGGGCGAGGTCGGCCGGGCCGTCGCAGCCGGCAGCCGGCCGCTGACGGGGCTCGCGATCGTCGTCGGTGTCGCGGTGCTGCGCGAGGGCTCCGAGGCCGTGCTGTTCCTGTACGGCATCGCGGCGGGCGATCCGGGACAGACGCCGCAGATGATCGTCGGCGGGCTGCTCGGTGTGCTGGGCGGCGCCGGGCTCGGCTATGGGATGTATGCGGGCCTGCTGCAGATTCCGCTCAAGCGCCTGTTCTCCGTCACCAACGCGCTGATCGTGCTGCTCGCGGCGGGGATGGCGAGCCAGTGCGTCGGCTTCCTGCTTGCCGCCGGCCTCGTGCCGTCGTGGGGCGATGCGGTCTGGGATACCTCGTGGCTGCTCAAGGAAACGAGCATCGTCGGCAAGGCGCTGCATACGCTGATCGGCTATACCGCGCGTCCGGCGGGGATCCAGATCGCGGCGTACGTCGTCACGCTGGTCTCGATTGTCGTGCTGGCGCGGCTCGTCGGCCGGCCCCGGACGGTGGTGCCGCCGCCGCGGCCCGTTGCCTGAGCGGGCCGGCGCCGAATGCAGAAAGGGGCGTCATGGACGCCCCTTTTTTCTTGGGTTGACGGCTCGCGCGCAGCCGCGCGGCCCGTTCAGCGATGGTTGTCGATCCAGGCGCGGGCCCATTCGAGCCCCGCTTCGCGCGCTTCGTCCTCGGTATCGAACACGCCGAGCACGCCCGACGCTTCGACGAGCCGATTGTTCTGCGTGATCGTGCCGCTCGCCGCGAAGCGTTCGGGCTGCAGGATTTCATCCTGCTGCAGGATCGAATGGCCCCAGATCTGGTAGCCGTGATAGGTCTGCGCTTCCATTATCGCGTCACCTCCGCGGAACGGCTGCCCGTGCCGACGCGCAGCACGTTGCCGTCCGGTGTGTATTGCCGCGGGATGTCCGAGAACGTGAGTGCGTGCGGCGTGTCGGGCATGGCCGGCTGCATCACCGTGAGCCGGCCCGGCGCGGGCTGCGCGACCGGGCGCGGTGCGGACGGCGCGTCGACCGTCGCGGCGGCCGGTCGATGCGGCGTGGTTTTCACGGCTTGTGCGACGCGGCGCTTGTGCGGCTTGACCGCAGCCTTCGGCTGCACGCTCGCGTGCTTTTCCACGGTCTTGCCGCCGGCATGCGCGTCGCCACCGGGGCGCGCTGCCGGCGTGCGGGCATCCGGCGTACGGGCCGCCGGCAACCGCGCCTCGGGCGGGTTCCAGACTTCGACGTAGCGCTCGGCCGCCCAGCCCGTCGACGCGAAGGTCAGCGCCAGCAATCCGCATCCAAACAGTCTTACCATGGTCTCTCCGTCAGTCTCGTCGGCGCGCCGGACCGCGCTGCGCCGATTGCTTACTCCACCGTCACCGACTTCGCGAGGTTGCGCGGTTTGTCGACGTCGGTGCCGCGCGCGCATGCGGTGTGATACGCGAGCAGCTGCAGCGGCACGACGTGCAGGATCGGCGACAGCTGCCCGTAGTGTTCCGGCATCCGGATCACGTGCAGGCCGTCGTCGTTGACGATCTGCGTGTCGGCATCCGCGAACACGTACAGCTCGCCGCCGCGTGCGCGCACTTCCTGCATGTTCGACTTCAGCTTCTCGAGCAGCGTGTCGTTCGGCGCGACCGTGACGACCGGCATCGCTTCCGTGACGAGCGCGAGCGGCCCGTGCTTCAGTTCGCCGGCCGGATACGCCTCGGCATGGATGTACGAGATTTCCTTCAGCTTCAGCGCGCCTTCGAGCGCGATCGGGTAGTGCAGCCCGCGGCCGAGGAACAGCGCGTTTTCCTTGCGCGCGAATTCCTCCGACCACGCGATGATCTGCGGCTCGAGCGCGAGCACGCTGTTCAGCGCGACCGGCAGGTGGCGCAGTTCCTTCAGGAATTGCGCTTCTTGCGCGGCGTCGACGTGCCCGCGCAGCTTGCCGAGCGTCGCGGCCAGCACGAACAGCGCGACGAGCTGCGTCGTGAACGCCTTGGTCGACGCAACGCCGATCTCGGTGCCCGCGTGCGTCAGGAACTGCATCTCGGTGAGGCGCACCATCGCGCTCGTCGCGACGTTGCACACCGCGAGCGTATGCGTGTGGCCGAGCGACTGCGCGTGCTTGAGCGCGGCGAGCGTGTCGGCCGTCTCGCCCGATTGCGAGATCACCAGCACGAGCTGGCGCGGGTTCGGCACCGACTCGCGGTAGCGGTATTCGCTCGCGATCTCGACCTGAGTCGGGATCTTCGCGATCGATTCGAGCCAGTACTTCGCGGTGAGGCCCGAGTAGTAGCTCGTACCGCACGCGAGGATCAGCAGGCTGTCGATCTCCGCGAACGCGGCGGGGGCCGCATCGCCGAACAGCGTCGCGTCGAACGCTTCGGTTTGCGGCACCGTGTCGCTGATCGCGCGCGGCTGCTCGAAGATTTCCTTCTGCATGAAGTGGCGATACGGGCCCAGCTCGACCGCGCCGCCGTATGCGCTGACGACGCGGATCTCGCGCTGCGCGAGCGCGCCGTGACGATCGACGATCTTCACGCCATCGATCGACAGCTCGCACACGTCACCTTCCTCGAGGAACGTGAAGCGATCGGTGCTGCCGGCCAGCGCGAGTGCGTCGGACGCGAGGAAGTTCTCGCCGTCGCCGTGGCCGACGACGAGCGGCGAACCCTGGCGCGCGCCGACGACGGTGTGCGGCTGGTCCTTGTGCGTCACGGCGATCGCATAGGCGCCGTGCAGCTGCTGCACGGCTTCGCGCACGGCCTCGAACAGGTCGCCGCGATACAGGCTGTGCACGAGGTGCGCGATGACTTCGGTGTCGGTCTGCGACACGAACTCGTAGCCCTTCGCGCGCAGCGCTTCGCGCAGCGGCTCGAAGTTCTCGATGATGCCGTTGTGGACGAGCGCGAGCGCGTTCGACGAGAAGATCGGGTGCGCGTTGTGCGTGACGGGCGCGCCGTGCGTCGCCCAGCGCGTGTGCGCGACGCCGGTCGTGCCTTCGAGATGCGATTCCTGCACCTGCGCATCGAGATCGGCGACGCGCGCGACGCTGCGCGCGCGCTTGGGGGCGCCCGGCTCGAGCACGGCGACGCCGCACGAATCGTAGCCACGGTATTCGAGGCGCCGCAATCCTTCGATCAGCACCGGAACGATATTACGCTGCGCAACTGCGCCGACAATGCCGCACATGAATGGTCCATCCTGTAAGTCGACGCGGGCGCCGTCCGGGCGCCCGCTAAAGGTTCAGCTCTTCTTCTTGACCGGGCGGACGTAGCCGCTCTTCGCGGTCTGCGTCTTCTCGTTCAATGCGAGGACGCCTTCGGCGACGTCCTTCCAGATCGTCGTGCCGGCAGCGATCGTCACGCCGCGGCCGATGCGCACCGGCGCGACGAGCTGCGTGTCGGAGCCGACGAACACGTCGTCCTCGATCACGGTGCGGAACTTGTTCGCGCCGTCGTAGTTGCAGGTGATCGTGCCCGCGCCGATGTTCACGCGCGCGCCGATGTCGGCGTCGCCGATGTAGGTGAGGTGGTTCGCCTTCGAGCCGTGCCCGATCACCGCGTTCTTCACCTCGACGAAGTTGCCGACGTGCGCTTCGTCCGCGAGCTGCGCGCCGGGGCGCAGCCGCGCGTACGGGCCGATCACGGTGTTCGCACCGAGCTCGGCGCCGTCGATGTGCGTGAACGCGTCGACGCGCGTGCCGGCGCCGACCGACGCGTTGCGGATCACGCAGTTCGGGCCGATCGTCACGTTGTCGGCGAGCGTCACGTTGCCTTCGAACACGCAGTTCACGTCGATCGACACGTCGCGGCCGCAGCGCAGCGTGCCGCGCACGTCGAGCCGCGCCGGATCGGCGAGCGTGACGCCGTCGACGAGCAGCGCATCGGCGACGTTGCGCTGATGGATGCGCTCGAGCTCCGCGAGCTGCGCCTTGCTGTTCACGCCGAGCGTTTCCCATTCGTCGTCGGGCTGCGCCGTGACGACCTCGAAACCGGCCTCGATCGCGAGTTCGACGACGTCGGTCAGGTAGTACTCGCCCTGTGCGTTTTCGTTCTTCAGCGCGCCGAGCCACATCGACAGCTGGGCCGTGGGCGTGACGATGATGCCGGTGTTGATCTCGGCGATCTTCAGCTCTTCCGGCGACGCGTCCTTCTGCTCGACGATGCGCGTGACGAAGCCGGCCGCGTCGCGCACGATGCGGCCATAGCCGGTCGGATCGTCGAGCGTGACGGTCAGAATCCCGTAGCGGCCCTCGCGCGCGGCGTCGACGAGACGCCGCAGCGTCGACGCGCGGGTGAGCGGCACGTCGCCGTACAGCACCAGCGTCGGTTGCGCGGGATCGAGCAGCGGCAGCGCCTGGCGTACCGCGTGGCCGGTGCCGAGCTGCTCGGCCTGCACCGCGAACTGGACGTCGGGCGCGGCGACGGCGGCCTGGACCTGCTCGGCGCCATGACCGACCACGACGACGAGCCGCGACGGCTGCAGCGTGCGCGCGGTGGCGATGACGTGGGAGAGGAGCGGCCTGCCGGCCAGGGGATGGAGCACTTTCGGCAGCGCGGAACGCATGCGCTTGCCGGTGCCTGCCGCCAAAATCACGATATTCATGGCGCCAGCTTGTCAGAGGAGTTCGAAGCCGTCCATTTTAGCATGCGGCCCCCGTCGTTCCGGGCCTGTCGCGGCGGGGCGACAGCGCCGGAACGAGGCTGCGGCCCCGGTTCCGGCGGGCGTTCGGGCCCTGCTTACAGGTCGTCGAACTGGACGATCGAGATCGGTTTCGCGGCGCCCGGCGCGGCGGTCTCTTCGCCGGACGCGCACGGCTCCTCGTCGAACGCGATGTCGCCCTGCGGATCGGCAACGCCGGTCGCGCGCAGCGACGCGAACGGGAACTGGGTCGTATCCATCAGGTGCGACGGCACGACGTTCGCGAGCGCGCTGAACATGTTGTCGACGCGGCCCGGGAAGCGCTTGTCCCATTCGCGGATCAGCGCCTTCATTTCCGCGCGCTTCAGGTTCGGCTGGCTGCCGCACAGGTTGCACGGGATGATCGGGAATTCGCGCAGCTCCGCGTATTTCTCGAGATCGGTCTCCTTCACGTATGCGAGCGGGCGGATCACGACGTTCCTGCCGTCGTCCGACTGCAGCTTCGGCGGCATTCCCTTCAGCTTGCCGCCGTAGAACATGTTGAGCAGCAGCGTCTGCAGGATGTCGTCGCGGTGGTGGCCGAGCGCGATCTTGGTCGCGCCGAGCTCGCCGGCCACGCGGTACAGGATCCCGCGGCGCAGCCGCGAGCACAGCGAGCAGGTCGTCTTGCCTTCGGGCACGAGCCGCTTGACGATGCTGTAGGTGTCCTGGTTCTCGATGTGGAACGGCACGCCGACCTGCGTCAGGTACTCGGGCAGCACGTGTTCAGGGAAGCCCGGCTGCTTCTGGTCGAGGTTGACCGCGACGATGTCGAAGTCGATCGGCGCGCGCTCGCGCAGGCGCAGCAGCACGTCGAGCATCGCGTAGCTGTCCTTGCCGCCCGACAGGCACACCATCACCTTGTCGCCCTGCTCGATCATGTTGTAGTCGCCGATCGCCTGGCCGACCTGGCGCACGATCCGCTTGAACAGCTTGTTGTTCTCGTACGCTTCCTTCTGCTCGCGGCGCGTCAGCGCGCGGCGGCCGGTGTCGGCGGCGGTGGCTTCGATGGCGGCGCCATCGGCCGCCGTGTCGTTCATGTGGGGGGCGTTCATGCGCGCTCCTCGTCCTTGATGCGAAAGACTTCGACGCCGACGGCGTCGCAGTCCGGATAGGCGTCCGGTTTCTCGGTACAGACGCGTACCGCGCGCACGGCGTCGTGCGCCAGCAGGTTCGCGGCGATCGCGTCGCACAGCGTTTCCTGCAGGTGGATGTGGCCGCGCGCCACGCACTGCGCGACGCTCTGCTTCATCAGGTCGTAGTCGACGACTTCATGCAGCCGGTCGTCGACGGGGGTGGACAGCGCGAGCGGCACGAACAGGTCGACGTTGATGACGACGCGCTGCTCGCCGCGCTTCTCGTGTTCGAAGGCCCCGATGTTGATGTGCACCTCGTAGTCGCGCAGGTAGAGCCTGCGGCAGTCCGCGAGGCGGGGGTGCAGGAGAGCGGAAAACATGGTCGTCCCAGTCAAATTGGCGTGCGCGCACGCAAAGCGGCGCGGGCGGCGGCGATCACGCCGCGCGATCCGCGCAGTTCATTCATTCGGGCCGGCGGCGGGCGGCACCAGGTGCTCGCCGCCGTCGACGGTCAGCGTCGCGCCCGTGACGCCGGGCGCGCTCGCGAGATAGCAGGCCGCCGCCGCGATGTCGTTCGCGTGCGGCGCATGGCCGCGCACGAGCGCCGCGACGCGCACCTTCGGCGCAAGTGCCAGCGCCAGCGCGGAGGTCGCGCGGTGCAGCGCGGCCTGCATCAGCGCATGCGACAACTGCGCCGGCGCCGGGTGAAACAGGGCCTGATCCAGCACGTGGATCGCGCAGGCGCGCAGCGATTCGTCGTCACGCGCGGCGTCGGGCGTCGCGTCGGCGAGCGCCCGGGCCAGCGCGAGCGGCGCCGTCACGTTGCGCGCGAGCGCAGCGGCGAGCGATGCGCCGTCCACGGTGTGCGCGTCGTCGGCACCGGCGCAGGCACTCACGAACACCGCACAGGCGGGCCGGCCGAGCGCCGCAGCACACGCGGCGACGAGCGCGGCCGCGTCGGTTTCCAGGGCCAGATCGGCGTCGAGCACGGCTGCACGGCGCCCGCGGGCGGCGACCTCGGCGACGAGCGCGTCGGCGGCCGCGCGCGGCGTGCCGGGGCTGCGCTGCAGCGCGACGTCCCAGCCGTGCTGCGCGAATCCGGTCGCGAGCGCACGACCGAGCGACGCGGCGTCGGCCGCGCTGCCCAGCGCGCCGGCGACGAGCGCGATGCGCGGGGGCGACGTATCGGCTGAAACGGTCATTTACAATGCCGGGATGAACCCGAAAGCTCACGAACCCGCTAGTTTACCTGCTCCCGGCCCCGACGCGCTCGCGCAGTCCGAAACCCTTGCCGCGCAACTGCGCGACGAGATCGCGGCGGCCGGCGGCTGGCTGCCGTTCGACCGCTTCATGGAGCGCGCGCTGTATGCGCCCGGCCTCGGCTATTACAGCGGCGGCGCGCGCAAGTTCGGCCGCCGCGCCGACGACGGCAGCGACTTCGTGACGGCCCCCGAGCTGTCGCCGCTGTTCGCGCAGACGCTCGCGAATCCCGTCGCGCAAGCGCTGGCGGCAAGCGGCACGCGCCGCGTGATGGAGTTCGGCGCGGGCACGGGCAAGCTCGCGGCCGGGCTGCTCGCGGCGCTCGATGCGCTCGGCGTCGAGCTCGACGAATACCTGATCGTCGACCTGTCCGGCGAACTGCGCGAACGGCAGCGCGACACGATTGCGGCGGCCGCGCCGGCGCTCGCCGCGAAGGTGCGCTGGCTCGACGCGCTGCCCGAGCGCTTCGACGGCGTCGTGGTCGGCAACGAGGTGCTCGACGCGATGCCGGTGCGCCTCTTCGCGAAGGCGGACGGCGCGTGGCTCGAGCGCGGCGTCGCGCTCGACGCGCGGCACGCGTTCGTATTCGACGACCGGCCCGCCGGCGCGGCCGGCCTGCCGCCGGTGCTCGCGACGCTCGACGTCGACGACGGCTACGTGACCGAGACGCACGAAGCCGCGCTGGCGTTCACGCGTACCGTGTGTACGATGCTCGGGCGTGGCGCGGTGCTGCTGGTCGACTACGGGTTCCCCGCGCACGAGTACTACCATCCGCAGCGCGAGCGCGGCACGCTGATGTGCCACTACCGCCATCACGCGCATGACGACCCATTCCTGTACCCGGGGCTGCAGGACATCACCGCACACGTCGAATTCACCGGCATCTACGACGCGGGCGTCGCGACCGGCGCCGACCTGCTCGGCTACACGTCGCAGGCGCGCTTCCTGTTGAACGCGGGCATCACCGACGCGCTGGCCGCGATCGATCCTTCCGACATCCACCAGTTCCTGCCGGCCGCGAACGCGGTGCAGAAGCTGATCTCGGAAGCGGAGATGGGCGAGTTGTTCAAGGTGATCGCGTTCTCGCGCGGGATCGACGGCACGCTCGACGCCTTCGCGCGCGGCGACCGCTCGCACGCGCTCTGACCGGGAGCCCGGGATGCTGCGCTGGCTGATGGCGTCGTTCGTCGCGGTGATGATCCTGACGCGCTGCTGGCCGTGGCTCGGCAAGTTCGGCATCGGGCGGATGCCGGGCGACGTCACGCTGACGCTCGGCGGTCGGCGCTACCCGTTCCCGTTCATGTCGACGCTGGTGCTGACGATGCTGGTGTCGATGGTGGCGCGGCTGCTCTGAGCAGCGCCGAATGCGGCACCGCGCCGCGACCGGGCCGCGGCGCGCGCGCGATGGTTCGGCGCGTCGCGGTTCGCGCGTTACAGCTCGCGCGTTACAGCTCGATTTCGCCGAGGATCCGGTGCGCGAGCGCCTTCGCTTCGTCGAACGCCTCTTCCTCGCTCGGACTCGTCGTGTGGACGTCGTAGCGCATGTTCTCCGTCTCGTCGCCGTCGTCCCGGGCGAGGATCACGTAACCCTGGAACTGTCCGTTGGCGGCGTGCTGCGTATGCGCCTTGGCCGTGTAGATGCCTTTCGTGAACGTGTTCGTGTCCATCGTGCCTCTCCCGCAATAGGACACTTCATCGTAGCACTGCGGCGCAGCATGTACAGCGCCGCTAATCGGCGACCGATCAGCGCGCCGTCATCGTCCCGTCACCGTTCGAGCAGCGCGACGACCTCGTCGAGCGTCGGCGCATGCGCGCCCGTATGCCGGCACGCGGCGGCGCCCGCCGCGAGCGCGAACGCGAGATGCTCGCGCCACGACCGCTGCGGCGCGGCCATCAGGCTGAACAGCATGCCGCCGATCGACGCGTCGCCCGCGCCGACGGTGTCGACCACCTCGACGCGCGGCGGGCTGGCCTCGAGCACGTCGCCGTCCGCGTAAAGCGTGGCCGCCTGCGCGCCGCGCGTGACGAGCACGGCCGCGCGCGGATTCAGCGCGCGCACCGCGGCGACCGCATCGGGGCCGTCGCCGCCGAACAGGTGGCGCAGGTCCTCGTCGGACACCTTGATCAGGTCGGCGAGCGCGGCCATCTTCTCGAGCGTCGGCCGGTACGCGGCCGTCATCAGGTTCCGGTAGTTCGGATCGAAGCTGATCTTCACGCCGCGCGCGTGCAGGTCGGCCGCGAGCGCGACGAGCGTGCTCGCGAGCGGTTCGCGCACGAGGCTGATGCAGCCGAAGTGCGCCCACTTCACGTGTCCGGCCCAGCCGGCCGGCAGCCGCGCCGGGTCGAACGCGAGATCCGCGCTCGCTTCGCCGATGAAGAAGTACGCGGGCGGCCGTGTCTCGTGGACGATCGCGAGCAGCGGCGCACGCGGCACCCGCTGCAGGAAGCGCAGGTCGAGCCCGGCCGCCTCGCTGGTACGCCACAGCACGTCGGAGAAGCAGTCTTCGCCGATCGCCCCCGCGAGCGCGCTCGGCACGCCGAGCCGCGCGACCGCACGCGCGACGTTCCAGCCGGCGCCGCCCGGCACCGAGGTCCACTGCGCGTCGCCCGCGCGCACCATGTCGGTCAGGATGTCGCCCGCCGACACGAAGGCCGGAAAGGTGCCGCCGCTCATTGCGTCGGCTCGCTGCGCGCCGCGCGCGCGAGGGTCGCGAGCACGTCGTAGCATGCGCCCATCGTGTGATAGTCGGTCTTGCCGGCCGGGCTCTTCTCGTCGCTGTACTTGCGGTTGTCGCAGGTGAGGATCCGGTACCACGCGCCGTAGCGGTGATCGACGAAATGCGCCCAGCTGTAGCGCCAGATCTCGTCGTACCAGTCCCAGAAGCGCTCGCTGCCGGTGCGCGCGCCGAGCATCGCGGCCGCCGCGAAGGTTTCCGCCTGCACCCAGAAATACTTGTTGTGGTCGCAGATCGTGAAGTCGGGGCCGAAGCCGTAGCAGAGGCCGCCGTGATCGGCGTCCCACGCATGCGTGAGCGCCGCGTCGAACAGCTCGGCCGCGCGCGGCACGAGCCAGTCGAGCGGGCGGTGCCGCTCCAGAATCAGCAGCAGCTTCGCCCATTCGGTCTGGTGCCCGGGCTGGAAGCCCCACGGACGGAAGATGTTCGAGCTGTCCTCCTTGTTGTAGTCCCAGTCGACCGACCAGTCCGCATGGTAGTGCTCCCACACGAGGCCGCCCGACAGCGAAGCCTGGCGCTGCGTGATGTGGGTCGCGAGCTTTTCCGCGCGATCGAGATAGGTGAGATGGCCGGTCGCCTCGTACGCCGCGAGCAGCGCTTCCGTCATGTGCATGTTCGCGTTCTGGCCGCGGTACGACGACACGTTCCAGTTCGGCGTCGCGTCGTCCGCGTAGAGGCCGGCGGCCGCGTCCCAGAAGCGGTGCTCGGCGAGCTCGTAGGTCGACGCGATCAGCGCGCGCGCTTCATCGATGCCGGCCATCGCAGCGTGCGCGGCCGCCAGCAGCACGAACGCGAGCCCGTAGCAGTGGCGCGTGCCGTCGAGCGTCGCGCGCTTCGCGCCGTCGCGCCAGTCGAGTTCCCAGTCGTAGCCCTGCAGCGCCTCATCCCAGTGCGCGTCGCGCAGGAAGCGCAGCCCGTGGCGTGCGTAGTCGAGGTGGCGCGGATCGCCGAAATGCCGGTACGCCATCGCGTAGTTGAAGACGAACCGGCAGCTGCTGACCAGGTGCCGCGACGTGCGGTTGTAGATGCTGCCGTCGTCGCGGAAGTAATGGTAGAAGCCGCCCGTCGGGTCGAACGCGTTCTGCGCGTAGAAGCGCAGCGTGTCCTCGATGTGCGACAGCAGGAACGACGGATCGCGGAAGCTCGCGACGAACGGTGTCGCTTGCGCGTGGGCGGCCGGCGCGGCCGTGCGGGATTGGACCGGGGGCATGTTCATGATTCGGTGACCGTGGCGGTATCGAGTGCCGGTGAGCCGGCGGGCTGGCTGCTGGCCCGTACGATCAGTTCGACGGGCAGGGAGATCTCGGTGTGCTCGGGCGATTCGGCGAGCAGCAGTTCGACGCCGCGGCGGCCGAGCGCTTCCTTGTCGACGGCGAGCGTCGTGAGCGGCGGGGTCGCGTGCGCGGCGGCCGGGATGTCGTCGAAGCCGACGATCGCGATGTCTTCCGGAATCCGCACTCCGCGCGCGATGCACACGCGCTGCGCGGCCAGCGCGGCGGCGTCGTTGTACGCGAACACGGCGTCCGGGCGCGGGCCGGGCGCGTCGAGCAGCTGCTGCATCGCGCGCGCGGCGCCGGTGTCAGGGTCGAGCCCGGCGTCGATCGTCACTTCGTACGCGGGATCGAACAGCCTTCCGGCCTCGAAGAACGCACGGCGGTAGCCGATCGCGCGCTGCGCGATGCTGAAGTGCGCGGCCGAGCCGCCGATGAACGCGATCCGAGTGCGGCCGATGGCGAGCAGGTGGCGCATCGCGAGCGCCGCGCCCGTTGCGTTGTCGATGTTCACCGAGCGCAGGCCGGGCGCCCACAGGTCGATCAGCACGAGCGGCCGGCCGGTCGCGGCGAGCGCCTCGATCGTCTCGGGCTCGATGAAGCCGGCCACCGCGATCGCGTCGGGCGCGTGCGGGCGCATCTGGCGCAGCACGTCGTCGTTCGGGCCGACCGTGAGCAGCGTCGGCACGATGCCGCGCTCGCGGCACGCGTCCTCGACGCCGTGCAGCACGTGCGAGAAGAACGGGCTGGCGGGAAAGCGGTTGTGCTGGCGGTGCAGCAGGAAGGTGAGCCGGCGGATGCGCGGGCGCAACTGCGCCGGGTCGTAGCCGAGCTGCTGCGCGATCTCGACGATGCGCGCCCGCGTGGCTTCCGACAGGCCCGGCTGGTTTTTCAGCGCGCGGGAGACGGTGCCGATCGAGACCTCTGCCGCCCGCGCTACGTCGCGAATGGTGGTGCCCATCGTTCGGGTCCGGTTTGTTTAGGATGCTGGCGATTGTATAGTAAAACACAGCGCCAAATTCGGGCCGGATAACCGGGGAATACCCGGAAATAACGGGTTTTTACGCGCTAATCTGCGAAAACGACGTTACTAAAAATACTAAACAAAACGCGGAAAAGGCAAGGTGATCGTATGGAACGGGGCGGTGCCGGTGCGGCGGACGAGGCGCGCGCGTTCGGATGCCCGGTCCGCGAGGGACGGGCGGCAGGCCGGTGCCTGGAGTCGATCGGGGGTGGGCGCAGGTGCGCGGCGCCGGCGCCGCCGTCCGCACCGGCCGGCAGCGCGCTTGCGTCCGGCGACCGCCCGCCGTTCAGCCCACCGCCGCGTGCGGCGGCCCGCCGCGATCGCGCAGCGCCGCGCGGCCGGCATCGAGATCGACGACCGCGAGCCCGCCCGGCTGCTGTTTCGCGCGCCGCTTCGCGAGCGCCGCGACCGACGCGATCTCGTCGCTGCCATAGCGCATCGCGCCGTGCGCACCCGCCGGCACGCCGACCGCGCCGATCGCCATCGTCACGAAGCCGAAGAACGCCGGGTTGCCGTAGCGGTCCTCGCCGCGCAGCCCGCCTGCCTGCCGGTCGGCCTGCGTGTAGAAGCGCTGCGCGCCTTCGTTGAAGCGCGCGATCGCGTCGGTCGCGCGCACGTGCCAGTCGTCGTGCTGGAACAGCACGAGGAAATCGTCGCCGCCGACGTGCCCGAGAAAGTCGCGCTGCGGGTCGCACACGCCGGCCAGCACCGTCGCGGCGAACTTCAGCACCTCGTCGCCTTGCCAGTAGCCGTACTGGTCGTTGAACGGCTTGAACTGGTTCAGGTCGACGTAGCACGCATGAAAGCCGGCGTCGCGCTGGAGCAGGCGGTCGATGTGCGCGCTGATCGGGATGTTGCCGGGCAGGAAGGTCAGTGGGTTCGCGTAGCGCGCGGCTTCGATGCGCATCTCGGTCACCGCACGCACGAGGCTCTCGCCGGTGCCGAGCCCGACGTAGCGGCCGTGTTCGGTGATCACGAAGCCGTCCGCGAGATAGCGCTGGTCGTGGCTCGCGAGCAGCGTCGCGAGTTGCTCGAACGTCGTCGCGTTGTCGATCATCAGCGGCGCATCGTTCGCGAACTGCAGGCAGGGTTTCTTTCCGAACACCTCGCGGTGATACGGCAGCGCGAAGCGGTCGATGAAGCCGCGGCGATTCACGAGCGCGACCGGCCGCCCGTGTTCGACGAGCGCGACGGCATGCAGGTCGGGCATCCGGTTGAACAGGTCGAGCACGTCGTTGCTGGTCGCGTCGCGCGGCAGCGGCGGCGCGGAGACGAGCATTTTCGCGGCGATCGTGCCGGCCGGCCGCACGGTGCGCGTCGCGCCGGGAAACACCGCGATGTGCGGCGCGCGGATCGCATCGCGCGCGGCCGGCGCGACGACCCGCGACGGCTGCGCGTCCGGCCGGCCGAGCAGGAAGCCCTGCACGCAGCAGATGCCCATGTCGCGCACGACGATCAGGTCGCATTCGTTCTCGATGCCCTCCGCGATCAGTCGCGCGCCGCTCGCCTGCGCGAAGTGCTGCATGGCCTTCACGGCCTCGAACTTGAGCGGGTCGCGCGAGATGTCGTGGATGAAGAAGCGGTCAACCTTCACGACGTCCGGCTGCAGGCGCAGCCACAGGTTCATGCTCGCGTTGGCTGTGCCGTAGTCGTCGAGCGCGAACTGGATGCCGGCGTCGCGCAGCGACGCGACCGCCGGCCCGATGTGCGCGACGTCCAGTATCGCGTTCTGCTCGGTCAGCTCGATCACGATGCGCTCGGCGCTGATCCGCGCGCGGCCGAGAAACTGGCGCGCGCGTTCGCGTTCGCTGGCGAGCTGCAGGATCGTGCCGGCGCTGAAATTGAGGAACAGCTTGCCGTCGCAGCCGAGCGCCGCGAACGCGTCGAGGCAGGTGAGCGCGGCGGCCTGTTCGAGCGCGATGGTCGCGCCTTCGCGCGCGGCCTGCGCGAACAGCGCGGCGGGCGCCTCGAGGTCGGTGCCGCGCGGGCCGCGGATCAGGCCTTCATAGCCGACGACCGTCCCCGACCCGAGGTCTACGATCGGCTGGAACACGGCCGCGAGCGCACGCTCCACGATCAGGCGCGTGGTGGCGGCGGTGGACGAGTCGGGATGGGGCGCGGGCATGGGCGAGGGGCGGGGCGGCCGAGGCGACGGGACGCCCGAATTTAACGGCAGCGCGCGCGAAGAGTTGAATGAAGATTTCGTGACGCGATGCGCGTTGATGGTGCATGCGTCGCGTTGGGTGGGCGGCGGGGCGGTGCGACGGAGGGAGTGGAGGAAGCGGAGGAGGCGGAGGAGGCGGAGGAAACGGAACGAGAAAGACGCGAATGCACCCGCGCGGCCAGCCGTGCCGGCCGCGCAGCCTCCCGCGTCAGCGCTTGCCCGCGCTCAGCGCACCGCGTCCGGCACCGGCCGCCCCCTCGTCGCCGTCGCGCTCGCCGCGCATGTCGCGCGCCCCCCAGCGCTGCGCGAGCGCCGCGCACGCCATCAACTGGATCTGGTGGAACAGCATCAGCGGCAGCACGATCGCGCCGACCGCCTGCGCGGAGAAGATTACCTTCGCCATCGGCACGCCGGCCGCGAGGCTCTTCTTCGAGCCGCAGAAGATGATCGTGATCTGGTCGGCGCGGTTGAAGCCGAGCCGCTTGCTGACGAACGTGGTCAGCACCAGCGCGATCACGAGCAGCACGACGTTGACGACCAGCAGGCCACCGAGCGCGCGCGCCGGCATCTGGTGCCACAGCCCCTGGTTCACGGCCTCGCTGAACGCGACGTAGACGACGAGCAGGATCGAGCCCTGGTCGACGAAGCGCAGCACGCCGCGGTTGCGTTCGATCCAGCCGCCGATCACGGGCCGCAGCAGCTGGCCGGCGACGAACGGCACGAGCAGCTGCATCACGATGCTCCCGACGGTGCTCCACGGCGACGCGGCCGCGGCCGACTGCGACGTGATCATCAGCCCGACGAGCGCCGGCGTCACGAAGATGCCGAGCAGGCTGGACGCGGACGCCGCGCATACGGCGGCCGGCACGTTGCCCTTCGCGATCGACGTGAACGCGATCGACGACTGGACTGTCGACGGCAGCGTGCACAGAAACAGCACGCCGGCGTAGAGCGCGGGCGTGACGAGCGGCTGCAGCACGGGCTTCAGCGCGAGGCCGAGCAGCGGGAACAGCGCGAACGTGCTGAGCAGCACGACCGCATGCAGCCGCCAGTGGGTCGCGCCCGCGACGACAGCTTCGCGCGACAGCTTCGCGCCGTGCAGGAAGAACAGCAGGCCGACCGCGATGTTGGTCGCCCAGTTGAACGCATGGGCGGCCGGGCCGCGGCACGGCAGCAGGCTCGCGAGCACGACGGTGCCGACGAGCGCGAGCGTGAAGTTGTCGGGAAGAAAACGGGGACGGGCCATCGGGAATCTTGATTCGGAAGCGGCAGGCGCGCATGTCGCGCGCGAAACCGATATTGTCCCGGTTGGTCATTCAATACACAAATTCATTGTGTGAATCGATTGATGAATCGGCTACATGTGACGGCGGGCGTCTGCGGAGGCGGCCGATGCGCAAAACGGCAGAAGAATGTTCTGCCGCGAGTACGCCATCAAGTGAAAAAACCTAGCAGTAACATGGTGTTACACCGATGCCGGCGACCTAACACTTTTTGGCTCGACACCGTTTCGGGCCGCTCATAAATTACTGCTGAAAGGCTTGCGTCGGCCGGAAACAACCGGCGGCGAGCTGCAACAGGCACTGAATGATGACGGAACGGGTGAAACTGAAGGTCGGACGATGGGTGGCAGGCGTGCTCAGCGCGCTGCTGATGCCGCTCGCGCTCGCGCAACCGCCGCACGGCGGTCAGGCGCTTGGCGGCGGCCACGGTTTCGGTCACGGTTTCGGTGGTGGCGACATGCGCGCATACGGCCAGCCGGCCGGCAACGCGCCGGCGTGGCGCCGGGCGCTGCCGCCGGGCGGCGCGCGTGCCGGCGGCGTGAGCAGCTACGGTTCCCGCTGGGGGCTGCGGCCGACGCCGTCCTATGGCCATTACGCCGCGCAAAGCCCGTATCGTCCGATCAGCGCCGACTCCCGCCAGATGCCGCGCCCGCCGGGCGGCGGCAACGTTCCGCTGCGTGCCGGCTCGATCCGCGCCGACGTCGCGCGCTACAACGAGGAGCGCGGCGGCCGTCCGATGCCGCCCCCCCGCGCGCAGGAAGGACCTGCCCACTCGCCGTTTTTCTCCCCGTTCTACCGAAACTGAGCGCTCGCGCGTTCGTCCCCCGCCGGCTGTGATGCGAATTCGCCACAGTCGCACACACATTTCCGCTGATTTTCCCGCCGCATTGCGCTATCTTTCGCGCCCGGCACGCGCGCGCCCCGCGGGCGTCCCGGCGCGTGCCGCGCTCCGCGCGGAGCCGCTGCCGCGTGCCTGGCCATGTGCCGATTCCGCGAAGTTAATGCCGCCGCTATACCCGCAATAAGTGTGCGCAATTTTGACCGGACGCACGATCCGTAAAGATGGCTGCGCCCCATACGACGCAAGCAATCGGCTCCAAAAACAACGCTCGCGCCACTTATCGACATTCGACAACCTGGAGATCCCATGAAAGCATTCGCTCGCCGTGCGTCGCGCACGTCCGTCAAGCTGATCGCCGCGGCCGCCTGCGTGGCCGCAACCGTACCCGTCCACGCGCAGTCGAGCGTCTCGCTCTACGGTCAGGTTGACGAATGGGTCGGCGCAACCAAGTTCCCGGGCGGCGATCGCGCATGGAACGTGTCGGGCGGCGGGATGTCGACGTCGTACTGGGGCCTGCACGGCGCAGAGGATCTGGGCAACGGCTACAAGGCAATCTTCACGCTGGAAAGCTTCTTCCGTGCGCAGAACGGCCAGTTCGGCCGCTTCCAGGGCGACACGTTCTTCGCGCGCAACGCATACGTCGGCGTCAGCTCGCCGTACGGCACGGTGACGGCCGGCCGCCTGACGACCCACCTGTTCCTGTCGACGATCCTGTTTAACCCGTTCTACGATTCGTACACCTTCTCGCCGATGGTGTACCACGTGTTCCTCGGCCTCGGCACGTTCCCGACCTATCCGAGCGACCAGGGCGCGGTCGGCGATTCGGGCTGGAACAACGCGCTGTCGTACACGTCGCCTTCGTTCGGCGGCCTTAATTTCGCGGCGATGTACGCGCTCGGCAACACGGCCGGCGACAACCGCTCGAAGAAATGGAGCGCGCAGTTCAATTACGCGAACGGCCCGTTCGCGGCGACCGCCGTCTACCAGTACGTGAACTTCAACAACGGCCCGCAGGACCTGAGCGCGCTCGTGACCGGCATGAAGAGCCAGGGCATCGCGCTGGTCGGCGCGACCTACGACCTGAATTTCGTGAAGCTGTTCGGCCAGTACATGTATACGAAGAATGACCAGGTTGCGGGCAGCTGGCACGTGAACACCGCGCAGGGCGGCGTGTCGGTGCCGCTCGGCGTCGGCAACGCGATGGCGTCGTATGCGTATTCGCGCGATGCCGGCGGCCTCGACCAGACGCGCCAGACCTGGGCCGTCGGCTACGACTATCCGCTGTCCAAGCGCACGGACGTCTACGCCGCGTACATGAACGACCACATCAGCAGCCTGTCGACCGGCAACACGTTCGGCGCAGGCATCCGCGCGAAGTTCTGACGCGCACGTGCGATCGGTGCGCCGGCCGCGCGCGAAAATCGCGCGTGCCGGCTGCATGTTTTCCCGCCCGAAACGAAACGGAACGGCGCCGCCACTCGCGGCGCCGTTTTGCTTTTGTTGACCTTTCTGTTTCCTCGCCTTTGTTACCCTATCTCGTAATTGCACCATTCCCCCGTCATTACGAGCTAGTTCGATGGATACCCTCGTCAGCATGAATGTGTTTCGCTACGTCGTCGAAGTGGGCAGCTTCGTCGGCGCGGCCGAGCGCATGCAGATGTCGGCAGCGATGGCGAGCAAGCACGTGATGCATCTCGAGCAGCAGCTCGGCGCGCGGCTGCTGCATCGCACGACACGACGTGTCGCGCCGACCGAGGCGGGACGCGAATACTATGAGCGCCTCGTGCAGGCGCTGTCGGAACTCGACGAAGCCGGACAGGCGGTCGGCGCCGCGAGCGTCGTGCCGCAGGGCCGCCTGCGCGTGACGTCGCTGTCCGCGTTCGGATTGCGGCACGTGATGCAGGCCGTCACCGATTATGCGGGCCGGTTCCCGGACGTGACCGTCGACATGACGCTGTCCGATCGCGTGGTCGACCTGATCGAGGAAGGCTACGACGTCGCGGTGCGCGCGGCGCCGAACGGGCTGAAATCGTCGTCGTTGGTCGCGCGCCAGATCGCGACCGCGCACATCCTGCTGGTCGCGTCGCCCGAGTATCTCGAGAAGCACGGCACGCCGCAGACGATCGCCGATCTCGCGCATCACAATTACCTGCGCCGCGATTCGAATTCGACGATGCTCGATTCGCTGATGATCGACGCGGCCGCCGCGTCACGCGTGAACCTGAACGGCAACCTGATCGTGAACCATCTCGAGGGGCTGCGCGCGGCGGTGCTCGCGGGTGCGGGCATCGCGCTGCTCGGCACCGAGGTGATCGGCGACGACATCGAATCCGGCCGCCTCGTGCCGGTGCTGCTCGACGCGGTGCCGCCGCACGAGGCGCCGATCTACGCGGTGTATGCGAGCCGCCGCCACGTGTCCGCGAAGGTGCGCTCGTTCGTCGACTTCCTTGCCGCACGCTTCGAAGGACAGTCGCTGTGCCCGTCGATCGAGTCGCGCCTGCGCGTGCTGCCGATCACGCGGATCAAGCGCGCGAGCTGAGCGGCGTCGGCCGCCCGCGGGCGGACATGAAAAAAGCGCGAGCCGTTGCGGTTCGCGCTTTTTGTTTTTGTCCGACGTCATGCGCGGCGGTGACGCAACCCGCCGCCTGCGTCAGCGTGCGATGCCGAGCCGTGCCTTCGCGTCGTCGTACTCGCGCTTGAGCCGCTCGACGAGCGTGCCGACGCTCGGCAGGTCGTCCATCAGGCCGACGCCCTGGCCGGCACCCCAGATGTCCTTCCACGCCTTCGTCTTGTCGCCGCCGAAATTCATCTTCGTCTTGTCGGATTCCGGCAGCGCGTCCGGATCGAGGCCGGCCTTCTCGATGCTCTCGCGGATGTAGTTGCCGTGCACGCCGGTGAAGAGGTTCGTGTAGACGATGTCGGACGATTTCGCGTTGAGGATCGCGCGCTTGTAGTCGTCGACCGCGTGCGCTTCCTGCGTCGCGATGAAGCGCGTGCCCATGTACGCGAAGTCGGCGCCCATCGCCTGCGCGGCGAGGATCGAGCCGCCGTTCGCGATCGAGCCGGACAGCACGATCGGACCGTCGAAGATCTTGCGGACTTCGCCGACGAGCGCGAACGGCGACGTCGTGCCCGCGTGGCCGCCCGCGCCGGCCGCGACGAGGATCAGCCCGTCGACGCCGGCTTCGAGCGCCTTCTGCGCGTGGCGCAGGTTGATCACGTCGTGCAGCACGATGCCGCCGTAGCTGTGCACGGCGTCGACGATCTCGCGCGCCGGCGCGCGCAGGCTCGTGATGAAGATCGGCACCTTGTGCTCGACGCATACGCGCACGTCATGCTCGAGCCGTACGTTCGACTGATGGACGATCTGGTTGACCGCGATCGGGCCGATCACCGCATCCGGGTGCTTCGCCTTGTGGTCGGCAAGCTCGGACTGGATCTGCGTGAGCCACTCGTCCAGCAGTTCGGCGGGGCGGGCGTTGAGCGCGGGAAATGATCCGACGATACCCGCCTTGCACTGCGCGAGCACGAGTTCGGGGTAGCTGACGATGAACATCGGCGACGCGATGACGGGCAGCGTCAGGTTCTGCAGGACGGCGGGCAATGCCATGTGATGTCTCCAGTCTCGAGGGGGCGGCCGGATGCGGCGCGGTCGCGCCGATGCCGGCATCCATGCTTGGCGGTCGAACGGTGCTTCGAGTGTAGCGGTGCAGCGAGTCGCCCATATTAATACGAACGGTCGTGCGATTCTACGCGAGCTTAGCAAACGGCGCGGCATGGCGACAATCGAGTGAGTGTTCTCTTTCTACGCATTCGGGCATCTGCCGCGCGCAGCGGCCGGCCGCACGCTCCTACAATAGCCGCCATAACAAACCAACGAGAAACAAACCATGTCGTTTGAGGCGTTTGCATCGTTTCGCGTGACGGTGCAGGACACCGACATCTTCGGTGTCAAAGGAGGCGCGGGGCCGCCGCTTCTGCTGCTGCACGGCCATCCGCAGACCCACATGATCTGGCATCGCGTCGCCGCGACGCTGGCGGATCACTTCACGGTGATCGCGACCGACCTGCGCGGCTACGGCGCGTCGGGCAAGCCGCCGAGCGACGCGCGGCACGCGCCGTATTCGAAACGCGCGATGGCGGCCGACCAGGTCGCCGTGATGCGGCATTTCGGCTTCGAGCAATTCCACGTCTGCGCACACGATCGCGGCGCGCGCGTCGCGCACCGGCTCGCGCTCGATCATCCGGCGGCCGTCGAGCGGATGATGCTGCTCGACATCGCGCCGACGCTCGCGATGTACGAGCAGACGGACCGCGCGTTCGCGACCGCGTATTTTCACTGGTTCTTCCTGATCCAGCCGGCGCCGCTCCCCGAAACGCTGATCGAAGGCCACACCGATGCATACATCGAGCGCGTGATGGGCAACCGGTCCGCCGGGCTCGCGCCGTTCGCGCCGGAGGCGCTCGCCGCGTATCGCGCCGCGCTCGCGCAGCCGGGCGCGGTGCATGCGATGTGCGAGGACTACCGCGCGTCGGCGACGATCGATCTCGAGCACGACCGCGCGGATCTCGAGCGCGGCAACAAGGTCGCGTGCCCGCTGCGTGTGTTGTGGGGCGAGCACGGGGTCGTCGGGCGCTGCTTCGATCCGCTCGGCGAATGGCGGCGCGTCGCGCGCGACGTCGGCGGCCGCGCGCTCGACTGCGGGCACTACATCGCGGAGGAGGCACCCGTCGCGCTGCTCGACGAGATGCTCGCGTTCTTCGAGGCACGCGACGCGGCCGCGTGAGCGGCGCCGGCCGCCGCGGGCCGCGCGGGGCGTGCCGCGCGCCGGCGATCAGCGGCGCGTGGCGGTGTCGTCGTCGACGAGCGGCGGCAGGCGGCGCGGCACCGGCGTCGATTTCACGATCGCCGTGCTCGTTTCCGCGCGCTCCGTCACCTTCGACAGGATGTCGTCAAGGTGCTCGATCGTGCGTAGATAGAGCCGGCAGATGAAGCAGTCCTCGCCGGTCACCTTGTCGCATTCGACGAATTCCGGAATCCGCCGCAACACTTCCTCGACGAGATGCAGCTGCCCCGGCAGCGGCTTCACGCGCACGATCGCCTGCAGCGTGTAGCCGAGCGCGCGCGGGTCGAGTTCGACGGTGAAACCCGCGATCACGCCCTGCGCTTCGAGCCGTCGCACGCGGTCGGCGGTCGCGGGCGCCGACAGCCCGATCTGTCGCGCCAGCTCGCTGGTGGCGATGCGCGCATCCTCGGCGAGGGCCGCGAGGATCGCGCGGTCGGTTGCGTCCAGCGACGCGACGGCGGGCGGGGAAAGGCGTTTCGCCATGATCGCTTTGCTTTCGAAGGTGAATCGGTGGTTTCGCTTCAGTTTAGTCGTGGATGCACGGAAAGCAAGTTCCTAGAATCGAAGCCATCCCCTCTCGTCAAACGGAGTCCATGATGGCCTCGAACGAAATCCGCCGCGGTGCCGCCGAGATGGTCGTCGCGATGATGATGTCCGGCACGATCGGCTGGCTCGTGATGTCGTCGCAGCAACCGCTCACCAACGTCGTGTTCTTCCGCTGCCTGTTCGGCGCCGCGACGCTCGCGATCGTCTGCGCGGCGCTCGGCTTCCTGCGTCGCGCGCTGTTCTCGCCGCGCATGCTTGCGCTCGCGGCGCTCGGCAGCATCGCGATCGTTGCAAACTGGCTGCTGCTGTTTGCCGCGTATTCGCGCGCGTCGATCTCGATGGCGACCGCCGTCTACAACACGCAGCCGTTCATGCTCGTCGCGCTCGGCGCGATCGTGTTCCGCGAACGGATCAGCGCGTCGACGATCGCGTGGCTCGCGCTCGCCTTCATCGGGCTCGTGTGCGTGGTACGCGTCGAGCCGGCCGTGCTCGCGGTGCCCGGCGAATATCTCGAAGGCGTCGCGCTGTCGCTCGGCGCGGCGTTCCTGTACGCGGTGTCGTCGATCATCACGAAGCACCTGAAGGGCACGCCGCCGCACCTGCTCGCGCTGCTGCAGGCCGGCCTCGGCATCGTGCTGCTCGCGCCGTTCGCGCACTTCGGCACGTTGCCCGCGACGGCCGCGCAGTGGCTCGATCTCGTCGTGCTCGGCGTCGTGAACACCGGTGTGATGTATGTGCTGCTGTACGGTGCGATCCAGAAGCTGCCGGTCGCGATGACGGGCGCGCTGTCGTTCGTCTATCCGGTCGTCGCGATCATCGTCGATCGCATCGCGTTCGGGCAGACGCTCGCGTGGACGCAGGTGCTCGGCGCGCTGCTGATCCTGCTCGCGGCGGCCGGCGTGAATCTCGGCTGGCGCATCGTGCCCGCGCGTCGCGCGGCGGTCGGCAACTGAAACGGTCGTGCGATTTGGATCGCCGCTACGGCAGGTTGCCGACGCCCGCTGGCGCCGCGCCCGGGAACGCAGGTTGCGTGTGAAAAACGCTGTAAGAAGTTGTAGGGAAACACCCGATGCAACGCCGCAGCGTCGCTCGTATGATGCGGGCTGTGACGTTGATCACGTTCACAGGATTCCGATCTCATGCCGTTCGCCAAGCAGGCCGAACGGCATTTTTTTATGCGCCGCTCCGCGCGAGCAGGCGCCGCCGCGCGTCGAGCCGCGCGAGCAACGCGCGCCTCGCGTCGTCGTCGGACGCGCGCCATCCCTTGATTTCGTCGCGCGTGCGCAGGCAGCCCGCGCACCAGTCGGTGCGCGGATCGATCCTGCATACGTCGGTGCACGGCGACGCGACCGTGCCGACCGATACCGGCGTGTCGCTCATGCGTCGTTGCGCAGCGCGACGTCGGCGACCGGCGCACCCGTCAGCGAGACGAGTTCCTGCGGCGACAGGTTGAACACCGCGTGCGGATGGCCGGCGGCCGCCCACAGGCTGTCCAGTTCGAGCAGGTCGGCGTCGATCAGCGTGACCGGTTCGACGAGATGGCCGATCGGGCAGACGCCGCCGATCGCGTAGCCGGTGTTGTCGCGCACGAATTTCGCATCGGCGCGGCCGACCGCGCCAACTTGCGCGGCGACCTTCTTCTCGTCGACGCGGTTCACGCCGCTCGCGACGACGAGCACCGGCGCGCCGTCCGATTCGCGGCGAAACAGGATCGACTTCGCGATCTGCGCGACCTCGCAGCCGAGCCCGGCCGCAGCCTCGGCGGAGGTCTTGCCGGTTTCGGCGAGCATCACGATCCCTTTCGCGTGCCCGCGTTCGCGCAGCAGCAGCGCGACGCGTCGCGCGGAGTCGGGGAGAGAGTCGAATGAAGCGGGTGTCGTCATGGAGAATCCGTCAGTGTTGGGGTCAGACGCAACTCGGCGTGTCGGCCGCGCTCTGCGCCTTGGCGAGCAGCGCGCGACCGGCGCGCGACACGTTCGCGCGGCCGATCGCGTTGGAGATGAAGTCGCCGGCGGCGACCACCTGCGCGAGGTCGATGCCGGTGTCGATGCCGAGGCCCTGCATCAGGTACAGCACGTCCTCGGTCGCGACGTTGCCGGTCGCGCCCTTCGCATACGGGCAGCCGCCGAGGCCGGCGACCGACGCGTGAAAGATCTCGATCCCTTCGAACAGCGCCGCGTAGATGTTCGCGAGCGCCTGGCCGTAGGTGTCGTGGAAGTGGCCCGACAGCCGCTCGCGCGGGAACACGCGGGTGACCGCTTCGAGCACTTCGCGCGTGCGCTTCGGCGTGCCGACGCCGATCGTGTCGGCGATGTCGATCTCGTCGCAGCCGAGCGCGGCGAAGCGTTCGACGACGTCGACGACCGAGGCGACCGGCACCTCGCCCTGGTACGGGCAGCCGAGCGCGCACGACACGCTGCCGCGCAGCCGCAGGCCGGCATCCTTCGCGGCCTTCGCGACCGGCTCGAAGCGCGCGATGCTCTCGGCGATGCTGCAGTTGATGTTCCGCTGCGAGAACGCCTCGCTCGCCGCGCCGAAGATCACCACTTCGTCGGCGCGCGCGGCGACCGCGTTCTCGAAGCCTTTCAGGTTCGGCGTGAGCACCGAATACACGGTGCCCGCGCGACGCTCGATGCCGGCCATCACGTCGGCGCCGTCGGCCATCTGGGGCACCCATTTCGGCGACACGAACGACGCGGCCTCGATATTGCGGAAGCCGGCGCGCGACAGCCGGTCGACGAGCGCGATCTTCACGTCGGTCGGCACGAAGGTCTTTTCGTTCTGCAGCCCGTCGCGCGGGCCGACTTCGACGATCTTGACGGCGGTGGGGAACGTCATGGTTGTCTCCAGTTTTGTATAAGCGGAATTCAGTAGCCGCGCGCGTAGTCGACGATGCCGCCGACGCGCTCGCCGCGCTCGAGCGCGCGGATCTTGCCGGCGATCTGCTCGACGGCTTCGTCGCGCAGCGTCTCGGCCGAGCTGTGCGGCGTGATCGTGATGCGCGGCGCGTGCCAGAACGGGTGGTCGACGGGCAGCGGCTCATGCTGGAACACGTCGAGCGTTGCGGCGGCGATCCGGCCGCTCGCGAGCGCGTCGAGCAAGTCGGCCTCGACGAGATGCGCGCCGCGCGCGACGTTCACCAGGTACGCGCCCGGCGCCAGCCTGGCGAAGGTTCGTGCCGACAGGATCCCGTCGGTATCGCGCGTGCTCGGCAGCAGGTTCACGAGCACCTTCGCGCCGTCGATGCACGCGTCGAGCGCGTCGTCGCCCGCGAAGGTCTCGACACCGTCGAGCCGTTTCGGGCTGCGGCTGTAGCCGCGCACCGGCAGGCCGAGCGCCGCGAGCGCCTGCGCGACCTGCGCGCCGAGCACGCCGAGACCGAGTACCGCGACGGTGAAACTCGCGCGCGGATGCGGTTCGAGCGGCTGCCAGCGGCGCTCGCGCTGCAGCGCGTCGTATTCGTCGAAGCGGCGCAGGTAGCGCAGCACCGCGTGCGTCACGTATTCGATCATCTGCCGCGCCATGCCCGAATCCTCGAGGCGCACCAGCGGCACGTCGCGCGGCAGCGTGCCGGGGTGCGCGCGGTCGAGCGCGAGCAGCGCGTCGACGCCCGCGCCCAGATTGAAGATCGCGCGCAGGCCGTCGCGCGGCGCGAACAGCTCGCGCGGCGCGCGCCATACGAGCGCGTAGTCGGCGGCGCCCGTGTCGCCCGGCTGCCAGGCGCGCAACTCGGCCTCGGGCAGCGCCCGCGCGATCGCGCCGCGCCACGCGTCGGCTTCCTGATGCGGCGAGTAGAACAGGATCTTCATGCGCCTACTTCGCGAACAGCTGGCCGATGTCGGCGAACGCCTTGAATTCCAGCGCGTTGCCGCATGGATCGAGGAAGAACATCGTCGCCTGCTCGCCGACCTCGCCCTTGAAGCGGATGTGCGGCTCGATCACGAAGCGCGTGTGCGCGGCCTTGAGCTTGTCGGCGAGCGCATGCCATTCATCCATCGACAGCACGACGCCGAAATGGCGGACGGGCACGTCGTCGCCGTCGACCGGGTTCACCGCGCTCTTGCCGGTTTCGTCCGGCGCGAGGTGCGCGACGAGCTGGTGCCCGAAGAAATCGAAGTCGACCCAGTGTTCCGAGCTGCGGCCCTCGGGGCAGCCGAGCAGGCCGCCGTAGAACGCGCGCGCGTCGGCGAGGCTCGACACGGGAAAGGCGAGATGGAACGGGCGCAGCGCGCCGGCGGGCGTAGCGGACATCGGGCGTCTCCTGTCGATCGGAACCGGCGCGGCGGCGCCCGGTTCGATCCGATGCAAGGCAAGCGGGAAGCCCACATTCTACGGTTTCGCGGCGCGTTGCGCCGCCGCGAGACGGCCAGCCCGCACCGCGCGGCCCGTGCCGGCGGCTGTCCCGCGCAAAAGCAAAGCACAAAATATTGGTTCGGCCGCCGCGCGCGGCACGCCACAATCGAATCTCGTCTCCAAGCAAAGCAAGCGAGGGCAATCATGCGCGCATGCAGCAAATCGGCGTGGCCGCCGCGGCTCGTGACCGTTCCGGGCCTGCACGGCAGCGAAGGCGCCCACTGGCAGACCTGGCTCGAGCGGCAGTTCTCGCGTTCGCTGCGGGTCGAACAGGCCGACTGGGATGCCCCCGATCTCGCGCGCTGGGCGCAGTCCGTGCGCGGGCTGCTCGAGCGCGAGCGCGGCCCGTTCGTGCTGGCCGCGCACAGCTTCGGCTGCCTCGCGGCCGCGCATGCGCTTGCGCAATGGCCGCTGGCGGCCGACGTCGCGGGCGTGCTGCTTGTCGCACCGGCCAGCCCGAAGAAATTCACGTTCGCCGGGCCGTTCGACGCGCGCCGGCTCGCGGTGCCGTCGATCGTGATCGGCAGCGAGACCGATCCGTGGATGCCGCTCGCCGATGCGCGCACGCTCGCGCAGCGGCTCGGCAGCGCATTCGTCAATCTCGGCGACGCCGGACACATCAACACCGCGGCCGGCTTCGGGCCGTGGCCGCGCGCGAAGTCCTTCATCGACACGCTGGTGCACTGCGCGGCGCCGCTGCGTTTTCGCGACCCGGACGACGGCTTCGACGCCGCGCGCGTCGACCGCGCGCTCACGCACGCGATCTGACACTCACGCGCACGCGCTGCGCGGCGCGGGCCGCGCACCGTCGTGCCGCCGGCGTCGTGCCGCCGGGCTTACGACGCGGAAACGGGCCGCACCGCGGCCGGATCCGAGTAGCTCGGCCGGCCGTTCTCGACGTGGCCCGCGAAGCGGCGCGAGAACGTGCCGTTCGCGCCGTCGCTCACCGTCACGTCATACCAGTGATGGCTCGACGCGAGCGCCCACTGCTCGACGTGTTCGTCGCCGCCGTGCAGCGTCACCTGGCGCGCGGGCGTGCCGTATGCGTTGTCGGCCAGCATGAGCGTCACGTGGCCCGCGCCATGGTTGCGCAGCTTCAGGTACAGGTTGCCGTTCGCGATGTCGTAGCCGGCCTTCACTTCCGGCTGCGCATGGTTGCGGCGGCGCGCCGTCGCGGCCGACACGTTGCCCGCGAACATCCGCACGAAGCCGTTCGGCCCGTACACCGAGAACGCATACGCGCCGTTCGTCTCCGTCAGGTCGAAGTCCGCGTGCAGCACGCGGCGCGCGCCGACCGTGTAGCGCCACGGGCCGTCGGTGCGGTTCGTCGCGTACACCTGGAAGTGCGCGCCCTGGTTGCCGCGGTTCGCGAACTCGATGCGCAGCGTGTTGCCGCCGTAGATGCTCGCGTTCACGTGCAGTTCGTACGGCAGCGCGCGGGCCGGCCGCACGCCGGGCTCCTGCGGATCGATCGGCGACGGCATCGCGGGCACGGTCGGCGCGGGTTGCGACGTGCATTGCTGGTCGGCGATCGAGCGGTACTGGCTCGTGTCGGGCAGCGTCGGAAACGACGCGTCGGACGAGCGGAAGTCGAACGCGGCGGTGAGGTCGCCGCAGACGGTCCGGCGCCACGGCGTGATGTTCGGCTCGTCGACACCGAAGCGTTCGCCGATGAAGCGGATCACCGACGTATGGTCGAACACCTGCGAGCACACGAAGCCGCCTTTCGACCACGGCGACACGACCGTCATCGGCACGCGCGGCCCGAGGCCGTACGGCAGGCCGTCGGCCGTGTAGCTGCCACCGCGGCCGGGATTCACGACCGTGTGCAGTTCGCCGTCGGTGGTCACGGTCGATGCGCCCTGCGCGGCCGACGTCGGCGGCTGCGGCGGCACGATGTGATCGAAGAAGCCGTCGTTCTCGTCGTACATGATGAACAGCACGGTCTTCGCCCATACGTCCGGATTCGCCGTGAGCGCGTCGAGGATCTGCGACGTGTAGTTCGCGCCATAAGCCGGCGTGTATTTCGGATGCTCGGAGAACGCGGCGGGCGGCAGCAGCCACGACACCTGCGGCAGCCGGTCGTTGATCACGTCGTCCTTCAGGTTGTCGAGCGTGCGCACCGTCTGCGCGCGCTGGTACAGCGACGAGCCCGGCTTCGCGTTGATGAAGTTCGTGAAGTTCTGCAGGATGTTCGTGCCGTAGTTGCCGTTGTACGGATCGGCCCACGTGAGCCCCTGCTGGTAGATCTGCCACGACACGCCGTGCGCCTCGAGCCGTTCGGGGAAGGTCGTCCACGACAGCAGCTGGTACGCGGGCGGCAGGTCGCCGTCGACGTAGTCGGCGTTGTCGAGCAGCGGGCCGCCGAACTTGCCGGTCGGGTCGACCGTGCCCGTCATCAGGTACGAGCGGTTCGGGTGCGTCGGCCCCGGCAGCGAGCAGAAGTAGTTGTCGCACACGGTGAACGCATCGGCGAGCGCGTAGTGGAACGGGATGTCCTCGCGCACGTGATAGCCCATCGTCATGTCGGTCTTGTTCGCGGGCCACTGGTCGTAGCGGCCGCCGTCGATCGCCGCGTGGGTCTTCGCCCACGAGTGGTCGAGCGCGCCGAGGCACTGCGCGCTGGTCGTCTTCGTGTCGAGCCGGAACGGCAGCACGGGCTTCGTCGGGTCTTCCTTCGACGGCTGGTACCACACCGGCTTGCCGTTCGGCAGCGGAATCGGGAAACGGTCGTTGTAGCCGCGCACACCGCGCAGGTGTCCGAAGTAATGATCGAACGAGCGGTTCTCCTGCATGAACACGACGATGTGCTGGACATCGCGGATCGTGCCGGCGCCGCGCGCGGCCGGAATCGCGAGCGCGCGGCGGATCGATTCGGGGAACGCGTTGAGCGCGACGGCGGCGCCCGCGGATTGTGCGACGGTATGCAGGAAACGGCGGCGGCTCGATGACGTCATGTTATTTCACCTCGGTTCTGCGATCGGGGGGCAGGGACATGGACAGGAACGGCGGAATCAATGCGCCGACGATGCGGCAACGCCGGACGCGCCCGGGTTCATCGCGGGCTTCGTGTCGTCGTCATCGTCGGGCGGGTAGTGGACGACGGGCGGCGCGAGCGGGGCGGCATCGGACGCGGCGGCGCTCGCGCCCGCGGCGCTGTTGAACGCGCTCGCGGAGCCGGACGATGCGCCGGCCTGCTGGGAGGCGTCGGCCGCGTGCGCGTCGTGCGGCGCGTCGTCGCTGCAGGCGGCGACGACTGTGGCGGCACATAGAACGACGACGAGGGCAGCGCGACGCATGATGACTTCTCTCCTGGCAGGCGGATCGGGAAACGATTTCGAGTATGCCGGGGGGATGCGACGATTCAGTGAATCGTTTGCGACCGGAGCATGATCGCGAAATGCTTTCTCAAACCTGACCGAACGCTTTCGCGGAAAGTCGCATCCACGGATGGCGGAATTTTCCAGTGGATGCGGATGCTGCACGCATTAGCATGCGCGTGCGGCGCGACGAACGGGGGCTCGCGGTGATGCACGGAGGCGCGCGGATCACGACCGTCGAGGGGCGCGCACGCGGCGGCGTGTTGAGCCCGGTGCAGCACGCATTCATCTAACACGATGCATGTCAGTGCGGCTACTGCACGTCCGGTCGGCTCTGCTGCGCGACCGCGCTGCGCGACGCGTTCGCGGCGGGTGCCGCGAGCGCTGCCATCGGCGACGTGCGGCAGCGTTCCGTGCAACTGTCGGACGCCGAGATTCGCGAGCGCATGAGCGGCAACCTGTGTCGCGGCGGCGCGTATCCGAACATCGTCGCCGCCGTGCGCGCCGCGCACGTAACCACCACGTTTGCACGGGAGGGCAACGCGGTCAAAGCGATCACATGCGAACGCGCAACGGATGTCGCACGGTGCCGTGCGGGCGGCGCAGCGGCCGCTCGGCGCGCGCTGGCCCGCGAGACGGGACGACGGCGGGCCTGCGTCGCGGCATGGACAGCGGCGTCCGCGTGTTTCGCGCGATGGCTCGCTATCGGGCAAACAGCGGCCAGGTCGCACCCGCGATCAGCGCGGCCGCGAGCCAGACCACGCTCCACGAACTGACGGCGAGCAGCGGCGGAATCGCGAGCGGCGTCGCGAACAGCCCGAGATAGACGATCGTGTTCGCCATCCCGAGCGCGGTGCCTGCGTGGTTCGCGCCCGCGAGCGTCGCGAGTTCGGTATACGCGACGCCGTGCCAGGCCGACACGCAGATGCCGGCGAACACGAGGATCGCGACGATCGCGGCGAGCGGTACCTGCGGGCTGCCGGCGGTCGCGGCCGCGAGCAGTGCGAACGATCCGGCCGCGACGCAGACCGACCCGCGCAGGTACGCACGCCGGTTGCCGTGCCGGTCGGTATGGCGGCCGCTCCACACGCGCATCACCATTGCGCCGAGCTGCAGCGCCACCATCGCCGCGCTGATGCCGGCGAGGCCGAGCCGGCCGAAATCGTGCAAGAACACGGTCGCGAACGTGAGCACCGCGAACTGCGGCGCACACAGCGCGCCGATGCCGAGCACGATGCGCCACACACGGCCGTTCGCAAGCGGACTGCGCGCGGGCGCGGCCGGCTGCTGTTGCGCGACAGGGCGGTGCGTGCCGGCCGGCGCGTCGGGCGGTTCGTGCAGCCAGCGCCACGTTAGCGCGGCCGATCCGGCGCACAGCAGCATCAACGCGCCGTACACCGCGGCGAAGCCGGCATGCGACGCGAGCGACGGCAGCAGCGCCGCGCCGACGCCGCCGCCGAGCGGCACGGCCGTTTGGCGGATGCTCATCGCGAGCCCGCGTTCGCGCTCGCCGAACCAGCGCATCACCGCGCGTCCGCTCGATCCGTTCACGCTGCCGCCGAGCAGGCCGACGCAGCACATTGCCGCGACGACGCGCATGAGCGGCGGCACCGCGTGCGCGGTCGGGACGATCGCGGCCACCATCAGCGCAAGCATCGCGGCCGTCGCGACGAGGCCGGTGAGCAGCACGCGGCGATCGCCGAAACGGTCGGCGGCGATCCCCCACGGCAACTCCGAGAGCGCGACGCCGAAGCCGAGCGCGCCGAGCACGAGGCCGAGCGCGCCGTTGTCGAGGTGATAGGCCGAGCGCATCCACACGGCGGTGGTCGGAATGCCGGCCGCGGCCGCGGAAAAGCTCATGTTCGCGGCGACGCCGGCCGCAAGCACGCGCCAGCGGTGGGCCGGGCCACGCGCGGCGTGCGCGGGCGAGGACGGGGAAGCGAGGCAGGAAGTATCCATGGCGACAGGGCCCGTTCTGGAAATTGACATCGTCAGTGTGGCGATCTACATTCATCCCGAAAATCGGAAAGTTTTTGATGAATCGTTCGATAAAACGGGATGGTTAAGATGTCCGGACAAGACAATGCCCGCGGTGCGGTCGCGCCCGCGGCACCCGACGCCGCGCTGGCCCGGCCGAACTTCGACGTCGCGGCGTTGCGCAGCCTGGTGGCGGGCGTGGATCTCGGCAGCTTCGCGAAGGCCGCCGATCGCGTCGCGCGTTCGTCGTCGGCGGTGAGCGCGCAGATCCGCAAGCTCGAGGAACAGGCCGGCACGCCGTTGTTCGTGAAGGCCGGGCGCGGGCTCGCGCTGACCGACGCCGGCGACGCGATGCTGCGCTATGCGCGGCGGATGATCGAGTTGAACGATGAAGCGGCCGCGGCGGTGCGCGGCGTGAATCTCGACGGCTGGGTGCGCGTCGGCCTGCAGGAGGACTTCGGCGAAGCGATCCTGCCCGACGTGCTCGGGCGTTTCGCGCGGGCGCATCCAAAGGTGAGGATCGAGGCGCGCGTCGCGCGCAATGCCGAGTTGCTCGAGCGGCTGGATGCGAACCAGCTCGATCTCGCGCTCGTGTGGGGCGACCCGGCGTCGGCGATGCTGGTGTCGCGCGCGGGCATCGACAGCGACACGATCGCGCAGGTGCCGATGCAGTGGATCGCGGCGGTCGGCGCGAGCGGCTTCGGCATGCCGGACGGCGACGGGCCGGCGGAGGCGGATGATGACGGCGGCGCGCGTCTTCGTGCGATGCGCGCGTCAGGCGAGCCGCTGCCGCTCGTCGTGTTCGACCGGCCGTGCCGCTTCTTCGGCGCGGCGACCGATGCGCTCGATCGTGCGGACGTGCCGTGGCGCGTCGCGTTCACGACGCCGAGCCTGGCCGGGCTGTGGGCCGCGGCGGCGGCCGGCCTCGGGCTGACGGTGCGCTCGCACTACGGGCTGCCCGCGTCGGTGCGCGTGCTCGACGCGGCGTCGTCCGGGCTGCCGGCGCTCCCGAGCCTGCCGCTGATGCTGCTGCGGCGAACGTCGTCGGCGACGCCGACCGTCGAGCGGCTCGCGCGGATCGTCACGCAGGCGGTGCGGGACGCGACGGCGGGGGAGGGGGCGGCGCTCGCGGCGTGACTCGGCGTCCGGCAAGGCGAACTGCCGGTTCGCGCCGTGCACGGGGCTGCAGTGCATGATGTGTGGCACCATCATCGCGACCCGTTCGATCGCTTGCTCGTCGCGCGAGCTCGGCATGAACCGCTGAAACGCGTGACGGCCGACGCCCAGCTTGCACGCTACGGCCTGTCTCTGGTTCCGACTGCTTGAAACACTCCGGGTGCAGAACGCGCTGGTTGCCGAGCCGAGCCGAATCGAGCAGCGAGCCGCTGCCTAAGCAACGGCAATGTCCGGCGCGATCTCGTCGAGTGCCGCAAGCGTCGCTGCCAGCCGCTCCCGCAACCCCTCGCTCGCCGGCATGAACGGCAACCTCAACCCGTCTTCGCACCACCCTTGCGCGGCCAGCACCGCCTTCACCGGTGCCGGATTCGGCTCCGCGAACAGTGCCGCGACGAGCGGCTGCAGCGCGACCGACAGCCGCCGCGCGTCGGCGAGCCGGCCGTCGCGCAGCAGCGCATGAATGCGCACATGCCATTCGGGCAACACATGCGCGCTGCTGGCGATCGCGCCGTGCGCACCGGCACACAGCGCGGCGAAGTTCTGGTTGTCGTCGCCGGAGAGGATCGCGAGCGGCGTGTCGTGCACGAGCCGGCTCAGCCGGTCGAGCGTCCCGCCGCACTCCTTGATGCCCGCGACGCGCGGATCGCGCGCGAGCGCCTGCAGCGTTTCCAGTTCGACGTTCACGCCGGTGCGGTACGGAATGTTGTAGACGAGCACCGGCAGGTCGGCCGCATCGACGATCGCTTCGACGTGGCGGCGGATTCCGTCCTGCGTCGGCCGCACGTAGACGGGCGGCGTGACGAGTAGCCCATCGGGGCGCAGCGCGGCGAGTTCGCGTGCGCGGGCGGCTGCGAAGTGCGTTGCGCTCGCGGTGAGCCCGACGACGATCGGCAGGCGGGGGACGGCGTCGCGCAGCGTCGCGAACACGGCGTCCTGTTCGCGCGCGTCGAGCAGCACGCCTTCACCGGTCGTCGCGCCCGCGACGAAACCCGCGATGCCCGCCGTCGCATAGTGACGCGCGAGCCGCGCGAGCGCGCCGTGGTCGACCTCGCCGTCGTGGAACGGCGTGATGAGCGGCAGCCAGATACCTTCGAAACGTGCTTGCATGAAAAACCTCAGGGTGGAAACGGAGTGGGAAGGAACCGTTCCGCCGGCGGTGTGCCGGAGCGAGGCGTGCAAGCAAGAAGATGAAAACGACCTGCGTGCATCCCGTCCGGCATTCGCCTGACGGGACGCGACGTCCCCGTCAGTCGAGGAGTCGTTTTTTCAGTTTCAGCCCGGCCGCGCGCGCGCCTGCCGCGATGGCGGCAAGGATCGAGGGCGAGCGCAGGACAGCGGACATGGATGAACCGTGAAAAGGGCTGAGCGGCGATCTTAACATCGGATCCGGCGCGTATGCGAGCGACGCGCGCCGTTTAGCAGGATTCGAGATTAGCTTTGCACGACAGATTGGAAAGCGCGCGGCGTCCGGCCGCTAGAATGCCCGCTTACGTTTGGATGACAGCGCGTACGCGTGCCGTCACGCACATTCACCACCACTGGAAACGGGGCATATCACGATGGCAAGCATCAACGGGATCGGCCGCTGGCTGCACACGGGCGCCGCGGCGGCGCTGGTCGTGGCGGCAACGGCCGCGCACGCGGACACGTCGATCCTGAACGTGTCGTACGATGTGACGCGCGAGTTGTACAAGGACATCAACACGAGCTTCGCGGCCGCGTACAAGCAGCAGACAGGCGAAACCGTGACGATCAAGCAGTCGCACGGCGCGTCGAGCGCGCAGGCGCTGTCGGTGCTGCAGGGGCTGCAGGCCGACGTCGTGACGATGAACCAGCCGAACGACATCGACCTGCTCGCCGAGCGCGGCCAGCTGCTGCCGAAGGACTGGCGCGCGCGCTTCCCGGACAACAGCTCGCCGTACTCGACGACGATGGTGTTCCTCGTGCGCAAGGGCAACCCGAAGGCGATCAAGGACTGGAGCGATCTCGCGAAGCCGGGCGTGCAGGTGATCATCGCGAACCCGAAGACGTCGGGCAACGGCCGCTACGCGTACCTCGCCGCATGGGGCTACCAGAAGCAGAAGGGCGCGACCGATCAGCAGGCGCTCGACTTCGAGAAGGCGGTGTTCCGCAACGTGCCGGTGCTGGACTCGGGCGGCCGCGGCGCGACGACGACCTTCACGCAGCGCGGGATCGGAGACGTGCTCGTCACGTTCGAGAACGAGGTCGCGCTGATGGACTCGGGCGCGTCGGGGGCGGAATTCGATGCCGTGTACCCGTCGGCGAGCATCCTCGCGGAGCCGCCCGTCGCCGTCGTCGACAAGGTCGTCGACAAGAAGGGCACGCGCAAGGTCGCGCAGGCGTATCTCGACTACCTGTACACGCCGCAGGCGCAGGAGATCATCGCGCGGCACCATCTGCGCCCGCGCGACGCGACCGTGCTGAAGAAGCATGCGGCCGAGTTCAAGCCGCTGAAGACGTTCAGCGTCGAGCAGGTTTTCGGCAGCTGGGCGAACGCGCAGAAGACCCACTTCGCCGACGGCGGCACGTTCGACCGCGTGATCGTCGATCGCAAGTAAGCACGCCGCACGCCGCGCGCGTGCGGTCAGATGACCGCGAAACCGGCCGCTCATGCGGCCGTTTTTTTGCGCGTCGCGCGGAAAGCCCGCTCCGCATTCCCGGCCGCCGCCTTCGCGTGCTACGCTCATCGCCTCCCTGCTTCAGGCCTTGCGCGATGAACGTCGATCCGTCCTCTCCAGCTTCCCGCAGCCGTGGCCGCAAGCTCTGGTCGGGCACCCGGCCCGTGATTGCATACGGGATGCCGCCGCTCGGCTGGCGCGACCTCTATCACCGTGCGCTGACGGTGAGTTGGCCCGTATTCTTCCTGTCGCTCGCGATGCTGTTCCTGCTGCTCAACGGCGGCTTCGCGACGCTTTACCTGCTCGGCGACGCGCCGATCGCGAACCAGTCGCCGGCCGGGTTCGCCGGCGCATTCTTCTTCAGCGTCGAGACGCTCGCGACGGTCGGCTACGGCGACATGCATCCGCAGACCGTCTACGCGCATCTTGTCTCAACCTTCGAAATCTTCATCGGGATGTCGGGCATCGCGCTGGCGACCGGCCTCGTGTTCGCGCGGTTCTCGCGGCCGCAGGCGAAGATCCTGTTCGCGCGTTACGCGATCGTGCGCCCGCTGAACGGCAAGATGACGCTGATGGTGCGCGCCGCGAATGCGCGCCAGAACGTGATCGCCGAAGCGCAGGCGAAACTGCGGCTGATGCGCGTCGAAGGCACGCACGAGGGTTATACGCTGCGCAAGATCCACGACCTGCCGCTCGTGCGCAGCGAGCATCCGATCTTCCTGCTCGGCTGGAACCTGATGCACGTGATCGACGAAACGAGCCCGCTGTTCGGCGAGACCGCCGAGTCGCTCGCCGCGCACGACGCGTCGCTGTTGATCACGATCGAAGGTTCCGACGAGACGACCGCGCAAGTCATGCAGGCGCGCTACGCATGGGCGCATGCGGAGATCCGCTGGCGTCATCGCTATGTCGACCTGATGCACGACGAAGGTGGCATCACGCACATCGATTACACGCATTTTCACGAAGTCGTGCCGGTCGACGTCGATACCGACGAGCGCGGCTCGCCGGGCGTGGTGGTCGGAGCCGACGCGGCGACGCAGGCGCCCGGGCCGGCTGCGTGACGTCGGCGGCCGGCGCGAACGGCCGCCGGCATGCGTTCGCGGCTGTCGCGACCACCGAATGCCGTGCCGTTCATGCGTCACGCATGCAGCAGACGCGCCGCTTCCCGCTGTTCGATCACGACCGCGCGGCGATGGCCTTCGCGATCCTCGGCGCGCGCGACATAGTCGCCGAGCACGCCTTCGTGCGGCAGCAGGTGCGCGTCGAACGCGATCTTCAGCGTGCTGGCGAGCAACAGGTCGGCCGCGGTGAAATGATCGCCGACGAGCCAGCGATTGTGGGCGAGCGTTTGCGCGAGGGCGCGCTGCACGCGCGTGATGTTGCCCCAGCCGAAGGCGACCGGATTGCCCGATGCGCCGGTGAATTTCTCGGCCATCGCCGGTTCGAGGCAGGTGGGCGTGAAGAACATCCACTGCAGGAAGCGGCCACGCAGCGGATCGTTCGGCGCGATGCCGAGCCCGGCGCCCGGGCAGCGATCGGCGAGATAGAGCAGCACGGCACCGGATTCGGCGAACGGTTCGCTGCCGTCGTCGAGCGCGGGCAGCTTGGCCATCGGATTGACCTGGACGAACGCGTCGCTGCCCTGTTCGTGCGACCGCAGGTCGATCGGCACGAGCTCGTAGACGGCGCCGATTTCCTCCAGCATCCACAGCGCCCGGAATGCCCGGGTCTTCGGCCAGTAGTAGAGCTTCATCGCGCCTCCGCGTATCGGTGTGCGTGTCGTTCGGTGGATGCTCAAGCGTACCCGAGCGAGAGAGGTTCGGACAGGGGCGGAAGGTGCAAGCTGGGATCGGGTAACGCATGCCGCGCAAAGCCCGGTGTCGTCGAAGTTCATGAAATAACTAGTTATTGATTTACTAGTTGTGAACTGACGGATGAATGACCGGCCGACGCGGCCGCGACCGCGCTGGTCCGACGGCTGCGTCGGCGGCTGGTCGCGTGAGCCCCGACGATGGTCGCCGACGCGACGCGAAACACGACACGCCGACCACCCGTGCGGCGAACGAGTGATTGAATTGAAGGCCAGGCGATCGCATTCGGCGAGTCAGGCGCGGCGTGATGCGCCGCGTGCCGGTTCGATCGCATACGGAGAACATCAACGAATGGCGAACGACGATCGCACCACGATCATTCCCCGGCGCACGCCGCAATCGGTCGCGATGCGCACGGAGCTCAAGCGGACGATGGCGATCACGACGCGGCTCAACCGTCTGACGTTCGACGATGCGGACGAAGTCCGGGCATTGTTCGGGAAACTGATCGGCAAGCCGATGGACGACGGCTTCCTGCTGATCCCGCCGTTCTACGCGACGGGCGGCGCCGATACGCGGATCGGCCGCAATGTATTCGTCAACCAGAACTGCACGTTCTACGACCTCGGCGGCCTCGACATCGGCGACGACGTGATGATCGGCCCGAACGTCAGCCTCATCACGTCGGGCCATCCGCTCGAGCCATCCCGCCGACGCGACGCCGTCGTCGCCCGGCCGATCGGGATCGGGCGCAACGTGTGGATCGGCGCGGGCGCGACGATCATCGGCGGCGTGACGGTTGGCGAGAACTCGGTTGTCGGCGCAGGCTCCGTCGTAACGCGCGACGTTCCGCCGAATACGCTGGTCGGCGGAAACCCGGCGCGAATCATCCGTTCGATTGCCGAGTGAGGGCGCTTGCGGGCGCCGTCCGCTGCGGAGCGAATGTGGACAACCGGCCGCGCCGTTCACTCGAAATGCTGTGGATTCGAACGGTGAGCGTTCCGCCGGAGGCCGAATTTGCGCGGCTTTCCGGCATTTGGTGCCGATCGCCGGCAGGGGCGTGAGCCGACGTTGCCGATGCGCCGGCGGCAAATCTTCGCGCCGGGTCGGTTGTGGATATCCCGGCCCCGGAACCACTCGGCACGCTGTGCTTTTCACCGGTGAGTGCGACCTCGTGCGACCGGATGCGCGATGCGGGGTGTGGACAACCAGGTTCCCGACGACGAAAAAAGCTGTGCGATTGAACGGTGAGCGCCGTCGCCCGATTGCACGTGAGACTTGCCTGGCGCGGACTTTCAGGGCGTCGCGCGAAATCCGGAACGCCGCGCATTCTCACGGCGTGCGCGGATCGGCGACAGGCCCGCACCCGTATCATGGTGTGGATATCCTGCCGCAGGCTTCACTCGAATCGCTGTGTATTTCGATGGTGAGCGTTGGCTTGTGCGCCGGTTTCTGATCGTCGATTGCGGCTTCGAGGGTCGCGCATTCTAACCGCACTCGCGATCGCGCGTTTCATTCGAGTGTGTGCCGCGATGTGGATATCCGGTCGCCGAGACCAGTCTACGTGCTGTGTATTTCAGCGGTGAGGGCGGGCGTGTGCTGCTCGGCCGCGTCGGTGTGAGGCCGGATCTACGGGCCTCGGCGGGGTTGCGGGCGCTGCTGTTCATGGCTGAATCGGCGACTGCGTGCGATACCGTGCCGACGCTCACCGTTGAATTTCACAGCGTTTCGAGTGGTCGTGAGTTGGGCTGTCCGTACGCGGGGCGGCGTCCTCGTTCGATCGCCGTGCCACTGCTCACCGTCGGAATTCACAGCGTTTCGAGTCGTCGTGGATCGCGTTGTTCACACCGGAATCTGCGCCCTCATTTGATCGACGGCTGCCGCTCACCATCGAATTTCACAGCGTTTCGAGTTGTCGCGGGTTGGGTTGTCCACACCTGAATCGACATCCTCGTTCGATTGCGTGCCGGTGCTCACCATCGAAATTCACAGGGTTTTTAGTGTCTGGTGGTGGCGATGTCCACACGCGGATCTGCGCCTCGTTCCGCCGCGCGACGGCATGCGCCGATGAACCCCAAAGCCTTGTCAGTGCTCGCGCACGGACGCCCATCCGCGCCGAAGCCGGCCGGCACCCGACACGTGCTTGCCGGGCCCGCGCTTGCATTGCCGCGACGACAGGACCGCGCTGCGGAGCAACGCAAGGGCGGAAAGCGGTGTGGATATCGCACCGCCGCACCGACTCGCAAATCTGTGCATCCGACAGGTGAGAGCGAGCGTCGCAGCGGCCGGATAGGGATCGGGCGGTGTGGATATCTCCCGCCGACATCGACTCGTCTTGCTGTGGATTTCAACGGTGAGCGCCGGCATCCGCTCGAACCGCGGGCCGAAGGAGGTGTGGACATCCGGCCTTCGACGCGACTCGAAACCCTGTGCAATCGACCGGTGAGCGCGCCCGCCCGTTTCGCCCGCAGTCCCCGGCGTTGTGGACATCCCGCATCCGCGACCAATCCGAACGCTGTGCATCCGATGGGTGAGGACGCGCCTGTTCTGCCGCGCGAACCCTTGCCGCACGGCCCGCGAGCGCCCACCGCCGCGCGCGCGGGCTGCCTCCGGCCGATCCCCGCGTTTTCGAGGCAACCGCTTCGCCCACGCCGAGATGCCTGCAGAAGCCGTCCGCCACCCCGCGCGAAAACTCTCTCAATTCCCGGCCAAAACCTGCGCAGTTTTTCTCACTCCGGTGCCGTTCGAGCAAGATGAGGAAAAACTTTCTCGTCTCCCCGCGAAAAAATAGAGCCATCCAGTTGGCCCCGGCCGGCGTCGCTCGACGCCCCCGATGCGCAGCCCAGAACACACAATCAGGAGACATCCCCCATGACCGCCCGACTGCCCGTTGACGGCACGCCCGCGCTATCCGACTACCGCCTGACCGACAACCTGACCGCCACGCGCGGCCGGATCTTCCTGACCGGCACGCAGGCGCTGGTACGCCTGATGCTGATGCAGCGCGCGTCCGACACCGCGCAGGGCCTGAACACGGCCGGCTTCGTCAGCGGCTATCGCGGCTCGCCGCTCGGCATGGTCGACCAGCAGCTATGGAAGGCGAAGAAACTGCTCGACGGCAGCGGGGTGCGCTTCCTGCCCGCGATCAACGAGGAACTCGGCGGTACCGCGGTGCTCGGAACGCAGCGCGTCGAAGCCGACCCGGAGCGCACCGTCGATGGCGTGTACGCGATGTGGTACGGCAAGGGCCCCGGCGTCGACCGCGCCGGCGACGCGCTGAAGCACGGCAACGCCTATGGCTCGTCGCCGCACGGCGGCGTGCTGGTGGTGGCGGGCGATGACCATGGCTGCGTGTCGTCGTCGATGCCGCACCAGAGCGACTTCGCGATGATCGCGTGGCACATGCCGGTCGTGAACCCGTCGAACATCGCGGACATGCTCGAGTTCGGGCTGTACGGCTGGGCGCTGTCGCGCTTCTCGGGCGCGTGGGTCGGCTTCAAGGCGATCTCGGAGACCGTCGAGTCGGGCTCGACCGTCGATCTCGACGCGCTGCAGACGCAATGGCCGGCGCCGGCGGGCTTCACGCCGCCGGCGGGCGGTCTGCACAACCGCTGGCCCGACCTGCCGAGCCTCACGATCGAGGCGCGCCTCGCGGCGAAGCTCGACGCGGTGCGCCATTTCGCGCGCACCAACAGCATCGACAAGTGGATCGCGCCGAGCGCGCACGCGAACGTCGGCATCGTCACGTGCGGCAAGGCGCACCTCGACCTGATGGAAGCGCTGCGCCGGCTCGACCTCACCGTCGCCGACCTGGAAGCGGCCGGCGTGCGGATCTACAAGGTCGGCCTGTCGTATCCGCTCGAGATGACGCGGATCGAAACCTTCGTCGACGGCCTGTCGGAAGTGCTCGTCATCGAAGAGAAGGGCCCGGTGATCGAGCAGCAGATCAAGGACTACCTGTACAACCGCGCGGACGGTGCGCGCCCGCGCGTGCTCGGCAAGCACGATGCCGAAGGCGCGTGCCTGCTGTCCGAGCTCGGCGAGCTGCGTCCGTCGCGCATTCTGCCGGTGTTCGCCACCTGGCTCGCGCGCCACAAGCCGGCGCTCGATCGCCGCGAGCGCGTCGTCGATCTCGTCGCGCCGCAGATCCTGTCGAACGAGGCGGACGCGGTGAAGCGCACGCCGTACTTCTGCTCCGGCTGCCCGCACAACACGTCGACGAAGGTGCCCGAAGGCTCGATCGCGCAGGCCGGCATCGGCTGCCACTTCATGGCGTCGTGGATGGAGCGCGACACGACCGGGCTGATCCAGATGGGCGGCGAGGGCGTCGACTGGGCCGCGCACGCGATGTTCACGAACACGAAGCACGTGTTCCAGAACCTCGGCGACGGCACCTACTTCCACTCGGGCATCCTCGCGATCCGCCAGGCCGTCGCGGCGAAAGCGAACATCACGTACAAGATCCTCTACAACGATGCGGTCGCGATGACGGGCGGCCAGCCGGTCGACGGCAGCATCTCGGTGCCGCAGATCGCACGGCAGGTCGAGGCGGAAGGCGTGTCGCGCTTCGTCGTGGTGTCCGACGAACCGGAGAAGTACGACGGCCATCACGGCCTGTTCCCGAAGGGCACGACGTTCCATCACCGCAGCGAACTCGACGCGGTGCAGCGCGAGCTGCGCGAGACGCCGGGCGTCACCGTGCTGATCTACGACCAGACCTGCGCGGCCGAGAAGCGCCGCCGCCGCAAGAAGGGCGAGTTCCCCGACCCGGACAAGCGCCTGTTCATCAACGACGCGGTGTGCGAAGGCTGCGGCGACTGCGGCGTGCAGTCGAACTGCCTGTCGGTCGAGCCGCTCGAGACGCCGCTCGGCCGCAAGCGCCGCATCGATCAGTCGTCGTGCAACAAGGACTACTCGTGCGTGAACGGTTTTTGTCCGAGCTTCGTGACGGTCGAAGGCGCGGCGCTGAAGAAGGCCGCGGGCGCGGCGTTCGACGAAGCGGCGCTCGCCGTGCGCGTCGACGCGCTGCCGGTGCCCGCGACGCATCTCGACGCGGCGCCGTACGACATGCTCGTCACGGGCGTGGGCGGCACCGGCGTCGTGACGGTCGGCGCGCTGATCAGCATGGCCGCGCACCTCGAAGGCAAGAGCGCGTCGGTGCTCGATTTCATGGGCTTCGCGCAGAAGGGCGGTTCGGTGCTGTCGTTCGTGCGGATCGCGTCGAGCGACCGGTGGCTCAACCAGGTGCGCATCGACACGCAGCAGGCCGACGTGCTGCTCGCGTGCGACATGGTCGTCGGCGCGAGCGCCGAGGCGCTGCAGACGGTGCGCCATGAGCGCACGCGGATCGTCGTCAACACGCACCGGATTCCGAACGCGTCGTTCGTGCAGAACCCCGACGCGAACCTGCACGCGGATGCGCTGCTCGAAAAAATGCACCATGCGGCCGGTGAAGGCTACCTGTCGAGCTGCGACGCTCAGGCGCTCGCCGCGAAATTCCTCGGCGATTCGATCGGCGCGAACATCCTGATGCTCGGCTACGCATGGCAGCTCGGCCTCGTGCCGGTGTCGCTCGCCGCGATGATGCGCGCGATCGAGCTGAACAACGTCGCGGTGCCGATGAACAAGCTCGCGTTCGCGATCGGCCGAATGGCGGCCGGCGACGCGGCGGGCCTCGATGCGTTGTGGAACGCGCGCCACGCGGTGGCCACGCACGCCGCGCCGGAAACGCTTGCAGAACTGATCGCCGATCGCGAAGCGCGTCTCGACGCATACGGCGGCGCGCGCTACGTCGAGCGCTACCGTGCGCTCGTGAACGCGGCAGCCGCGAAGGGCGACGACGCGCTGACACGCGCGGTCGCCACGACGTTCTACCGGCTGCTCGCGGTGAAGGACGAATACGAGGTCGCGCGGCTTTTCACGGACGACGCGTTCCGCACGGCGCTCGAGGCGCAGTTCGAAGGCGTGCCGGGGCAGGCGTATCGCGTGAAGTTCAACCTGGCGCCGCCGACGGTCGCGAAGGCCGGGCGCGACGGCAGTGTGCCGAAGAAGCGCGTGTTCGGCCAGTGGATGTGGCCGGTGTTCGGCATGCTGGCGCGCGTGCGCAGCCTGCGCGGCACGTGGCTCGATCCGTTCGGCCGCACCGTCGAGCGCAAGATGGAGCGCGCACTCGCCGACGACTACGAGACGACGCTCACGCGTGCGCTCGCCGCGATGACCACCGGCAATGCGGCGCAGGTCACGCAGCTTGCTGATCTTCACGCCCGCGTGCGCGGCTTCGGTCACGTGAAGGTGCGCAACCTCGCGGGCGTGAAGCGCGCGGAGCGCGAGTTCGCGCTGCAGCTCGGCATCGAAGCGGCGACGAGCGCGGCCGTGCAGCACGCGCTCGACGAGATGAAGGGCGCGGGGATGCTGAAGGGGATTCCGGTCGTCGTCGCGAAGTAACGCGAACACGGACGGATGTGAAAACGGCGACGCCTGCGCGTCGCCGTTTTCTTGTCGGGAAGCCGCGCAATCGCGCCGCGGCGCAGCCGCTCAGATGATCCCTTTCTTGCGCGTCGACAGCGCCGTTTCCGACAGATCGATCTCGCGGATGAGCTTAGTCAGCGTCTCGTCGGAAATCTTGCTTTCGCTGCGCAGCCGGTACAACACCGAACGTTCCGCGCGCACCGCCGCGATCCGCATCTGCAGTTCCATCGTTTCGGTCTGCTTGGCTTCCGCGCGCGGCGTCGGGCCGTCCTCGGCGAGCGCGGCGAGGCGGCGGCGATACTGGTCCATCACGCGCGCGGAGATGTCCGCGCAGCGCGCGGCGCCCGATTCGTCGAGATCGGCCGAGATCGCGTCGTGCGACGAGTCGATCGCGCGAATCGCGGCCTGCGCGGCGGTTGCGCGCGCGGTGCGCTCCTCGTCGGCGAGCGGGTTGCGCGTCGAGCGCACGCCGCGCAGCAGCAACGGCAGGCCGATCACCGCCACGACCAGCGAACCGAGGATCACCGCCGACGCGACGAAGATCGCGGTGTCGCGCCCCGGCAGCGGCGCGCCGTCGGCGAGCGCGACGGGGATCGACAGCACGCCGGCGAGCGTGACCGCGCCGCGCACGCCGCCGACCGTCATCACCGCGATCGTGCGCACGCCGGCCATCGTGCCCGCGAGGCCGTGGCGCGCGGCGCGGCGGCTCGCGATCCAGCGCAGCAGCCAGACCCACAGGAAGCGGATCGCGTACAGCGCGAGCATCATCGCGCATACGTTGAAGATCATCCGGCCGACGAGCGCGTCGCTCGTGTGATGCGCGTCGACGAGCGCGCGGCCGATGATGTGCGGCAGCTGCAGCCCGAGCATGATGAACACCATGCCGTTGAACACGAACTCGATCATCGCCCACGTGCTTTCGGCCCGCACGCGCGACGCGACCGTGCTTTTGCGGGAGAAGCTCGTGTAGTTCATCATCATCCCGGCCGACACGGCTGCGAGCACGCCCGACAGTTCGAGGTGCTCGGCGAACAGATAGGCGGCGAACGGCACGAGCAGCGTCATCACGATGCCGGGGGCCGGATCGCCTTCCTGCTCGGCGTTCAGGAAGCGCGTCGACAGCGCGCTGAACACCCACGACACGATCGCGCCCGTCGCGAGCCCGCCGGCGGCGACGATCAAGAACGTGATCGACGCATCGCGCAGCGAGAACACGCCGGTGAGCGCAGCCGCGACCGCGAACTTCAGCGCGACCAGGCCCGACGCGTCGTTCATCAGCGCCTCGCCTTCGAGGATGTGCATCAGTTGCGGCGGAATCCGCCCCTTGCCGGCGATGCCTGACAGCGCGACCGCGTCGGTGGGCGACAGCACGGCGGCGAGCGCGAACGCGATCGGCAGCGGCAACTCGGGTATCAGCCAGTGCGCGAAGTACCCGACTGCGAGTACCGTCATGAACACGAGCCCGAACGCGAGCATCAGGATCGCGCGGCGCTGCAGGTACAGCTCGCGTTTCGGAATCCGCCAGCCGTCCGCGAACAGCAGCGGCGGAATGAACAGCAGCATGAAGATTTCGGGATCGAACGTGACGTGCAGGTTCAGCTTCGGCCACGCGAGCATCGCGCCGAACGCGATCTGCATCAGCGGCAGCGGCAATCGCAGCGGCAGGATGCGCGTGACCGCGCCGGACAGCGCCACGGTCAGCAGCAGGATCAGGACTGTGAAAACGATTTCCATCGATACGGCAGTTGTGGAGAATGAAACGACCGTACGAAGTTTAGCGTGATGGCCTGACGGGTGCGCTCGAGCGCCCCGGTGCGCATGCACGAAAACGGTGCATCCGCACCGGCGCCACGCTGGTGCAGCGGCGCCGCACGTATGCGTGGCGCGTGGTTCAAGGGCTTGCACGGAGCTTGCTTGATGCTTGTGTACCGTCCGGCACCGGCCGGACAACCGAGGATTCCACCATGACATTGCGTGCGCCGTTTCAAGCACCCGCCGCGTTCGGCTGCATCACCAGGAGGGCGCCATGACGATCGTGCAACAGGAGCGTCCGGCCACCGCTTCGCCGTATCGTTTCGAGCGGGAGATGAGCTCCGGCCTCGAACGCCTTGCGACGCAGCATCGCGACTTGACGCTCACGACCGTGTTTCAGCCGATCTTCAGCCTGTCGCACCAGCGTGCCGTGGGCTACGAGGCGCTATTGCGCGCCCATGACGCGCTCGACCGCGCGGTGTCGCCGCTCGACGTGTTCGGCGAGGCCGCGCGCCAGGGCGAACTGCTGCAGCTCGACCGGCTCGCGCAGGCGCTGCATCTCGAGAACTTCGCGCTGCTCGGCGCCGAGCGCGAATGGCTGTTCCTCAACGTGCATCCCGGCGTGCTCACCGACCCGTTCCAGGCCGCGGCGCTGCTCGCGAACCTGAAGCGGATCGGCATGCCGCCGCGCCGCGTCGTGCTCGAAGTGCTCGAGCAGCGCGCGGACGACATCGAGCGGCTCGCCGAAGCCGTGCGCGAATTCCGCGCGCAGGGCTTCCTGATCGCGCTCGACGATTTCGGCGCCGGCCACTCGAACCTCGAGCGGATCTGGCAGTTGAACCCGGACATCGTGAAACTCGACCGGATCATGCTGTCGCACGCCGCGCACCGCACGGGGCTCACCGCGATCCTGCACGGGCTCATCACGCTGCTGCACGAGGCCGGCAAGCTCGTGCTCGTCGAGGGGATCGAGACCGAGCACGACGCACAGATCGCGCTGTCGTGCGAGGCGGATTTCGTGCAGGGCTATTACTTCGGCCGCCCGGCGCCCGGGCTGCCCGACAGCGCGACGGCGACCGGCTGCATCGGCGAGCTGACCGAGCGCTTTCGGCAACAAACCGAAGCGCGCGAGCGGCGCGATGCGCAGCGGCTCGCGCCGTACCTGCGTGCGTTCGAGCGTGCGGCCGAGCGGGTGGCGGCCGGCGAGCCGCTCGACGAGGTGTGCTGGAACTTCCTCGCCCTCGACGCCGCCGCGCGCTGCTTCCTGCTCGACGCGCGGGGCCGCCAGGCGGGCCGCAACGTCGTGCTGCGCGCGGACCGCGCGCTCGCCGAGGCGCGCTTCTCGCCGCTGTCCGACGCGCAGGGTGCGAACTGGCTGCGCAGGCCGTATTTCCGCACGGCGATCGCCGAGCCCGGACGTGTGCAGGTCACGCGCCCGTACCTGTCGATCAACGAGGCGCAGCCATGCGTGACGCTGTCGGTGGCCGTGCGCATCGGCGACGCGCAGCACGTGCTGTGCGGCGATATCGACTGGATCGACGAGGAAGCGGACGGCGCATAGCCACGGCGTCGCGCTGGCGCGGTTCGCGCCGCTCGGCTAGGATGCGCGAATTGTCCTGACGATTCGCGAGCCGCCGATGAGCCGAACCGCCGCTTCCTCCGTCCTCCTCGAAGTGATCGCCACCACCGTCGGTGACGCGAAGGCCGCCGCCCGCGCGGGCGCCGACCGCCTCGAACTCGTGACCGCCATCAGCGAAGGCGGGCTGACGCCGAGCATCGGCCTGATCGAGGCCGTCGTGGCCGCCGTGGCGATTCCGGTGAACGTGATCGTGCGGCCGCACAGCCGATCGTTCGTCTACGACACCGACGACCTGCGCGCGATCGAGCGCGACGTGCGCGCGGCTGTCGCGGCCGGTGCGAACGGCGTCGTGTTCGGCGCGCTCGATGCGCGCGGCGACGTCGATCTCGATGCGCTCGCGCGCGTCGCGGCAGCCGCGGACGGACGCGACCTGACGTTTCATCGTGCATTCGACGTGTCGCGCGACCTCAATGCCGCGTTCGACGCGCTGCTGCGCGTGCCGGCCGTCACGTCGGTGCTGACCTCGGGCGGCCATCCGTCGGTGCTGGACGCGGTCGCGACGATCACGCGGCTGGTGCGGCAGGCGGCGGGTTCGACCTGCACGGTGCTGGCCGGCTCGGGGCTCACGATCGACGCGGTGGGTGATTTCGTCCGCGCCACCGGCGTGCGCGCGGTGCATTTCGGCTCGGGCGTGCGGCCGCGCGGCGAGGTGCTGGCGCCCGTCGACGAACAGCGCGTCGAGCGCGTGCGCGCAGCGCTCGACGGCGCGGCGGCGCATGTGTGACGGGCGGTGCTGAACGCCGCGCGCTGACGATCGGGTGAAAAAAAGCCGGGGCATGCCCCTAATGCCGTTCAGTTAAGGTTCTTTCTGAGGAACCGGACAGCGTAACGAGCGGGACGGGACTTGACGGCCCGATCG
>NZ_LOWY01000091.1:0-2189 GCF_001524185.1 Burkholderia sp. FL-7-2-10-S1-D7 | reverse complement strand
CACGGCCTCACGTACTCGGGCCATCCGGTCGCGGCGGCGGTGGCGGTCGCGAACCTGAAGCTGCTGCGCGACGAAGGAATCGTCGAGCGCGTGAAGCACGACACGGGCCCGTACTTCCAGGCGCTGATGCGCGAGACCTTCGCGCGTCACCCGATCGTCGGCGAAGTGCACGGCCACGGGATGGTCGCGAGCCTGCAGCTCGCCGAGTCGCCGGCCGAACGCCGCCGCTTCGCGAACGGCGGCGACGTCGGCACGATCTGCCGGGACTTCTGCTTCAACGGCAACCTGATCATGCGGGCGACCGGCGACCGGATGCTGCTGTCGCCGCCGCTCGTGATCTCGCGTCAGGAAATCGATGAGCTCGTATCGAAGGCGAAGAAGGCCGTCGATGCGACCGCCCAGCAACTGGGCCTTTCGTAACGACTTTGCCTACAGGCGTGCGGCGGGTGCCGCACGCCGCCATAACCAGGGGAATTCCACCATGCGTGCCTGCTTTCTTCGCCAAGCCTGTTCCGTCGCGGCCCTTGCCGCCGCGGCCGCGTTCACGTCGGTCGCCAGCCCGTCGGCGCGTGCCGACGAGCTGAACGTCTACAACTGGTCCGACTACATCGCACCCGACACGATTCCGAACTTCCAGAAACAGACGGGCATTCACGTCAAGTACGACAACTACGACAGCGACGACACGCTGCAGGCGAAACTGCTGGCGGGCAGCTCGGGCTACGACATCGTCGTGCCGACCTCGAACTACATGGCCAAGCAGATCCAGGCCGGCGTGTATCAGAAGCTCGACAAGTCGAAGATCCCGAACCTCGCGAATCTCGATCCGCTGCTGATGAAGATGATCTCGGATGCCGATCCGGGCAACCAGTACGGCGTGCCGTGGGCGTATGGCACCGACGGCATCGGCTACAACGCGCAGGCAGTGAAGAAGGCGCTCGGCGACAAGGCACCGGTCGACAGCTGGGCGCTGGTGTTCGACCCGGCCAACATGGAAAAGCTGAAAAGCTGCGGCGTGTCGTTCCTCGACCAGGCCGTCGACGTGTTCGCCGCCACGCTGCAGTACATGGGCAAGGATCCGAACAGCAAGAACCCCGGCGACTATCAGGCTGCCTTCGAAGTCCTGAAGAAAGTCCGCCCGTACATCACCCAGTTCAACTCGTCCGGCTACATCAACGACCTCGCGAACAACGACGTGTGCGTCGCGCTCGGCTGGTCGGGCGACGTCGGCATCGCGCACCGCCGCTCGGCGGAGGCGAAGCGCTCGTACGACATCAAGTTCTCGAATCCGAAGGAAGGCGGCCTGCTGTGGTTCGACGTGATGGTGATTCCGAAGGACGCACCGCACCCCGAGGCCGCGCTGAAGTGGATCAACTACGTGTCCGATGCAAAGGTCAACGCGGCGATCACCAACACGGTGTTCTACCCGACCGCGAACAAGGCCGCGCATCAGTTCGTGACGCCGTCCGTCGCGCAGGATCCGACCGTCTATCCGCCCGAAGACGTGCTGAAGAAGATGGTGCTGATGAAGCCGATGCCGGCCGACATCCTGCGCCTCGAGAACCGTCTGTGGGCGCAACTGAAAACCGGCCACTGATCGCCATGCATCACGGCGGCGCAGGCATCGCTCCACGCCTGCGCGCCTGAGATACGCGGACCGTCGTCCGCCTGCGCGCGCCGCGCGCCCTGTTCCATCCGGCACGAGCCGTTGTCCGCGAGTCGCGTTGCGCATCTCGCGCGGGGACGCTCACGCCTGCAATCCGTGAAGAATGAATGGTGACTCCCATGCAATCGATACCCTCTTCCGCTGCTGCACGCCAGACCCAACCGGCCGCCCAGGCCCGCTCGAAGAACGACGCGTTCGTGCGCATCGAAAACGTCGTGAAGAAATTCGGCGACAGCACGGCTGTCGACAACGTGAACCTGACGATCGCGAAAAACGAATTGTTCGCACTGCTCGGCAGCTCGGGCTGCGGCAAGTCGACGCTGCTGCGCATGCTCGCCGGACTGGAAACGGCCACCTCCGGCAAGATCTTCGTCGACGGCGAGGACCTCGCGTCGCTGCCGCCGTATCGCCGGCCGGTGAACATGATGTTCCAGTCGTACGCGCTCTTTCCGCACATGTCGGTCGAGGCGAACGTCGCGTTCGGCCTCAAGCAGGAAGGCACGCCGAAGAACGAAATCAAGGA
>NZ_LOWY01000090.1:0-194344 GCF_001524185.1 Burkholderia sp. FL-7-2-10-S1-D7 | reverse complement strand
GTTCCTAAAACTCGGTTGCTGCCTGATCTGCTGGAATACCCTCCGGCGCGCCGAACAGCCTTTATGAAACCGTCTCTAAGCACGGCAAGACAAACGTGGACTGATCCGATTGTTTCCATGTCCTGATCAGCCGCGACTCACTGCCTGGCACACCCCTACCCCCTCCTCGCCGCCTGTCCCCTCAACCACGCGGCGAACGCCTCCACATGTTCGACCGCGATGCTCTCCGGCTCGACGTCGAGCCAATAGCCGAACGGCCCGATCGGCTGCACCGGCGACAGCCGCACGAGGCTGCCCTCGCCGATCTCCTCCTCGATCATGTTCAGGTCGACCACCGCGAGCCCCGCGCCCTTGCGCGCCGCGCGGATCGCCTGTTCGAGCGTCGAGAACTCGATGCCGTCGCCGATCCGCGCGACGTCGACGCCTGCCTGCTCGCACCAGTCGGCCCACAGCGTCAGGCGCCTGCCTTCGTGCAGCACATGCAGCGAAGGCAGCCGGCCGAATAGCGCATCGAGCGCGTCGCCACGATAGCGCGGCGCGCCGACGAGCGCATGCCGCTCCATCATCAGCAGCTCCGATCGCATGCCGGGCCTCGCCGCGCGCCCGAAGCGGATGTGGCAATGGCAATCGTCGGCCGGCTCCGTGCGGATCGACAGCTCGACGTCCGGCAACGCCTCCGCGAGCGTGCCGAGCCGCGGCGAAAACCACTGCGTCGCAAACGTCGGCGGCAGCGACACCGTCAGGCGCCGCTTCGCGCCCGGCCGCGCGGCGGCGATTTCGCCGACACCGCGCTCGATCGTGTCGAACGCCTGCCCGATGAACGGCAGCAACCGCTGGCCCGCATCGGTCAGGCGCACGCCCTTGTGATCGCGCTCGAACAGGCGCGTGCCGAGCGCTTCCTCGAGCAGCCGGATCTGCCGGCTCACCGCGCCTTGCGTCACGCACAGCGACACCGCCGCGCGATTGAAGCTCAGGTGACGCGCGGTCTCCTCGAAAAATCGCAGCGCGATCAACGATGGCAGGCGTCGCATGATATGTGTTCCTCTCTTTCGTCCGGCTGCCGGCCAGCCCTGCCGGCAATTCCGCGGGCAGCTTTATCGCAGAAAAGCGTGCCGCCCGTCAGGCAGTGAAAACCCCGATGTCCGGCGCGCGCGGCGACTGGCACCCGTCGCATCATTCATCGTCCCCGTCTCGCCCGCCGCCCGCCGCCCGCCTACAATAAGCATCCCGCACCACCCACGACACCGCCCCGTGAGACGCAAGATGCCGGCGCTGAACGCGCTGAAAGCCTTCGAGATGGCCGGCCGCACCGGCAGCTTCACGCGCGCGGCCGAACTGCTCAACGTGACGCAGAGCGCGGTGAGCCGTCAGGTTCGCCAGCTCGAAGGCCAGCTCGGCGAAACCCTGCTCGAGCGCCGCCATCACCAGCTCGAACTGACGGCGGCCGGCCGCGTGCTGCTGCGCGCGCTGCAGCAGTCGTTCGACAAGATCGAGCTGACCGTGCGCAGCCTGCAGGAAAAAACCCACCTGAACCGCCTGCGCGCGAACGTGCCGCCAACCTTTGCCGCGCGCTGGCTGATGCCGCGCCTCGGCCGGCTGCGCGACGCGCATCCCGAATTCGAGCTGAGCCTCACGACCCGCATTCACGACAGCCTCGGCGAATCGCGCATGCTCGACTGCGCGATCCGGTTCGGCGACGGCGAATGGGACGGCTTCGACAACGCGCTGCTGATGCAGGAGCAGCATATCGCCGTCTGCGCGCCCGCGCTGTATGCGCGGCTGCAACAGGACGGCGGGCCGATCGACCTGAACCGCTTCACGCTGCTGCACGTGCTCGCGACCGACGACCAGCGCTACCTGACCTGGCAACACTGGTTGAAGGCGGCCGGCATCGCCGACGTCGACACGCGCGGCGGCTACGAATTCGACCTGCTCGACCATGCGATCCGCGCGGCGATCGACGGCCTCGGCATCACGATCGCCGATCGCCACATGGTCGCGCGCGAACTCGCGACCGGGCAACTGATGCAGGTGCTCAACGTGCACGTCGACGGCCACCAGTCGTACTGGTTCGTCACGCGCCCCGAGCAGACGAACCTGCCGCACATCGTGCAGTTCCGCGACTGGCTGCAGCAGGAAGTGTGGCTCGCGAAGCGCCACCTCGAACCGTCGTCGCCGCTGCCGCAGGTGCCGCTGGCCTAGCGTACGATCCGCCCCCGGCCAGCTTCGGCCTCGGCCTCAGCGCCGGCCCAGGCCCCAGCGCCGACCCGTCCCCGCCCGCCTGCAACGCGCGACACCTTACCGGCTTCCACGCCCGTCCGCATCCGAATCAATCGGAAAATGCGGCCCGGCCGCCGCACGCCCGTGCCCCCCCTGCACCGGCCTTGCCGGACGGGCGAATCCGGCCGCTTCGTCGAGTAACGTGCGTTTTTCTCATGCTCGACGCGAAAATAAGTCGTTTGTCGTGCGCTAAACGCATGAACAGAATGGCTTCTGTCCCGTGCCGGGCGTTTCGCCACCCGAAGCGATCCGCCTGCATCCATCGGAGGAGCCATTTCATGCGCATCGAACGCAACTACATCAACGGCCGTTTCGTCGTCCCGGAAAGCGACGCGACCATCGTCGTCCACAATCCCGCCACCGAAGCGCCGTTCGCGCGCGTACCGGCCGCGACGCCGGCCGACGCGCTCGCCGCCGTCGACGCGGCAGCCGCCGCACAGAAGGCCTGGCGCAAGCTGCCGAGCGCCGAGCGCGCCACGTACCTGCACCGCTTCGCCGACGCGCTGACCGCACGCGCGCCCGAGATCGGCGCGGCGCTCGCGCAGGAATCCGGCAAGAGCGTCGAGGACGCATCGAACGAAGCCGTCTACGCCGGCCAGATCACGCGCTACCACGCCGAATGGGCGCGCCGGATCGAGGGCGAGATCATCCCGAGCGACTCGCCCGACGAGAACCTGTTCCTGCAGCGCGAGCCGATCGGCGTCGTCGCGTGCCTGATCCCGTTCAACTATCCCGTCTACACGCTGCTGCGCAAGGTCGCGCCCGCGCTGATCACCGGCAACACCGTGGTCGTGCGGCCGAGCAACCACACGCCGGTGTCGGCGTTCGAGATCGCGAAGGCCGCTGACGACGCGGGTTTCCCGCCGGGCGTCGTCAACATCCTGACGATGGACCACGCGACGGCCGAGGCGCTCTGCACGCATCCGGCGGTCGGCATGATCACGCTGACGGGCAGCGTGAACGCAGGCCGCAAGGTGCTCGACTACTGCAAGGCGAACATCGCGAAGCCGTCGCTCGAACTCGGCGGCAAGACGCCCGCGATCATCGAGCCCGACGCCGACCTCGAACGCGCGGCCGCCGCACTCGTCGCGTCGAAAACTACGCACTGCGGCCAGCTCTGCACGGCGATCGAGCGCGTGTACGTGCACGACAGCGTGCACGACCGCTTCGTCGCGCTGCTGAAGGAAAAGATGCGCGCGGTACGCAGCGGCAGCCGCGCAGCCGATCCGTCGAACATGGGCCCGCTCGTCAGCGCATCGGCGCGCGCGCACATCCACGGGATGGTCGAACGCGCGGTCGCGGCCGGCGCGACGCTCGAAACCGGCGGCGCGATCCCCGACGGCCCCGGCTTCTTCTACCCGGCCACGCTGCTGACGAATTGCCGGCAGGACATGGAGATCGTGCAGGAGGAAACCTTCGGCCCGGTCATGCCCGTGCTGCGCTACCGGACGATCGACGAGGCCATCGGCTTCGCGAACGACCACCAGTTCGGGCTGTCGTCGGTGCTGTACACGGAGAACTACCGCACCGCGATGACCGTCGCGAACGCGATCGAGGCGGGCGAGCTGTACGTGAACCGCACGCCGGCCGATCCGTACCAGGGCTTCCACGCCGGCTGGAAGCGCTCGGGCCTCGGCGGCGACGACGGCAAGCACGGGATGCTCGAATTCACGCAGACGCGCCTCGTCGTCATGAAGTACTGACGCATCCGGTCGCGCGCGGCCACGACACCGCCGCGCGCGCCGCCCCCGATCCGATCGAACACAAAACATATCTGCAGACCTCCGCTTGAAGGAAGTCTGATGGAGGAAGACATCATGCCGACCCAACCGTCGACACCCGCCGCGTCGCTCGCGTTACAGGACGAAACGCAAGACGCACACGCGTCGCAACACTCGCGCGCGCAACGCTACCTGCAACTGCTCCTGCTCGTGATCGCCGCGGGCGCCATCTACCCGATGCTGTACCTGCGGCAGGTGTACCAGCCGACGATGCTGCAGTTCTTCCATATCGACGACGTGCAGCTCGGCTACCTGTATTCGTCGCTCGGCACGATTTTCCTCATCAGCTACCTGCCGAGCGGCTGGCTTGCCGACCGCCTGTCGCCGCGCTGGCTGATCTGCTTCTCGCTGCTCGCGACGGGCGCGCTCGGGCTCGTCTATGCGACCGGGCCGTCGTTCAACACGCTCGTGCTGATCTTCGGCGGCTGGGGGCTCACCACCGGCCTCACGTTCTGGGCAGCCGTGATCAAGCGCGTGAACATGATCGCGGGCCCCGACGAACAGGGCCGCTTCTTCGGGCTGCTCGATGGCGGCCGCGGGCTCGTCGAGGCGCTGCTCGCGACGATCGCGATCACGCTGTTCGCGTACGTGACGCAGACGCACGGCGGCACCGATGCGGCCGGCTTCAAGCTCGTCGTGCACCTGTATGCGTTCTTCTGCATCGCGCTCGGCGTGCTGCTCGCGCTGGTGAAGGATCAGGCGCGCGCGGGCGATCGCGCGGCGGCCAGGAAGCGCCGCACCGGTAGCGTGCTGACTGACCTGAAGACGCTCGCGGCGATTCCCGAGCTGTGGCTCGTCGCGGCGATCGTGTTCTGCGGCTACCAGGTGTTCTGGGCGACCTACAGCTTCTCGGCGTACCTGCACGAAGGCAACTTCGGGCTCAGCGCGACGGCGGCCGGCTTCATCACGACGCTCAAGCTGTGGATGCGTCCCGTCGGCGGGATCGGCGGCGGCTTCCTCGGCGACCGCGTATCGAAGGTGTCCGTACTGTTCTGGGCGCTCACGCTCGCGGCGCTGTCGCTCGTCGGGCTGATCGCCGCGCCGCCGCACAGCCCGCAGGCGATGCTCGTTGTGCTCGTGCTGTTCATCGGCATCCTCACCTATGCCATTCGCGGCCTGTACTGGTCGCTGCTCGACGACTGCAAGGTGCCGACACATTGCGCGGGCCTCGCGATCGGCCTGATCTCGGTGCTCGGCTATTCGCCCGACGTGTTCGTGCCGCTCATCAACGGCTACGTGACGCAGACCTACCCGGGCGCGCACGGCTACCAGCTTTATTTCGGTTATATCGCGGCGATCGCGCTCTGCGGCGCGGGCGCGGCCGCGTTCCTCAAATACCGCGTCAACCGCATCAAGGAGTCCGTATGAAGATCGTTTCGCTCGAAACCCACATCGTTGCCGTGCCGCCGCCGCATATCGGCGGGATGTACTGGATCTTCGTGAAGCTGAAGACCGACGACGGAATCGAAGGCGTCGGCGAGATCTATTCGGCGACGTTCCATCCGAAGGCGATGGGCCCGATCATCGACGACGTGTTCGACCGCTACCTGCTGAACCACGACCCGCATCACGTCGAGCGGCTGTTCCGCCAGGCGTATTCGAGCGGCTTCACGCAGCGGCCCGACCTCACGATGATGGGCGTCGTCAGCGGCCTCGAGATGGCGTGCTGGGACATCATCGGCAAGGCCGCCGGCAAGCCCGTGTACGAACTGCTCGGCGGGAAGATCCACGAGCGGCTGCGCTCGTACACGTACCTGTATCCGAAGAACGCGAACGGCGAATACGACTACGACGATCCCGATCTCGCGGCCGAATGCGCGGCCGAGAACGTGAAGCTCGGCTTCACGGCCGTCAAGTTCGACCCGGCCGGCCCGTATACGGCCTATTCGGGCCACCAGCTGTCGCTCGAAGTGCTCGACCGTTGCGAGCTGTTCTGCCGCCGCGTGCGCGAGGCCGTCGGCAGCAAGGCCGACCTGCTGTTCGGCACGCATGGGCAGATGGTGCCGTCGTCGGCGATCCGGCTGGCGAAGCGGCTGGAGAAATACGACCCGCTGTGGTTCGAGGAACCCGTGCCGCCGGGCCAGGAAGAAGCGATCGCCGAAGTCGCGAAGCACACGTCGATTCCGATCGCGACCGGCGAGCGCCTGACGACCAAGTACGAATTCCACAAGCTGCTGCAGGCGGGCGGCGCGTCGATCCTGCAGTTGAACGTCGCGCGCGTGGGCGGCCTGCTCGAAGCGAAGAAGATCGCGACGCTCGCGGAAGTGCACTACGCGCAGATCGCGCCGCACCTGTACAACGGGCCGGTCGGCGCGGCCGCGAGCATCCAGCTCGCGACCTGCACGCCGAACTTCCTGATCCAGGAAAGCATCATGACGTGGGGCGGCCTCCATGCCGAAGTCGTGAAGACGCCGATCCGCTGGGAAGACGGCTACATCATCCCGTCGAACGAGCCGGGCCTCGGCATCGAGCTCGACATGGACGTCGTGCGCCGTCATACGCCGTACACGGGCGAGCGGCTGCACCTGCAGATGGGCGAGAAGCCCGTCGACGTGAAGGATCTCGCCCCCGCGAAGGGCTGACCAGGAAAAACGCGACCATGACTTACGATTACATCATCGTCGGCGCGGGCTCGGCCGGCTGCATCCTCGCGAACCGCCTCAGCGAATCGGGCCGGCACTCGGTGCTGCTGCTCGAAGCGGGAGAACGCGACGCGTCGTTCTGGTTCAAGGTGCCGGTCGGCTTCACGAAGACCTACTACAACCGCCGCTACAACTGGATGTACTACAGCGAGCCCGAAGCGCAGCTCGCCGACCGCAAGCTGTACTGCCCGCGCGGCAAGGTGGTCGGCGGATCGGGCTCGATCAACGCGATGGTCTACGTGCGCGGCCAGCGCAGCGATTACGACGACTGGGCGAACGCCGGCAATCCGGGCTGGGCGTACGACGACGTGCTGCCGTACTTCCGCAAGCTCGAAACCCATGCGGCCGGCGCGACCGATCCGAAGCATCACGGCACGACTGGGCCGATCCACATCACGTCGATGAAGGCCGACGTGCATCCGATCGTCCACGAGTTCCTGAAGGGCTGCGCGGAACTGAACCTGCCGCGCACCGACGACTTCAACGGCGCGCAATTCGAAGGCGCGGGCATTTACGACCTGAACACGAAGAACGGCGAACGCTGTTCGAGCAGCTTCGCGTACCTGCGGCCCGCGCTGGGCCGTGCGAACCTCACGCTGCGCTCGGGCGTGCTGGTGCGGCGCGTGACGTTCGACGGCACGCGCGCGACCGGCGTGGTCGTGGCCGGCGCAAACGGCGACGAGACGCTCGTCGCCGCGCGCGAGGTGATCCTCGCGGCCGGCGCCGTCGATACGCCGAAGCTGCTGCAATTGTCGGGGGTCGGCGATCCGGCGCTGCTCGCGCGCCAGCGCGTGCCGCTCGTGCATGCGCTGCCGGCGGTCGGCCGCAACCTGCAGGACCACCTGTGCGTGAGTTTCTACTTCAAGGCGAACCGGCCTACGCTGAACGACGAGATGGGTACGTTGCTCGGCAAGATGAAGATCGGGTTGCGCTACCTGCTGACGAAACGCGGCCCGCTCGCGATGAGCGTGAACCAGGCCGGCGGCTTCTTCCGCGGCACGGACGATGCGCGCGAGCCGAACCTGCAGCTCTACTTCAACCCGCTGTCGTACCGGATTCCGAAGAGCGACCGCGCGAGCATCAAGCCCGAGCCCTATTCAGGTTTCCTGATCGCGTTCAACCCGTGCCGGCCGACGAGCCGCGGCACGATCGAGATCGCGTCGAACCGCGCGGAAGACGCCGCGAAGATCCGCATCAACGCACTGACCACGCAGAAGGATCTCGACGAAGCCGTGCAGGGCAGCAAGGTGATCCGTGCGCTGATGCGCGCGCCGGCGCTGAAGGCGATGACCGTCGAGGAAATCTCGCCGGGGCCGCAGGTCGACTCCGACGAAGCGATGCTGCAGTACTTCCGCGAGCAGTCGGGTTCGATCTATCACCTGTGCGGCTCGTGCGCGATGGGGCCCGATGCGGCGACGTCGGTCGTCGATGCATCGTTGCGCGTGCACGGGTTGCAGGCGCTGCGGATCGTCGACGCGTCGGTGTTTCCGAACATCACGTCGGGCAATATCAATGCGCCGACGATGATGGTCGCGGAGAAAGGCGCGGATCTGATTCTGGCGGACGCGCAACGCGCGGAAACCGCCGGCGTGCCGATGCGCACCCGCGAAACCGTCCCGCACTGACGCGGCGGCCCGACGCTCGCGCGCACCCTGGCGCGAACCGTTTCCAGCGGAATCGACGCGCCCCGCGGATGGAAGGGAACGCGCGGTTTCCGCGCGATCGCTTCTGCGGCAACGGCGGCCGGCACATGGGGAAACACCCACACGGGAAAACACTGCCACGAACACGCCGCGCGGCCGGCGTGCACAGGCTCGAAACGTGCATTCGGTTGTGACGAAAGTCCCCGCGAAACGGGTGTCGCCGTGTCGTCCGCTGTCCGCCGTACGCGAGCAAGGGTTTGTCTGGTTGGCTTTCGATGCCGGCCTGCACTAGCCTCGTGAGGTCTGCCCCCGCGTCGCTCGGCCGGCGGGACGTGACGATGTGGTGACGTTGTGCACACGACAATACGGTGTCGGCGCGCGGCCTCGCTGCCGAAGTTTCATCGCGTTCGATCACGCACATCGATGCTGCCGGAGACATCCTTTGGCTCGCGTGCGATGTGACGCGCGTTCAGCATGCGCTTGACGTGGCGCGAAGCGATCCGGGGCAACGCGCGCGCCGGCCTGCCGTCGGTGTGCACCGGGGGAACCGCAGGCCCGATCGTGGAGACGCACCGTGAAACGCATGCCATTTCGCTGCATCCATGCCATCAGCTATGCAAGCGTGCTGCTCTTTCAGGCCCAAACGCAGGCGCAGTCGCTGGACGCCCAGTCGACGCAGGAGAACATTTCCGCGCTGCGCCAGGAAGTCGATCACCATCTGCAGGAACTGAACGCGCTCAAGCGCAAGCTGGCCGACGAGGAAGCCAATCTCTCGCGCCTGAGCCGCGCGCTGGACAACCGGGAACTCGCGGCCCGGCGCGGTGCGGGCCCCGGTGATGCCGGCGGCGCCGGCGACGCGGCGGCGCAGGCCGACACGGGCGCCCCGGGTGGCGCGCCCGGCACGGCAGGCAACGCCCCCGGCAACGCGCAATCCACGGCCGGATCCGCCACGCCGCCGAGCCAGCCGGTCGGCCAGGCGCCGGTGGCGGAAACCGCACCGCCGCCCGTCGCGCCGATCTTCGATCAGCCCGGCGTGCTGACGCCGAAGCACAAGTTCGTCGTCGAGCCGTCGTTCCAGTTCAGCTATTCGTCGTCGGACCGCGTCGCACTCGTCGGCTACACGATCATCCCGGCGCTGCTGATCGGCCTGGTCGACGTGCGGGAAGTCAAGACGACCACGCTGACGGGCGCGGTCGCGGTGCGCTACGGAATCACCAACCGGATGGAAGTCGAAGTCCGCGTCCCCTATGTGTACTCGACGAACGACACGATCAGCCGCGAGATCTTCACCGGCACCGCCCAGGACAACGCGTTCAACAGCCACGGCAAAGGCCTCGGCGACGTCGAAATGACGCTGCGCTACCAGTTCAATAACGGCGGCCCCGACAAGTTCTATTACATCGGCTGGCTGCGCTTCAAGACCGCCACCGGCAAGAGCCCGTTCGACGTCGTCACCGACTGCGTCACACGCTGCGTCGGCAATGCCACCGGCACCGGCCTGCCGCTCGAGCAGCCGACGGGCTCCGGCTTCTACGCGATCCAGCCGGGCCTCACGTGGCTCTTTCCGTCCGACCCGGTGGTGTTCTTCGGCAACGTGAGCTATCTGCACAGCTTCAGCCGCGACAATCTCAGCCTCACGATTCTCGATGGGCAGAAGGACTTCATCGGCAAGGTGCAGCCCGGCGACATCTGGGGTTTCAATATCGGCATGGGCCTCGCGCTGAACGAGAAGGCGTCGGTGAGCCTCGGCTACGACCAGAGCATCGTGCTGCCCACGAAACAGAACGGCCAGACGGTGCCCAGCTCGGTCCGCGTGATCCTCGGCACGCTGCTCCTCGGTTACTCGTACCGGCTGTCGCCGAAGACCACGCTGAATCTGTCGATCGGCGCCGGCCTCACGCGCGACACGCCGGACGTGGTCATGACGCTGCGCGTGCCGATTGCATTCTGATCGCCCGCATGCGCCGAGGGCGGGCCGCGCGACGCACGCCGGCCGCGGCGTGCCACGGCCCGCTCATCTGTCATTCATCGGTCGCTCGGCGCCGCTTCATCGTCCCGGCAACACGCCGATCAGCGCATTGTTCAGCGTCGACATCACGTTCAGGTTCTTGAACGCCGACAGTGTGTTGACGGTCGTGTTGATCGTCGTGATCGCCTGGATTTGCTGGTTGCTCAACGTGTTCTGGATCACCGCGCCGGTCAGCGCCGGCAGCGCGGCGGGCTGCGCGGCGTTGCCGGCGCCGACCTGGATCAGCGCGCCCGCGTTCGCGGCCGCCAGCGCCTGCGCCTGTTGCGCGGTGATATGACTGATGTCCGGGATGTTGAAGTTGGTCGTCGTGACCAGATTGCCATTCACGAACGCGACTCGCGACACGCCGAACGAAATCTTCAGGCCGCTCGGCATATCGAAGCCGCCGCGCATCGCATCGAGGCGCGCGTCGCTGAGTGCGATCGCGCCGGCTGCGGGCCAGTTCCGTTCCTGCGCGCCGCCCGGTTCCGAGTCCGCCGGCCCGGCCGCGCACTCCGCCATCGCGAGCGGCGCGGCACGCAGGATCGGCGCCCCCCCGGCCAGCGACTCCGCAGGCGCCGTATCGGCGCCCTCGTTCGTGGCGGATGCCGGCACGACGCCGCTCGTCTGCGCGACAGCCTCGACGGTCGCGGCCGGCGCGCCGTCCTGCATCGCCGCCGCACTCACGGACGTCACACCGCCGCACACCATCGCGGCGATGCCGGCGATCTTCCTGGTCTCGGATTTCATGACGGTCCTCAAAAGTCGCTCGGTCCGTGCTTCGGCATCACGACGTTGTACAAGCCATCGCGGACGATGCCGGTGTAGAGCGGCGCGCTGGGCGCGACGCGCCAGTCACGCGGGTCGTTGAACACCGCCAGCTCGGGCCGGTTGTGAATCACGAAAATCACATGGTCTTCCCACTTCTGCTCGAAACTCGCCAGCGACATCGGCTGCGTGCCGGTGGCCGGATCGCCGACGAGCACACGCCCGTCACGCAGCCCCTTCACGACCACGAAATGGTGATAGCCGTGCTCGGTGATCAACACGATCGCCGGCGTGTGCGTCTTGGCGAGCGTCTGCAGCGGCAAGTCGTAGCCGTCCGCGACGAAGCCGTGCGCATCGAGAAAACGCCGGATATCGAGCAACGAGAAGCCCTGCCGGCGGATCTTCTCCTGATTGCCGTTCTCCCACATCTGGGCGAAGGCGGTCTGCTCGGTCATCGGATAGTCGTACTGATAAGTCAGCAGCGTCGCCACGGCCGCCGACCCGCAGCTGAAATCGAACTGCTGCTTGACGGTGCGCTTGAAGCGCGCCTCCTTGAGACTCGTGACGTGCATCGTATAACCGGCGCCCGCCGGATCGACGACCGTCATCTCGTCCGCCTGTGCAGCCGTGCCAGCTAGCGCGTACGCAAGCGCCGCGATGCACGCTGCGGCAACCTGTGTCATCGCTCAGTTCCCGAAGCGTACGTTGAGCACCGTCGCGTTCTGAATCAGCACGTTGGCGCCGGTATTCTGGATGACCGTCGGCAGGCCGCTCGCATTGGCGAACGAGCCGTCGGCGATCGAATTCGAGCCGGTCGATACCCGGTTCGCCACGTTGTCGGTCACCGCGCCGGTCAGGTAATTCTGGCCGATCAGCGCATCGCCGCCCCGATGCTCGTCGAGCTGGTCGGGTGTCATCGCGACGCCGAAGCTGCCCGCTTGCGCGGTCGCGGCGCCGGTCGCAGTGGATGTCGCCGTCGCAGGGGGTGCGACGGCCGCGGCCGGATCGGCCTGATCCGCACGTGCGGCGGATGGGGAAGGTGCGGTTGCCGGCGCAATGCCGACGGCTGCCTCCGCCGCAACGGTTTGCGACCCGTCACCCGCGGCATGGGCCGTCAGGCCCGGCAGCAGCGCCGCAGGCAATATCGCCAGCGAAAGTACCGTTCGGATTCGCATGGCTGTCTCCTTGGTCCCCGTGCGAGCCGGCTCGAACCCGGCGCGCAGGGAGCGGAATCCGCGTGACCGTCGATCGACGGAAATCGGCCCGGCCTGCGTCAACGAGAGCGAGACGGCCGTTCGGCCATCCCGCCCTCGCCGGCAGTCCAGTCCATCGGCGATGGGATGCAAGCCGCGGGATCGCCTGCGCCCGCGTCAATGCATCCGGCTCGCCAGGACCGGCCAGCCGTTCTAACGTCCTACGGTCAGGTTCGCCTGCACGGTCACAGCCTGTTGAACGAGCGACGCCATGCCGCTGTTCTGGTTGGCGACCATGATGCCCGCCGCGGTCTGGCCGACACTTGCCATCGCGTTGGACATGTTGAACGTCCCCGCGTTGACCGCATTGGCTCCGCCTGCGCCACCCGCACCGCCGACCGCGCCGTTACCGACGCCACCGTTGCCGGTGCCGCCTGCGCCGCCCGCGCCGCCCATCGCGCCCACCGCGCCGCTACCCGCGGTTGCGCTGCCGTTGCTGGCCGTCGTCGTCGCGCCGCCGTTCGTCGCGCTGCCGCCCATGCCCGCGCCGCCGGCACCGCCGTTGCCTGCCGTGGCCGTCGCCGCGCCGCCTGTGCCGCCCGCCGCCGCACCCGAGCCGCCGGTGCCCGAGCCCGATCCGCCCGAAGCGGTCGACGTACCCGCCGACCCTGCGCCGCCTGTGCCGCTACCCGAGCCAGTGCCGGTCCCTGTGCCGGTGCCGGTACCGCTGCCGGCCGATGCCGACGCGCTTCCGCTGCCATGATTCTTGGCCCACGCGGAACCGGGATCGGCCGTGCCGCTGCCGCCGCCCCAGCCGGTGCCGCTGCCCGAGCCGGAGCCTCCCACCCCGACCGAAGCCGCGATCGCGCCGCCGCCCTTGCCGGAGCCATAGCCGCCGCTCGCAGTGGCCTTGCCGCCGCTCCCGCCGCTGGCGTCGGGTGAACCGCCGGCTCCGCCGCCGCCGCCGTTGCCGGTGCCGGCCGTCGCGCTGCCATTGCTGGCGTTGCCCGCCGTGGCGCTGCCGTTATGCGCGCTGCCGCCGCTGCCGCCGGCGCCGCCCTTGCCGCCGCCGCCGCCGTTACCGCCGATGCCACCGTAGCCGTACCCGCTGCCGCCCTTGCCACCGCTTCCGCCGGCCGCGCTGCCCGAATTGGTCGCGTGATTGCCGATGCCCCAGACCTGGACATTGCTCACGTACCCGTCGAGTTTGCTGAGCGCGACGATCTTGGTGCTGTTGTACGAATCCTGATAGACACTCGCACCGGGCGAGACTTCATTTGCATTGGACCCGGTGGTGCTGGTCTGACTTGAGCTGACTGTGTTGGTGAGCGTGTTCGATCCGTCATCGGCTTTCTGGCTGCATGTCGAACTGGAATCGCTGCTGCATGGATTTGCCATCGCGTAGCCACTGCATCCCAAGGCGAGAAGCGCAGCGGACGCCAATAAAGTCTTACGCATGAAATCCTCCTGAAGTAACGAGGAACGGCTTGGCCGACCGCACCAATCCGGAGGACATCACGCATCGGCAGTGCCAACTCCGCGAGCCGCCCGCATACCAAGAGACCGTTGAATTCTTCACGCGCCATCGCCCGCCTCGCCCGATTCCGGCACGCGATTTATGTTTCAAGTTTGAAACGTGCCGACCGGCGCTGTGCCGGGACAGCCGTGACGTGCGGACGGTTTTTCCCTTTGTATTCAGACGCGTGCCCGATCAACCCAAGGCGGGCCCGGCACGCGCGGCATGTTTCACTTTTGAGATTGCCATCCTGGTGCATCCGGGTATCCCCGTAGCGCCGGATAGTCGATCTCGATCGCAAACGCACGCCCGGCAAGGACGCGCGCGCATTCTTTCCGCCAAGGCGTTAAAAACCCGCAATAAGCGTCATTCGGAAATGTTTCGACTGTGATCGGACGCCTTTTCTTCGGCTCCCGTCAGCGGCGAGCGAGGGTCGGGTGATCGGCCGGAACGAGGGTTCCGGCCGGCAGGCGCGATGCGATGGCGACGCACATCCCGCTGCGTCGCACCGCACGGAACCCATCGGTCGCCGGCGGTTCGACCGTGTGCGGGGTGCCCGCCGGCTGCCGCTCGAAACGCGGGCGTGGCGCCCCGCGCTTCGTTGGCCGTTCTCGCGCGGGCTCAGGTCACGCTCGTCCGTTTCTCGACGAACCGCCTCACATAATCGTCCGCCGGACGCGACAGGATGTCGTCCGGCGTGCCGACCTGCACGAGCGTGCCGTCTCTCAGGATCGCGATCCGGTCGCCGATGCGCAATGCCTCGTCGAGATCGTGCGTGATGAACACGATCGTCTTCGAAAGCGTCGCCTGCAGTTCGAGCAACTGATCCTGCATCTCGGTGCGGATCAGCGGATCGAGCGCGGAGAACGCCTCGTCCATCAGCAGCACGTCGGTGTCGGCCGCCAGCGCGCGCGCCAGCCCGACGCGCTGCCGCATCCCGCCCGACAATTCGTCCGGATAATGATCGCCGTATCCGTCGAGCCCGACCTTCGTCAGCCAGTTGCGCGCCGCGTCGGCCGCATCGTGCCGCTTCTCGCCGCGCGTGCGCAGCGCATACGCGGCGTTGTCGAGCACGGTCTGGTGCGGCAGCAGCCCGAAGTTCTGGAACACCATGCTGACCTTGTAGCGGCGCAGCTCGCGCAGCCCGTGCGCGTCGAGCTTGATCACGTCGCTGCCGTCGATCACGATCTCGCCGGCCGTCGGCTCGATCAGCCGGTTGAAGTGCCGCACGAGCGTCGATTTCCCGGAACCCGACAGCCCCATGATCACGAAGATCTCGCCCGACTCGATGCCGAGGCTCACGTCGTTGAGCCCGACGTTGCAGCCCGTTTCGGCCAGCACCTCGGCCTTGCGCTTGCCGGCCCGCAGCAGGTCGAGCACGCGCGCGTGCGCGGCCTGCGGCCCGAAAAGCTTGTACACATGTTTGACGTCGATGGTCGCCATGTCTGCCTCCGTTCCTATGCGCGCGACGATTGCGTCGCCTGATTCGAATCGACGCCCGCCGACTGCGCCTTGCGCGGCAGCCGGTACGGCACGCGCGACGCGCCCTTCTGCCGGCGCTGCTGCGCGAGCCGCCGCCGCGCACGCCGCTCCTGGCCGAAGCCCTGGCTGATCCGGTCGATCACGATCGCGAGGATCACGATCGCGAGGCCCGCCTGCGTGCCCTTGCCGACGTCGAGCGTCTGGATGCCCGCGAGCACGTCCTCGCCGAGCCCGCGCGAGCCGATCATCGACGCGATCACGACCATCGACAGCGCCATCATCGTCGTCTGGTTGATGCCGGCCATGATGCTCGGCCGCGCCAGCGGCAACTGCACGTTGACGAGCAGTTGCCAGCGCGTCGTGCCGAACGCACGCGCGGCTTCCGTCACATCCGGATCGACCTGGCGGATACCGAGATCGGTCAGGCGAATCAGCGGCGGCAGCGCGTAGATGATCGTCGCGAGGATCGCGGGCACCTTGCCGAGGCCGAACAGCATCAGCACCGGAATCAGGTACACGAAGCTCGGCAGCGTCTGCATCACGTCGAGCACCGGCAGCAGCATCCGGCGCAGCCACGCGCTGCGCGACGCGAGGATGCCCAACGGCACGCCGAGCGCGACCGACAGCACCGTCGCGACGAGCATCAGCGCGAGGGTCTGCATCAGCTTGTCCCACAGGCCGAAGCAGCCGATCGCGTAGAGCAGCAGCATGAAGAGCGCGCCGAGGCCGATGCGGCGCGTCGCATTCCACGCGATCGCGCCGACGACCAGCAGCACGAGCCACGGCGGCGCCACGCGCAGCGCGCCTTCGAGCGGCACGAGCAGATAGCGCAGCAGCATCGTGCTGAAGTGATGGAAGCTGTCGCCGTATTGCGCGACGAAAGTCTCGAGCGCGCTGTTGACCCAGTCGGCGATCGACAGGTGCAAAAAGAAGCCATTCATGTTGAATCTCCGTCGCGCCGCAATGGCGCGTGACGGCGGCGGCGGGCGCGGGCCCGCTGCCGCGCGCAGGTTACGCGCCCTTCAGGCTGCCGGCGATTTTCTGCGCGACGTCGGCCGGCACCCACTGCTTCCACATGTCCTGACGCGTCTTCAGGAACTGCGTGGCCATCGCCGCGCCGTCGATCTTCTTCGTCGTCATCTCGAGGATCGTCTGGTTCAGGAAGTCCATCGGAAAGCGCACCTTGCCGAACACGCCGACGAGATCGGGGTTCGCATCGGCGAACGGCTTCGACACGCCGACCGTCAGCCGCGACACCATGTACGACGACGCGCACTGGTGTGTGCTGCTCTCGTCGCGCAGCGTCTTCCAGCATGCTTCGTTATAGGCCGGCATCTTCAGCGCGGCGAACTTGTATTTCGCCATCAGCGCGGCCGGGCCCCAGTAATAGAACACGATCGGCGCGCCGCGCTGGTACGCGGACGCGATCGCCGCGTCGAGCGCCGCGCCCGTGCCCGGATGGAAGTTCGTGTACGACTGGTCGAGCTTCAGCACGCGCAACAGGCGCGTGTTCACGCGCTCGCAATCCCAGCCCGTCGGGCAGTTCAGGAAGCGGCCCTTGTCCGGTTCCTCCTCGTCGGCGAACACCTGCTTGTACTTCGGCAGATCGTCGACCGACACGAGCCCCGGCGCGACCGGCTTGATGTTGCGCGCCGGATCGCCCTTCACCACGTATTCGGGCACGAACCAGCCTTCCGTCGTGCCGCCCGGCAGCGTGTCGCCGATCAGCTTCACGGCGCCCGACGCGACCGCCTTCGCGGTGATCTCGCTGCGGCCCGTCCACTGCTCGGCCCAGATCTGCAGGTCGTTGCGCGCGAGCGCCGTTTCCGTCGCGGCCGTGCTGCCCGGCACGACATCCGTCTTGCAGCCGTAGCCCTTCTCCATGATCTGCCGCAGCACTTCGGTCGCGAACGATCCGCTCTCCCACGTGATGCCCGCGAAATGGACCGTCTTGCCGTCGGCGCACGCGCCGCCGGCCGCATGGGCCGCGGGCGCGGACAGGATCGCCGCGGCGGCGAGAAGGACCGTTTTCAGTCGTCGAATCTGCATGGTGGGTCGTCTCCAAATCGAATCTGTTGTTTGTGCGTCGCGGCATGCGCGGCGACCGGCGAATCGCGAATCCCTCCACGTCCGGTCAGCCTGCATGTTTCAACCGCCAATTTGTTTAGGGAAACGAGTAATTCCGATCATTGCAATCGGCATCGCCAATCGATCGCCGGCCGCCGCGCCAAGCCCGCCGGACGGGGCTCGGGGCCGATTTCCCGAGACCGTTGACGAGCCGGCGCGGGCTGCGTCGCGCCTCCGTTCGTCGGCTGTCCGGCAGGCCTTGAATCACGGCTGCGCGCACACCGTTTCAACTGTCGAAACCACCCGTCGCGCCCCCATTGGCGATCCCGATCTCATCCATCGAAATTACTCGCTTTCGATTCCGTTTCGGCTTCGGAAGAATGCGCGGTGTCATCGGAGGAGACACGACCCGACACCGCCGGTCGCCGCGCCGCCGCGCATCGAGCATTGCGCGTTTCCGGCGCCGCGCGCGCTGCGCCGGGTCGCCCCGGATGACGGGACGCGCCTCGCCGGACGCGCTCACGACAACCGATACAAGCTGGATACCCGGAGATCTCTCAATGAACAAGAAACTGACGGCGCTCGCCGTAATGGCCGCATTCGCGTCGCCCGCGTTCGCGCAAAGCAGCGTCACGCTGTACGGCGTGATCGACGAAGGCCTCAACTACACGAACAACGTCGGCACCGGCCACGTCTACGAGATGGCCAGCGGCTACGCGCAGGGCAGCCGCTGGGGCCTGAAGGGCAGCGAGGATCTCGGCGGCGGCATGAAGGCGATCTTCCAGCTCGAGAACGGCTTCGACGTGAACACCGGCCGCCTCAACCAGGGCGGCCGCATGTTCGGCCGCCAGGCATACGTCGGCCTGAGCCACGCACAGTACGGCACGCTGACGTTCGGCCGCCAGTACGACTCGGTGGTCGACTATCTCGCGCCGACCACCGCCAACGGCAACTGGGGCGGCTACCTGCTCGCGCACCCGTTCGACAACGACAACACCGACAACTCGTTCCGTCTCGACAACACGGTGAAGTACGCGAGCCCGAACTTCGGCGGCTTCCAGTTCGGCGGCGCATACAGCTTCAGCAACAGCACGAACTTCTCGGACAACCGCGCGTACAGCTTCGGCGCGCAATACCAGAACAACGGCCTGCTGATCGGCGCAGCCTACCTGCAGGCAAACCGCCCGGGCGACGGCTCGGCCGGCGCGATCACCGCGAACGACGCGAGCTACATCGCCGAGCGCATGCGCGTGTTCGGCGCGGGCATCAACTACACGTTCGGCCAGGCGACGGTCGGCTTCGCGTACACGAACTCGAACTACAAGAACCCGACCGGCAACGGCTACCTCGGCACGCCGGGCGCGATCATCGCCCCGGGCGCGACGGTCAGCGCGATCAAGTACCAGAACTTCGAAGTGAACGGTTCGTACCAGATCACGCCGGCGTTCATGGTCGGCGCGCAATACGTGCTGTCGCTCGAGAAGTACGACGCATCGACCGGCAATGCGAAGCCGAAGATCCATTCGGCCGGGTTGATGGCCGACTACAACCTGTCGAAGCGCACCGACGTGTACGTGCAGGCCGCGTATCAGCACATCGCCGGCGACAAGACGAACTCGATCCTCGACAACGCGTTCATCCCCGGCACCGATGCGCCGTCGTCGACGTCGAACCAGGTGGCCGTGCGTCTCGCGCTGCGCCACAAGTTCTGACGCAACCCGGTTCTCCGTTCTTCACGCGACACCCGCGCCGGTCTGCCCGAGGTGTCTTTGCCCGCCCGCAAGCGCAAGCCTGCCGGCGGGCTTTTTCGTGGTTCGTCGCCGGATGCCGGAGCGCGTGCGCGATATCGGCGGCCTCGCCAAGCCGGACACACGCGTTCGACGGCCTCATGAAAATCCACGACAATCGTTTCCAGCCTTTCATGCCCGTCGTTGCCTGTCTCGATCCGGCGCTCGGCCAACACGCTCGCACGGCGTGCGCTGTCCGTCTGGCAGCGCACGCCGTTACCGCGTTCGGGGCGAGCGTAGACACGCTGCTTGCGGGATGAAGGACGCTCGCGCCTGCGCATTGCTCACAATCGTTTGCAATTTCACGTCAGGCCGGTCGATATGATCGGCCTGTCACCACAGTGGCGGTATGGGCATAGGCAATCCTGCGGCCACGCGCCGTAAAGAGCCCAAATGGCTCGACGAACACAACACATCGGGGGCTACGGCAATGGAGCACAACGAACACCCTAAATCGCACGGCGCTGCCGGCTTCTGGCGACGGACCGCCGCCTTTTCGATCGATTCAATCATTCTCGGACTGATCGGGCTGGCGATCGCGATCCTGTTCTTCGATGCCCTTTCGACGATCGGCGAATGGGGAAGGCTGATCGGCTTCCTGATCGGTTCCATTTACTTTGGCCTGCTCGAGGGCGGGAGTCGACACCAGTCGCTCGGCAAGCGGGTAATGCAGATCCGTGTTGCCGATAGCGCCGCCCCTGACGGATCCGGTCCCGGATACCTTCGCGCCTGGGCACGGTACGCGCTGATCGCCGTTCCGCTGATACTCGGCGGTATCGCCTTCATCGACCTGCCCGCGCTTCACGAGCCGGGCATGGAATGGCTCGCCACCGCAAACGGCGCGATCATGTTCTTCTGGGGCATGGCATTGCTGTATCTGCTCGTGTTCAACAGGCCGAGCCGCCAGTCCGTACAGGATCTGCTCACCGCCAGCAGGGTCGTGCGAGTCGCGGCCCCCGTCGAGGATGCCGCGCCGGTTGGCCGAAAGCACTGGGCGATCCTGGCTGTCCTTGGCCTGATTTTGTTCGTCGGCAGTCGTTTCGCGGCAACGCGGCTGATCGATGATGATCGCCTGGCCGATATCCAACAGATCCAGCGTGCGGCATCCACCGTTCCGGGCGTGCTCCAGAGCGGCGTCTGGATCGGCAACGTGCGTGCGTTCGGCCCAGCGGGCCAGACGGCGAAAACGGTCGTCACCATCACCGTGGCCACGAGCACGCCGACGATGCTGAACAAGGCCGGGGCGACCGCTGTTGCACACGCAGCGCTTTCTGCATCGCCCTGGCTGCGGCAGCAGGATCTCGTCAACGTGGTGAGTGTCCGCGCAGTCAATCTTGGCATTGCGACGTGGCGAAACCAGTTTTTCATGAGGCACTCGCCTGCCGAATGGGCTGCGACCGTCGGCACAGGGTCGACGTGATGATGCAAGCGTGACCGCCCGCCAGCCGCCCCGTCAACCGTGACAGGTCGACAGCCGACGCCCCGTCGATATACTGTGTGCCGCCCGATCCGAAGGAGTGCCACTTGAAGCACCGGCGCCGCACCCAGTCCGCAGCCGCCGCCGGCCTCCCGGCCGCGCGCTCCGCCCTCGCCCAACCAGGCAGCCCGCAATGAGCACCGGCCCGCGCAACGCGCGGATCGACCTGCTGCGCGGCGTGTCGATCCTGCTCGTCCTGCTGCATCACTTCAACATCGCGTATCCGCTGCGCGATACGGCGCTCGCGCGCGTGCTCGGCTGGGACACCGTCCACGCGATCGTGCGCAACGGCAACTATGGCGTGACGATGTTCTTCGCGATCTCGGGCTACCTGATCACGTCGAATGCGCGCCGCCGCTGGGGCAGCCTCGGCGCGCTCGACGTGCGCGCGTTCTACGTATCGCGCGTCGCGCGCATCGTCCCGTGCCTGCTTCTGCTGCTCGCGCTCGTCAACGGCCTCGCGGCGGCCGGCGTGCCGATCTTCACGAACCATGCGCCGCAGGGCATCGCCGTGTCGTTCTGGCTCGTGAATCTCGCGTCGCTCACGTTCTGGATGAACGTGCTGATCGGCGCATACGGATGGGTCAACTACGCGCTCGGCGTGCTGTGGTCGCTATCGGTCGAGGAGGTGTTCTACGTGTCGTTTCCGCTGCTGTGCATCGCGCTGCGCCGCGACTCGCGGCTGTTCGCGTTCTGGCTGCTGATTGCCGCGATCGGCCCCGTGTACCGCTTCACGCATCCGGGCGACGAAGGCGGCTTCCTCTATGCGTACTTCGCTTGTTTCGACGGCATCGCGATCGGCTGTTGCACCGCGCTGCTCGCCGAACGCGCGCGCTGGCAGGTGCTCGCGGCCGCGCCCGTGCAATGGCTCGCGGCAGCGGCGATGACGGCACTCTATCTCGCGTGGCCGATCGCGCGAAGCCATGTGATCGGGGTATCCGCGATGGCGCTCGGCACGGCCGTGCTGCTGATCGGCGCGCATGCGGAACGCGAACGCCCGCATGGCCGCGTGCTCGCGCCGCTGCGCTGGAGCGGGCGGCTCAGCTACGAGCTGTATCTGTTCCACCTGATCGTGCTCGGCGCACTGCGCACGTTCTGGCCGCCTTCCGCCACACAGGGTGACGGCAAGCTGGCGTTGCTCGTCGCGTATCTGATGTTGTCGGCCGGCTTGAGCACGGTCATCGCACGCGGCTATGCGACACCGCTCGACCGCTTCATCAAACGAATCACGTCGCGGCCCGCGGCGCGCGTGCCGGACGGCGCGCGCTTCTAGCGCGTCGTCGGCGATCCGCGCCGGGTGAGGGCAGGAACCCGATGCGACGGCAATGCGCATGGAAAATGGAAGAATCAGTATGACTTATGAAAGCAACCGGCGCGGCGCCGTATTCGGGTGCGCTGCGCGCGGTCGCGTCAACCGGTGTGTTCGGTGGCGGCGCTGCGCACGGTCACGATGCGCGCAGGCGGAATATTTGCCCAGACGATACGGCTGCCGCAGGCAACAAATGCCGAATCGCCCAGCGGATGACGGCGGGGGGTGCGCAAATCGTACGTGAATTGAATCATCACGCCGTCGGCCGACAGCACGCGGCTGCATTGATCGACGATGGCCGTCACGTCCTCGCGCGGCAGCGTGCGCAACGGCAGGCACGACACGATCGCATCGACTCGCGCGGCGGGCGGCAGCAGCCGTTCGAGCTGCCGCGCGTCGCCCCACACGATCGACACGTCCGGAAAGCGGCGCCGCAGGTGCTGCACGAACGCCGGCGAGCGCTCGACCACGACGAGGCGACGCGGTGCGACGCCGCGTGCGAGCAACGCCGCGGTGATCGCGCCGGTGCCGCCGCCGAGTTCGACGACCAGCCCGTCGCCATCCGGCACCGCGTCGGCCATCTCGCGCGCCAGATGCCGCGAACTCGGACACAGCGCGCCCACCGCGGCCGGGCGGCCGACCCACTCGCGCACGAACAGTGCCGAGACACGCCACGCGTTCGGCCACATCATTGGCCGGCCTCGAGCGGTTGCGCCGTCGGCTGCGAGGTGCCGAAGGCTTCGTGAAACAGGACTGCGGCGACACGGGGGGCTTTCACGTGCATCCTCCTGGACGAATCGGTCCGTCGCAGGCAGAGCGACGATCAAATCGATTCTAGGAAACGCGAACTTAAGGCGACGTGAAGATTGTCCCTAATAGCCCGCGCCGCCGCATCCGTGAGCGGGCCGCCGACGGGAGCGAAGCAGCGTAACCGCTCGGGAACGAACGGCACGCCGCATCGCGCGCGGCACCGCCTCACCGCAGGTTGGTTCTCGCCAGCTCGACGATCTCGTCGCCGCGCCCGCTCAAGATCGCGCGCAGCATGAACAGGCTGAAGCCCTTCGCATGCGCGAGCTCGATCTTCGGCGGCATCGCGAGTTCGTATTTCGACGTGACGACGTCGACCACCGCCGGCCCGTCGTGCGCGAACGCCATGCGCAATGCCTGCTCGACGTTCTCCGAATGTTCGACGCGTACGCTGAAGATGCCCGCGCCCTTCGCGATCGCCGCGAAATCGGTCGGGCTCAGGTCGACGTTGGTGTCGAGATAGCCGGCCGCCTTCAGCTCCATCGACACGAAGCCGAGCAGGCCATTGTTGTACACGACGATCTTGATCGGCAGGTTGAGCTGGCGTGCGGTCAGCAGATCGCCGAGCAGCATCGACAGCCCGCCGTCGCCCGACAGCGACACGACCTGCCGCCCCGGATGCGCGCCCTGCGCGCCGAGCGCCTGCGGCATCGCGTTCGCCATCGAGCCGTGGTTGAACGAGCCGTGCAACTGGCGCTTGCCGTTCATCGTCAGGTAGCGCGCGGCCCACAGCGTCGGCGTGCCGACGTCGGCCGTGAAGATCGCGTCGTCGGCCGCGACTTCATCGACGATCTTCGTCAGGTATTGCGGATGAATCGCGCGGCCCGGCGGCTCGGCCACCGCGAGATCGTCGAGCCCCTTGCGCGCGGCCGCGTAATGCTTCAGCGCGTTCTCGAGGAAGCGCCGCTGCGTCTTGCGCGTAAGGCGCGGCAGCAGCGCCGCGATCGTTTCCTTCACGGTGCCGACGAGCCCCAACGCAAGCGGCGCGCGGTGCCCGAGCTGCGAGCCTTTGCAGTCGATCTGCGCGACCTTCGCGTTGGCCGGGTAGAACGGCCGATAAGGGAAGTCCGTACCGAGCATCAGCAGCGTGTCGCACGATTGCATCGCGTGATAGCCCGAGCTGAAGCCGATCAACCCCGTCATCCCGACGTCGAACGGGTTGTCCCATTCGACGAACTGCTTGCCGCGCAGCGCATGCACGACCGGCGCGCCGAGCGTATCGGCCAGCGCGACCACTTCGTCGTGCGCGCCCTGCGTGCCGCTGCCGCACAGCAGCGTGACCGCGTCCGACGCGTCGAGCAGCGCCGCAAGCCGGTCGAGATCAGCGTCGGCCGGCAGGATCGACGGCGGCGCCGAGCCGCTCCACGCAGGCGCTTCTTCCGGGCCGTCGCCGAGCGCGATGTCGCCCGGCAGCACGATCACCGCGACGCCGCGTTCCTCGATCGCGGTGCGCATCGCGCGCGCGAGCACGCGCGGGAACTGCGATGCGTTGGTCACGAGTTCCGCGAAATGACTGCACTCGCGGAACAGCTCCTGCGGATGGGTTTCCTGGAAGTAGCCGAGGCCGATCTCGGTCGACGGGATGTGCGCGGCGATCGCTAGCACCGGCTGGTGATTGCGATGGCAGTCGTAGAGGCCGTTGATCAGGTGCAGGTTGCCGGGGCCACAGCTGCCCGCGCACACCGCGAGCCGGCCGGTCGACGCGGCATCGGCGCCGGCCGCGAACGCGGCGCTTTCCTCGTGCCGCGTATGCATCCAGCGGATCGAGCCGATCTGGCTCAGGCTGAACGACAGCCCGTTCAGGCTATCGCCCGTCACACCCCAGATGCGCTCGACGCCCGCCGCCGCCAGCGTCTTCGCCAGGTATTCCGCCATCGTCTGTCTAGCCATCATGCCCTCGCTCATTGATCGGTCGTTACACGATTGATCCGGCTACGGCAGCCGCCGTCGCCGCTGACGGAACGAGCATACGCGATCGTGTCGCGCGGCGTCGTGACGATGCGAGCGTCACGCGCGGCGATGCGGCGGCTAACGGGCGCGGCGCCGTGGCAACGCAGCGCGCGGCACGCCAGTCGTTTTCTCAACGGCGCTGCCCTGCGAGGCGGCGCGCTCCCGGGCCCGCATGCCGTCAACGCAGCCCGCGCGGCCGACCACATCGCGATGCGCTACACCGGCAACGCATGCGTGGACAGAATCTCCTTGAGCACCATGAACGAACGCACCTGCCGCACGCCGGGCAGGTACAGCAGTTGTTCCGCGTGCAAGCGGTTGAAGCTCTCGTTGTCGCGCGTGCGGACCAGCATGAAGTAGTCGAATTCGCCGGTCACCACGTGACATTCGACACACCCCGACACCTTCTGCGCGGCCTTCTCGAATTCGGCGAACGCCTCCGGCGTCGAACGATCGAGTACGAAGCCGATCACGACCAGCATCCCGGCACCCAGCGGCTTCGGGTCGAGCAGCGCGACGATACCGCGAATCAACCCCATCTCCTTCAACCGTTCGACGCGCCGCAGGCACGCCGGCGCGCTCAGCTTCACCTTCGCGGCGAGGCTCACGTTCGAGATCGAGGCGTCCTGCTGCAACTGCCGCAGGATCGCGCGGTCGATGCGGTCGATGCGGTCGAGCACCGGCGCGGCGGCGGCCGGCGAGGCATTGCCGCGATCTAATTTCATTGCGTCTCCTGGACTTTTTGCGAACGAAAATTATCTGTCTGATCCTCATCTCATCGACAACGTAGGCTCGCGTTATTAATTTCGCAAGCTCATTTCGCGTCGTCCTGCCTATCATTTTTCCATTGGGACACGGCGTGCCGGCCGCCCCCGTCCGATGCGAATTCCCGCCCACCGCCTTTCGGAGCTTGTCGATGAACCTGCAACGTTTCCCCCGCTATCCGCTCACGTTCGGCCCGACGCCGATCCAGCCGCTCAAGCGTCTGAGCGCGCACCTCGGCGGCAAGGTCGAGCTGTATGCGAAGCGCGAGGACTGCAACAGCGGCCTCGCTTTCGGCGGCAACAAGACGCGCAAGCTCGAATACCTCGTCCCCGACGCGCTCGCGCAAGGCGCCGACACGCTCGTGTCGATCGGCGGCGTTCAATCGAACCAGACACGCCAGGTCGCGGCCGTCGCCGCGCATCTCGGGATGAAGTGCGTGCTCGTGCAGGAGCACTGGGTCAACTACGATGATCCGGTGTACGACCGCGTCGGGAACATCCAGCTGTCACGCATGATGGGCGCCGACGTGCGGCTCGTTGCCGACGGTTTCGACATCGGCATTCGCCGCAGCTGGGAAGAAGCGATGGAGAGCGTGCGGCAGGCGGGCGGCAAGCCGTATCCGATTCCGGCCGGGTGTTCCGAGCATCCGCTCGGCGGGCTCGGGTTCGTCGGCTTCGCGGAAGAAGTGCGCGAGCAGGAAGCGCAACTTGGCTTCAAGTTCGATTACATCGTGGTCTGCTCGGTCACGGGCAGCACGCAGGCGGGGATGGTCGTCGGCTTCGCGGCCGACGGACGCGCGGACCGCGTGATCGGCATCGACGCGTCGGCAACGCCCGAGCGCACGCATGAACAGATCACGCGCATCGCGCGGCACACGGCCGAACTGGTCGGGCTGGGGCGCGATATCGAAGAGAAGGACGTGGTGCTCGACACGCGCTATGCCGGGCCGGAATACGGACTGCCGAACGATGGCACGTTGGAGGCGATTCGTCTGTGTGCGCGGCTGGAAGGCATGCTGACCGATCCCGTCTATGAAGGGAAATCGATGCACGGGATGATCGACCACGTGCGGCGCGGGGAATTCGAGCCGGGATCGAAGGTGCTGTATGCGCACCTTGGCGGGGTGCCCGCGTTGAGTGCATATAGCGGGATTTTTCGGGAAGGCTGATCGCGCGATGCGGCACGCCGGCGAGGCATGCGCGAAGTCGGCGCGGCCTCGTCGGTCTGCCGCTTCTTGCCGATTTCCACTGGACGGCCGAGCGCATGCGCGAATCCTCGCGACCGTCTGAATCGTCCCTTTTTCGATAGGAAACCTGATCTTTAGGGCGATCAGAACCCCCGGTGTCATCGCAGATCCGCACCGTGTTGCCGGTGACGGACGAATCCTGCGCGCACGCGGCCAACCGCAACGGCCCCGACGCCAGAAAACGGCGAACCATTCTTGTTTTTCCCACGTTCTATTTGCGCCGCACTGCTTCGCGCGCGTACCCGGCTCGCGCGCGGCGGGGCGAATACAATTCACCCACGCCGACACGCGGTCCAAGGCTCTCTCAGGCTCTCTTCGAATCGTTCAGTCACGCGCTGGCTGCCGCTTTCGCTGGGCCGGCCGTTGTCGACACCGGCACCCAAACCTGACGCGGCAAACAATAGTGACGTGGTGAGCAATAATAATGGAGAAAAATGGCATGTCAAGGTGAATCGCGATTTCAAAGTTTGCACATCGCGTCACTTTTGAATATGCTCTTCGTCGCTAAAATCAGGAGACCCCGTCGAGATGTCCAACAGCGAGCAGGCCAATGCCGATCTCATTACCGCAACCAAGGTGCGCGATCTGCTGACACGCAACGGAATTCCGCCGCGCAGTCACAACACGACGATCGCGAACGTGCTGGGCCTCAGTTTCTCGGTCGTCACGCGCAAGATGAAAGGCCTGATCCCGTGGAACCTGTCGCAGTTGCAGGAGATCGCGACGCACTTCGGTGTGCCGCCCGCGATCCTGCTCGACGACAAGGGCACACAGCCGGCCGCCGCCGAGATGATCGACGCGACGCTCGTGATCGAGTCGCGCCGTTTCCGCTGCCGCGCGGCGATCTCGGCGAAGGCCAGCAGCCAGACCGAAACGGATTTCGTCGCGTTGCAGTGGCAGGGCGAATGGATCGTCACCGAACGCCAGCATGCGCGCGAAGGCCGCCTCTATCCGGTCGACGTCATCGAACTGCGCTCGAGCCAGCCGACCGTGTACGCGGCGCGGATCGCCGTGGTCGACGATTCGCGGGACGTCGCCGAGACCGTGTGCGAATACTTCATCGAGAGAGGCGTGAACGCGATTCCGTACCTTGACGGCGCGTCGTTCCGCAAGGCGCTGGAAGTCGAGGATTTCGACGGCTACATCCTCGACTGGATGCTCGGCGACCAGACGGCCGCCGAGCTCGTGCGCGGCATCCGCTCGAGCGAGAACGGCGGCGCGCCGATCTTCCTGCTGACCGGCAAGATCTCCACCGGCGAAGCGAGCGAGGACGAGATCGCGCACATCGTGTCGCACTACAACGCGCGCTGCGAGGAAAAGCCGGTGCGCCTGCCGATCCTGTTCGCCGAAGTCGCGCGCGAACTGAAGATCACACAGGCGGTGACCACGGCCGCCACCGCGAGCTGAGACCACGACGAGAACCGGCCATTCCACGAACACGATAAAGGGAAACACATGCGAATTTCGACCCTCTGGATCAAGAGCCTGATCACGGCCGGCCTGCTCGGCATGGCCGCCGCGAGCTGGGCCGCGTCGTTCACGTTCACCGTCGACGGCAAGATCGGCCGCAGCAACCAGCCCGGCAAGACGACGTTCGTCTTTACCGAGCAGGCGCTGATGGCACTGCCGCAGCACACGATCGTCACGTCGACGAGCTGGACACCGAAAGCGACCTTCACCGGCCCGCGCCTGTCCGACGTGCTGAAGGCCGTCGACGCGCACGGCACGCAGATCGAGTTTCGCTGCATCGACGAATACACGTTCACGATCCCCGTGTCGGACGCCGACCAGTATGGCGTGATCCTCGCGCGCACGATGAACGGCAAGGTGCTCGGCAACGACAACTACGGCCCGCTGTGGATCATGTATCCGCGCGACGAGTATCCCGACGAGCTGAAGACGCCGCTCGGCGAAGCCAAGTTCGCATGGCAGATCATCGGCCTGACCGTGAAGTAAACGCGCAACATGATGCGCGGCCGGTGGAAAAACAGAAAGATCATCCTCGTCCTGGGATCGTTGTGGATCCTGGGATTCGCCGCATGGGCATTCCTGCTGTGGGACCTGCTGGCGACCTCGGTCAACGAGGGCGTGCTCGAAGGACCGCGCGAAGGTGTGTTCTGGACGGCCGCGCAATACCGGAACGCCTACACGCGCTTCGACCGCCAGCTGATCCTCTACTCGACGCACATGGACGACGACTTCGACCACGTGCAGATGCAGCTCGACAGCCTGTCGGTGTCGTTCGGATTCCTGCAGCGGCCGTCTGAAGTGTCCGAATACTGGTTGCGCATCCCGCGCGCCCGCGCGGAAATCGCGGTGCTCGGCGCATTCATGGCGCGCCTGAAGCACGACGTGCCGCTGCTGCGCGACGCACCGAACGATGCGCCGCACGTGATCGACGACGTCAACGCGAACTGGCCGAAGGTCAACGGCCTTGCGAACTACTTCCGCGCGATCGAGATGGCGCAGCGCGACTTCACGTTCCATCAGCTGAAGGAAAAGCAGCGGGCGATCGTGTCGCTCGGCATCATCCTCGGCGTGATCCTGTGCGCGCTGTTCCTGCTGCTGTTCTACACGATGCGCACGCGCGACGACCTGCTCGAACGACAGGACGCCGCGCTCGATGCGGAGCGCAAGGCATCCGATCGCGCGTTCGAGATGATCGAGGCGAAGAACGCATTCCTCGGGATGGTCAGCCATGAACTGCGCACGCCGCTGCAGGCGATCTGCGGTTCGATCGAGATCCTGCTCGCGCGGCCGCAGTCCGACGCCAACCTGAAGACGATCCGGCGGCTGCAGAATTCCGCGTCGTCGCTCGAAGCGCTGGTCAAGGACCTCACCGATTACATCAAGCTGCGCTCGACCAAGCGCCTCGCCGAAACCGAAACGGTCGGCATGGCGTCGCTGCTCGCCGAGGTGCTCGATCCGCTGCGCGAGAAGATCGCGACGAAGCGGATCGCCGTCGCGCAGCGCGTCGAGCCACACGACCTGGCGATCCGCTCCGATCGCAAGCTGTTGCGTCAGGTGCTGTCGAACCTGATCGAGAATTCGGTGAAATACACCGTCGACGGATCGATCGACGTATCGATCATGCTCGTCGACGCGCCGGCCGGCCGGCAACTGAAACTCGCCGTGCGGGACACGGGCGCCGGTATCGCAAAGCAGCATCTGCCGAAGATCTTCGAGCCGTTCTACCGCGCGAACGACGCGGTCGGCCTGCATGTGGACGGAATCGGGATGGGGCTCGCGGTCGTACGCGAGATCGTGACGACGCTGCGCGGCCACGTGGACGTGCGCAGCGTCGTCGGCGAAGGCAGCGAGTTCGTCGTGACGCTGCCGGCCGAGGTGCCGGATGCCGGCGACACGACCGGCGACGCGCCCGCGTGGCCGGCCGCCGCCGCGCATCGCAACCGTCGCGCGCTCGTGGTCGACGACAACGACAACGCGCGCGAAACGCTCGGCGCGATGCTCTCGGCGCTCGGCCTCGACGTCGACCTGTGCGGCACCGGGCAGGAAGGCATCGCCAGTTTCGGCGAGACGCATTACGACCTCGTCGTGCTCGATCTCGAACTGCCGGACGTGAGTGGCTTCGAAGTCGCGCGCCGCATCCGGATGGTCGCGCAACCGGACGACGACGGAAAGTTTCCGTCGATTCTCGGTGTCAGCGCATACGAATCGGCCGCGCTGCGCGAGAACCAGCGGGTGTTCGACGAATTCCTGCCGAAGCCCGTTCACCTGCGCGAACTTGGCGCGCTCCTCGAGAAGCTGCTCGGCTGAGCGTGGCCGCGATGCGCGACGGGCGGGCCTTCTGGCCTGCCCGTTGCGCGTTTCCCGCTTACTCGCCGATCAAATGCAGCACGATGTCACGCCGATGCGCGGCGCGACGATGCTCGAACAGATAGATGCCCTGCCACGTGCCGAGCACCATGCGTCCGTGCTCGATCGGGATCGACAGCTGCACTTGCGTGAGCGCCGTGCGCAGATGGGCGGGCATGTCGTCGGGGCCTTCCGTGTCGTGCTCATAGCGCGTGTCGTCTTCGGGTGCGAGCGTCGCGAAGTAACGTTCGAGATCGCGCTGCACGGACGGATCCGCGTTCTCCTGGATCAGCAGCGACGCGGACGTATGACGGCAGAACACGGTCAGCAGCCCGGTGCGGATCGCGTGCTGGTCGACGAATGCGCGCACTTGCGGCGTGAACTCGACGAGGCCGCTGCCGCGCGCGTCGACACCGATATGCGTGATGGCCTGTTGCATGACGACGACCTCAGGCGAGCGCGGCGAAGCCGTCGGCCTCGATCTGCCTGGCATCGGCGGGGCGCACGACGCGCGCGACTTCGACCCCGTCGCGCAGGAATACCAGCGTCGGCCACAGCTTCACGCCGAACGAACGGCCGAGCGGCCGACCCGGGCCATCCTCGATCTTCAGGTGCCGCACGGCCGGATGCGCGGAGAACGACGCGACGATCGCAGGCTGCGCGCCCGCGCAGATTCCGCACCAGTTCGTGCCGAATTCGATGACGGTCGCACCGGCCAGTGCGTCGACTTCCGCGCGCGTCGGCGCGTTGGCGGAGTAGCGTTGCTCGATGTCCATCGGGCCCTCGTGTGCAATTGCGGAGCGTGGCCACGGCGTGCCGGCGTGGGCGACACATGCGGCCTTCGGTTTCCTACTGTAGCGGAAAAGCACGCGCGATGCCGCAGGCGGCCGCGCTGTGCGAGCGGCCCTGCGCGGCCGCATCTGCGCATTCGAGGTGCGCATCCAGCGCGTTCACGTCCGTCCCGACTTGCTGATGGACGGTCATCCGGACCGCATCGATCCGGACAAATGGTCGCCGCTGATCATGCGTTTTCAGAAGTGCTATGGCCTCGCGCCGCATCAGGTGCATGCGTCACGGCTCGCCGGGATTCCGGAGCGCGCCTATCGCAGCCCCGACATCGATCGCGCGCGCGAAGCGGGCATGTCGATCGGATAAGATACGGGCCGATCGACCCATGACCGAACCGACGGAGTGTTTCAGTGATTCAACCGACCCAAGTATTCAAGGACAACCTCGCGCAACTGCCGGCCATCGAAGGCGTCGCGCGCATCGATCTCGTCGGCGCGAACGGCGACGTGGTCGCCAGCATCGAGAATCAGCCGGGCAAGCAGGGCTCGCTCGCGGTGTACAACTACCTGAAGCAGGCATTCGGCACGCTCGACGCGAAGGCCGCCGAGCACGGCCTCGCCGTGTTCGCGGAGCACACCGCCGACGCGCGTAACCGCCCGGGTGCACACCCGAACGTCGATCGTCTGCTGGCGATCGTCGACGGCGGCGAGGCGCTGCGGATCGACGTGGTCGCGAAGGCCTGAATGTCCAACGACGGGCACGCACGCAAACGGTCGATGCCCGTTCTTTCCCGAAGACCCTCCACATGCGTCGCATGACTGTCCAGCCGATTGCCCGTCGCGTTGCATCGATCGCCGCCCTCGCGTGTATCGCGCTCGTCGGCGCGGCATCCGCCGAGACGCTGCGCACGGCTTCCGATATCGCCGGCGCGTCGCTGGTTCCGCTCGGCGCGCTGCCGCACTCGCCGGAGAACGGCACGCTCGACGCGTTCTGTGCGCAATATCGTGCCAAGACCGCAACCGCGGCCGGCCGCGACGTAGCGAAGCTCGGCTGGATCGTGACGTCGGAAGCGCCGCTCGGCCGCTACACGGTCGTCACGTTCGCGAGCGGTTTCAAGCCGGGCACAAGCGCGATCTGTTACGCGCGCAACGCAAACATCGGCGTCTTCGACGGCACGACGCTCGTCGCGCTCGGCTATACGGCACGCTCGGCCGGCTGGCAGCTCGGCTCGGTCGAGTTGCTGGAAAGCGGCGCGCTGCTCGTCTGGGGTGGCGATGGCCCGTCGGCGCCCGTCGGCGAGTTGCGCGAAGCGCATGGCGGCTTGCGGCTGACCGCGGTCGCCGCCGAACGCACGTACTGCCACGGGCGTGCGGTCGTGCCCAACGTGTACGGCAAGCCACTCGACGCGGCGCGCAAGATCCTGATCTCGCATGGCTGGCAGCCGCTGCGTCCGCGCGAGAAGCCGGACCCGCTGGACGGCGCGGCCACGCTCGCGAAGCACGGGGTCATCGAAGCCGAAGCGTGCTCGGGCACCGGCATGGGGTATTGCGCGCTGCGGTATCGGAGCGCGGCCGGCGTGCTCGGTGTGACGACGGCCGGCGGCGAGCCGGACACGCCGTCGGCGAATACCGTGATCGATTATCAGGTGGCTTGCAGGAAACAGTGATCGGCGCGGTGGCGTTCGCTTGATTCATCGCTCCCGGCCGCCCGTTGCTCGAGCGGCCCGCGCTGCCGCGTCGGCAATCGTCAGCGATTCGCGCCGAGCGCCACGCGCAGCCGCTCCATCAGCCGCGTGTAGTGCCGCACCACATCGGCCTTGTCCGTCACGTTCGCGGTCGAGAACCGCTCGGACCACGCGGCCTTCCACTCATACGTGCCGTGCACGCTGCGGTCGCCGTCCGGCGACTGGATCAGCGAGCGAATCCGCGCGTCGCGCCCCGGCCCCGTATGCATCTCGAACAACGCGTGGATGAACGTGTGATACGCGTCGTACACGTCGTCGTCGAACAGGTAGCGGTAGATGTGAAACGTGCGGTCGAGCTCGCGCTTCGCGCGGATCACGTCGTCCGGCGAGATGTCCTTCCAGTAGCCGATCCACGTGTAGAAGCACAGCAGCGCATTGAGCTGCGGCGCGACCGTGTCGTACAGCGTGAGCCGCTTCTCGATCAGCCGCTGGTTGGTCCACTGCACGAGCTCGAGCCGCTTCAGCCGGCGCGCGACGAGCCAGCCGAGACACGCGACCGACAACGGCGTCAGCACGCCGAGCACGAGCTTGACGATTTCCAGCGAATTCCACGGATTGTTGAACGGCTGCATGAATGGCTCGACAAGAGGAACGCACCGCCCGGCGGATCGCATCGCGCTGCGCGCGGATTCGTCGATCCCTTCGCGGTTGACCGTTAGTTGCTTGCGCATCGAAATCGCACCGTGATGCAGCCGGCGCGCGGCGAGGCGGCTCGTCCTCCCAGTGTATCGGCCAAATGTCACCGGCCGGTGACGACTCGCCGAGTCGTCGTCATGCGCCCGTGCCGCGTTATGTCGGCAGCGCCGACGTGAGCTTGACCTTCTGCATCGGAATGTCGGTCTTCACGCTGAGCACGCCCGGGATGCGCGTCAGGTATTCCATCTGGAAGCGCCGGTAGTCGTCGATGTCGGCCGCCACCACGCGCAGCAGGAAATCGCAGTCGCCGGCCATCAGGTGGCATTCGACCACTTCCGGCATCTGCTGGACGGCCTCCGCGAAGCGGTTCACGGATTCGGCGTCCTGCCCCTTCAGCCACACGCGCGTGAAGATCGTCAGCCCCTTGCCGACCTTCGCCGGGTTCAGCACGGCAACGTATTTCTCGATCACGCCCGCTTCCTCGAGCAGCCGCACGCGCCGCAGGCACGGCGACGGCGACAGCCCGACCTCGTGCGCGAGTTCCACGTTCTGCATGCGGCCGTCGCGTTGCAGCGCGCTCAGGATCCGACGGTCGATAGCGTCAAGCTTCATTGGCATCAAATTCCAAAAAAATCGCAAATCACTCACTCAATGCCAAATTTTCATGAATATCGATCCGCAACGCAACCCGATTCGAGTCAAAAAAGCAGACAATCCTCCTCCCCGTAGGAGGAGCAATGAGCAGTAGCGTTTCAACGTCGTCCGGGCTTCGCGACAAGCCCGCCTATGTCGCCGAGATGGGCCGCGGATTGCGCGCGGCGCTGCCCGTCATGCTGGGTTTCGTGCCGTTCGCGCTGGTGCTCGGCGCGCAGGCCGCGCAAAAAGGGCTGAGCCTGTTCGAGGTTCCGATGATGACGGGCCTGAATTTCGGCGGCGGCTCCGAATTCGCGGCGATCCATCTGTGGACGTCGCCGCCGCACATTGCGCTGATCGTCGCGATGTCGTTCCTCGTGAATTCGCGCCACATCCTGATGGGTGCGGCGTTCGCGCCGTACATCCGGCGCCTGCCGCGCCACCGCGCGTTCGCCGCGCTGTTCTTCATGTGCGACGAAAGCTGGGCGATGTCGCTCGCCGACGCGCGTTCGCGCTCCGCCACGCACATCAGCGTTCCGTATTACGCGGGCGTATGCGCCGGGCTGTACCTGACGTGGATCTCCATGACGACGCTCGGCGCCGCGGTCGGCCCGACGATCGGCAACGTCGAGCAGTACGGCTTCGACATGGCGTTCACGGCCGTGTTTCTGGTGCTGCTGCGCGGGATGTGGAAAGGCATGCGCGCGAGCCGTCCGTGGCTCGTGAGCCTCGTCGTCGCGGCCGCCACACACCTGGCCGTGCCCGGCGCGTGGTACGTCCCGGCCGGCGCGTGCGCGGGACTGATCGCCGCACTGCTGTGGGAGCCGCGCGATGCTGCCTGATTTCGCGACGGTCGCGACCATCGTGCTGATGGCGTCGACGACCTACCTGTCGCGCATCCTCGGCTACGTGCTGCTGCGCAACCGCACGCTGAGCCCGCGGATGGCGTCGGTGATGGAGAACGTGCCCGGTTGCGTGCTGATCTCGGTGATCGCGCCGGCCTTCGTGTCGACGCGCCCGGCCGATCTGCTCGCACTCGCCGTCACGCTGATCGCGGCGACCCGCCTGTCGATCCTGCCGACCGTCATCGTCGGGGTCGCATCGGCCGGCCTGCTGCGGCATCTGCTCGGGTAATCGGCGAACGCGGTTCCGAACGCCGCGCGGGCGGCACCTCGAACCGGAAAACGGGCGCGCCATGCGCCCGTTTTCGCATCCGCGCGCCGGCTGCGGCGCTGCATGACGCGGCACGCGTCACGACGGGATGCTAGCCTTGCGGCTGTACCCGCGATGCCTTCCCCCTCATTGCCTGCCTGCGAGGATCGTCCCGATGCAAGAAACCCGCCCGCTGTTCGACCGCGTCCTGCTCACCAACGACGACGGAATCGACGCCCCCGGCCTTGAAGTGCTCGAACAGGTCGCCACGCAACTGGCACGCGAAGTCTGGATCGTCGCCCCGGCGGAAGACCAGAGCGGCACGTCGCATTCGTTGAGCCTGCACGAACCGCTGCGCGTGCATCGCAAGGGCGAGCGCCGCTTCGCCGTGCGCGGCACGCCGGGCGATTGCGTCGCGATCGCGGTCAGCCACCTGATGAAGGACGCACGGCCCGACGTCGTGCTGTCCGGCGTGAATCGCGGCGCGAACCTCGGCACCGAAACGGTGTTCTCGGGCACCGTCGGCGCCGCGATGACGAGCATGCTGGTCGGCGTGCCGGCGATCGCGCTGAGCCAGGCGTTCCGCGACCGCAACGCGGTGCCGTGGCATACGGCGCTCACGCATGCGCCGGACGTGATTCGCCGGCTGGTCGCGGCCGGCTGGGACAGCGACGCATGCCTCAACGTGAATTTCCCGGCGCGGCCGGCCGACGACGTGCTTGGCTTGAAGGTGACGAACCAGGGCGCCGGCACGCTGCAGGGCGTCGAAATCGTATCGGGGCGCGATCCGCGCGACATCGAATACCACTGGCTGAAACTCGCGCGCGCACCGCGCGACGACGATGCGGATTCGGAAACGGTCGCGCTCGACGAAGGCTACATCGCGGTCACGCCGCTGAAATTCGAACGCACGCACGACCAGGCGCTCGCGCGGCTGCGGTCGAGCCTCGGCTGACCTCGGGGGTGATACCGGCTGGCGGCTTCGCCGCCGGCGCGCAGCACCCCGGCACAAAGCCGCCCCCGCCGCCTCACCGCACCGGCCGCATCACCTGTGCCCGGGTCACGTCAGGTTCAATCCCCCGTCGAGCATCACGATTTCGCCCGTCACGTAATCGGACGCGACGAGCATCGCGACCGTCTGCGCGACGTCGTCCGGCGTCGCCGCGCGGCGCATCGGCGCGTGCTCGCGCCAGAGCTGCTGCGCGGCGGTCCAGTCGGCGGTCAGCGGCGTATCGACGAGCCCCGGCGCCACCGCATTGACGCGAATCGCCGGCGCGAGCGTGCGCGCCAGCAAGCGCGTCGTGTGATTGAGCGCGGCCTTCGCCGCCGCGTACGGAATCGACGCGCCCTTCGGCCGCACGCCCGCATGCGAGCTGACGTTGATCACGCACCCGGCGCGCCCGCTCGACGCGGCTGCGAGCAGCGCGGGCTGCGCTTCGGCGACGAGCCGGAACGGCGCGATCACGTTGATTTCGTGCATCTCGTGCCACACGTCGGGCGTCGCGGCGGCGAGATCGTCGTGCGGAATCACGCGGCTGACGCCCGCGTTGTTGATCAGCACGTCGAGGCGGCCATGCACCGCCACCGCGTCGCGGATCAGCCGCACGCGCTGCGCATCGTCGGCGAGATCCGCCTGCACGTAGGCCGCGCCGAGTTCGCGCGCCATCGCGCGACCGGTTGCAGCGGAATTGCGCGAATGCAGGATCACGGCATAACCGTCCGCCGCCAGCCGTCGCGCGATGGCCGCGCCGATCCCCGACGTCGATCCGGTGACGAGCGCGACGGGCCGCTGCACGCGCGACGCGCGCGGCTCGGTGACGGTTTCGGTTTCAGGTTCCGTTTCGAAGATGGGGGCATTCATCGGCGGATGCGGCGCGTCCATGGCGTGGAATCCTGTCAGTGGCGTTCCCGCATCATAAGCATGACGACGGCCGATGCGGATGCGTGCCGTTTACGGCCGTTTCGGCAGCTCGACGAAATCCTCGAGCTCGCCGGCGATGTAAAGCCGCTTGCCGATTCTCGGGTATTCGCAGACGTCGTGTTCGAGGCGCTGGCCGAGGATGAACAGTTCCAGCGGCACGTCGCCCGTGTTCTGCAACGTGTGCGCATCGCCGCCGCGCGGAAAGCCGAGAAAGTCGCCCGGCCCGATTTCGCACGTGCGTTCGCCGATCGTGGCCGTGCCGGTGCCGGACAGCACGTACACGCATTCTTCCTCGTACAGGTGGCGGTGGTATTCGGCCGATTCGTGGCCGGGCATCAGCGTGAGCAGGTGGGCGCCGATTTGCGTGAGGCCGGTCAGGTCGCTGAGCTGTCGTTTGAGGCGGACGGCGTTGGGATTGAGCGAATGCACCGCGCGGGTCGGTTCCATTTTCGCGATGTCGGCGGCTTTCAGCAGTTCCCGGGGAGGTGTCGTGGACATGGGGATCTCGTCAGCGTCAATGCAGCGGTTGAACGCGCCGCCCGGGCGGGCGCGGCGAGCATGCCGCGCTATTGTCCGACATTTTCACGCGGACGAGATCACCGGCATGCGCGTCGTCGACCGCGACCCGGCGACGTCGATCAGCCCGCGCGCACGCCGCGCAGCTTCGTCAGCAACGCGATGAGGCGATCGATGTGTTCGTCCTCCGTGCGCCACGACGACACGCTGATCCGGAACGCCGGCCGCCCCTGCCACACGGTCTGCCCGAACCATACGTCGCCCGAATCCTGCGCGGCCTGCAGGATCGCGATCGTCTCGTCGTCGGTGCCGGCGCGCACGAGCACCTGATTCAGCACGACGCGGTTCAGCACGTCGTAGCCGGCCGCGCGCAGACCGTCGGCGACGCGCTGGGCTTGCGCGCAATGCCGTTCGACCAGCGTCGCCACGCCGGCGCGGCCGAGCGCGCGCAACGCGGCCCACACCGGAATGCCGCGCGCCCGCCGCGAGAACTCGAGGTTGAGGTTCTTCTGCGCGTCCTGCGCGCCGCTCAGGTAAACGGCATCGCTGTTCATCGCGGTCGCGAGCGCGGCCGCGTCGCGGCAGATGACCATCGCGCCGTCGTACGGCGTGTTGAGCCACTTGTGGCCGTCGGTGGTCCAGCTGTCCGCGCCGTCGATGCCGTTGGTCAGCGCGCGCTTCGACGACGCGCGCGCCCACAGCCCGAACGCACCATCCACATGCACCCACGCGCCGACGGCCTGCGCGCGCGGAATCAGCGCCGCAAACGGATCGAACTCGCCGGTGTTCACTTCGCCGGCTTGCACGCAGAGGATCGTCATGTCGTCGAGCGGCGGCAATTGCGCGGGATCGATGCGGCCGTGCGCGTCGACCGGCGCGACGATCAGGTGCTTCATCCCGAAGCCGAGCACCCGCAGCGCCTTCTTCACCGTGATGTGCGCAAGCTCGGAGAGCACGACCTTCACCTCGGGCGCGCCGATCAGGCCTTCTTCGTCGACGTCCCAGCCCTTGCGCGCGAGCAGCGCACGCCGCGCGGCCACCAGCGCAACCAGCGTGCAGGCCGTGGCGCTCGTGCCGAAGCCGACCGCGCTGTCTTGCGGCAGCCCGAGCACGTCGACGACCCAGCGCGCGGCCTGCCGCTCGATCGTCGCGGCCACCGGCGAATTCGCGAACGACGACGCGCACTGGTCCCACGCAAGCATCAGCCGCTCGGCCGCCGCCGCGGCCGGCAGCGTCGCGCCGATCACGAAGCCGAAGTAGTTCGGGCCGTTCGATGCGACCGTCGCGGGCGTGCCGCGCTCGTCGAGCAGGCGCAACACGTCGTCGGCCGGGTAGCCCGTATCGGGCAGCGGTTCATCGAAGGCCGACAGTCCGGCGAGCGCGGCCGCATCGGGATAGGCGCGCCGTTCGCCAGTCGCGGCGAGATACGCGTGCGCGCGCCGATCGGCGTCGGCCAGCAGGGCGAGTTCGTCCATGTCGTTTGCCTCTGGGAAGATCAGAGTTGCAGGAGATCGCGGCCCAACTGATGCAGCGCATCGTCGATCCGCTTGTAGTACGTGAACTTGCCGACGCGCGTCGCCTGCACGAGCCCGGCATCCGCGAGGATGCGCATGTGGCGCGTGGTCGTCGCCGGCGCGATGCCGAGCTTCTCGGTGATGTACGTGCAGCACACGCCGAGTTCGTCGAAGTCGCCATGCGGCTGCGGCGGGAAATGCTTGCGCGGCTGCTTGAGCCAGCGCATCACGGCCAGACGGCTTTCGTTGGCCAGTGCGCTGATGCGGGTGACGTCGTCCATGGTTCGGCCTCGTTTAACGTTTCGAATATTAGCTAAATGACGAAACGTGGGCAACTGCTTCCGGGATTTCCGCGTTCGTGGTCGCGCGCGAAGCCGGGTCGCCCGCTACCGCGCCGCATCGGACGTCACCGCCCGGCCAACGCGCGGTCGATCATCTCGCCGATCCGCCGCGCGAGCGCGTCCATCCGCTCGGCCGGCACGCCGCCGTAGCCGAGCACGAGCCCGTTGTAGCCGTGCGCCGTGCCCGGCAGGCAGAACGACGACAGCGGCCGCAGGATCAGCCCGTGCGCCTGCGCGACGCGGCTCAGCGCCGTGTCCGCCACCGGCACGTCGAGCCGCGCGGACAGATGCATGCCGCCCGCGCCGCCCGACACCGTCAGCCGCGTGCTCAATCGCCGCGCCAGCGCGTCGTGCAGCGCGTCGCGCCGCTCGGCATACACGCGGCGCATGCGCCGCAGATGCCGCGTGAAATGCCCGGCCTCGATGAAATCCGCGAGCGCGCGCTGCTCGACCGCGCGGCCCTGCAACATCAGCGCGCCCGCCGCGTCGCGCAGCGGCCGCGCAAGCGCGGGCGGCACGACCATGAAGCCGAGCCGCAACGCGGGAAACATCACCTTGCTGAACGTGCCGAGGTAGATCACCGGCGCATCGTCCGCGAGCCCCTGCACGGCCGCGTGCGGCGCGCCGTGGTGGCGAAACTCGCTGTCGTAGTCGTCCTCGACGATCCATGCGCCGGCCGCGCGCGCCTGCGCGACGAGCGCGAGCCGCCGTTCGAGGCTCATCACCGCGCCGAGCGGATACTGGTGCGACGGCGTGATGTAGACGAGCTTCGGCGGACGATCGCGCCAGTCGTCCGGATGCGGCGCCAGCCCCTGCGCATCGACGCCGATCGGCTCGACGCGCAGCTCGGCCGCGAGAAACGCGTTGCGCGCACCGTGGTAGCCGGGGTTCTCGATCCATGCGACGTCGCCCGCGTCCGCCAGCGCGCGGGCGCACAGGTCGAGCGCGCCCTGCGTGCCGTCGGTGACGATCACCTGCGCGGCGTCGCAACGCACGCCGCGCGATGCGCGCAAATAGCCGGCGATCGCGTCGCGCAACACCGCGTCACCTTCCGCGGACTGATAGCCGAGCTGCGCCGGCCCCGCCGTGCGCCATGCGCGTTCGACGCAGCGCCGCCACTGCGCGAGCGGGAATTCGTCGACGGCCGGCACGCCCGGCATGAACGGCAGCGATTCGTCGAGGCCGCTCGTCGCGCGCTCGGCCTGCGCGACGCGCCGCGACAGCATCGCCACATCGCCGGCAGGCGCCGCAGCGGCGATCCGCGACCCGCACAAACCCATCCGGGCGACCACCGTGCCCTGCCGCGTGCCGGTCACGAACCCTTCCGACGCGAGCCGCTCGTACGCGTACAGCACCGAGTTGCGCGCGATGCCGAGTTCGTCGGCCAGCGTGCGCGACGCGGCAAGCCGCGCGCCTTCGGCGATCCGGCCGCTCAGGATCGCGTCGCGCAGACACGCGTACAGCCGCTGCTGCTGCGACATCCGCGCGGCAGCGTGCGGCCCCGCCTCGCGCTCGAAGGTGGACAGCAGCACCGCGTAATCCATCGTGGCTCCAGAATGTGGGAATGTCATGGGTCTACACATGGTGCCACGAACTTTCTATCGTGGATGTCCGTTCTCGTTTCCGGCCGCGCCGGCAACGCTTCATTTCATCCATCCTCGAAAGGTTCGCGACCATGAACGCTACCAACACCGGCCTGATCGTCCGCCCCGTGCGCGAAGACGATCTCGACAACTGGCTGCCGCTATGGGACGGCTACAACCGCTTCTACGGCCGCTTCGGCGACACCGCGCTGCCGCGCGAGATCACGCAGCTCACGTGGTCGCGCTTCTTCGACGGCTACGAGCCCGTGCATGCGCGTGTCGCGGAACGCGACGGCCGGCTCGTCGGGCTCGTGCATTTCCTGTATCACCGGAGCACGACGCTGATCGGGCCAACCTGCTATCTGCAGGATCTTTTCACGCTCGAGAGCGAACGCGGCAAGGGCGTGGGCCGCGCGTTGATCGAAGCCGTGTACGACGCCGCGCAGGCGCAACGCGCCGAACGCGTGTACTGGCAAACGCACGAGACGAATCACACGGCGATGCGGCTCTACGACACCGTCGCGGAAAAGACCGGATTCGTGATCTACCGGAAGGTCTTGCCACGTTGATCATGCCGCATGCGGCGGCGGCTTCACGCTAGCGGCCGCGCCTTGATCTACCGGAACAGCGGCGCGCGCGACCACGGCTTCTGCGTGTCCGGGTCGACGCGGTCAGGCGGCGGCAGCGATCAGCCCGCGAAATGCTTCGACAACCCGTCGCGCGCCGCAGCCGATTGCCAGTGCGTGGCCGCTGCCGCGGCCGGTTTCCGTTTCCGGCGGCGGCGTCCTACAGTCACGAGAGACGGCATGCGGCGCCGCCCACTTTCACGTTGCGTCGCGTGCGCCGATACGCACCCGATTCCGAGGAATGTCCATGCCGAGTATCGTCGCCGGTCCCGCCCATCTCACGCCGAGCCCCGTCGCCGCCGAAACGCGCATGGTGCACGACGTCGCCACGCTGCAGCCGTCGGACTATCGTTCGGCCGACGGTGCATCGTGGGTCATCGCCACCCTCACGCCGGCCCCGGACAGCGGCGACAACGTGACCGGCACGACCTACTTCGATACCGCGAAACAGCAAACCGTCGCGGTGCCCGACGCGCGCCGGCGATATGCGAACCGCGGCACCTGGCAGGTCGTCGCGAGTTCGAGCCCGTCGGTGCCTGCCACCGGCCGCTACGACTGGCTGACGCTCGCATGGCTGCCGATCAACCGGCGGCCGCTGCCGCAAACGCCCGAGCATCTGTATTCGCCGTTCATTCACGGCGGCACGATCGTCTACCGGTGGAATCCGGCCGCGCAAGGCGGCGAGCAATTCGGCAACGTGCGGATGATCTTTCCGGAGTGGCAGCAGCAGGTGGCGGACGTGCTGCGCGGCGCGCCCGGCGCCGTCGCACAAGCAGCGGCCGCCGCGTCCGCATCCGCGCTCGATCGCGTGAAGCAGGACGGCAACCCGATGGCCGCGGTGCTCGACTTCGGCGCCGCGCTGCATGAGGAACCGGCCGACCGGATCGCCGCACGCCTGCCGGCATTGCTGCACGCGAACGACCTGCACGAAGTGTCGGCGATCGTGTTCCAGTGCATCGCCGCATCGCGCGAAGCGGACCGGCCGCGCTTCGTCGAAGCGATCAGCGGGTCGATCTTCTCGATCGACGACAGCGCGCGCCTGCTCGCGATCGCCTACGGCGCGTTCGCGGCCGGCAGGGCGAAGGCGCGTCCGTTCAGCGATGCGGCGCAGGCCGCGCGCATCAACGACGTGTTCGCGGCACTGAAGCAGCGGACGTCGACACTCGGCGTGCCGGTCGGTCAGGGTTCGCCGTGGTACGAGTTCTTCACAGCGTACCGGCTCGGCGGCGCGTCGCCTGGCTCCGGCGGAAACAGGCAGTAATTGCCGGTGCCGCGCGATCGTCAGTCGACCTGATGCTTCGAGATGCTTCGACGAATGCAACGTCATCCTGAATGCGGGTACTCAGCATGCAATGCGCGGGCGCAGGGCGACGCATGTCGCGCGCGCAACGGGAACCCGCGTGTGTCGCGCAGGGTCGAAACGCCACATGACCGGCAACGGTGTCGCCTTCACCGGTCGATCCACGATCCCCGCACCTTTTTCTTCCCATGTTGAGCATCGGTCCCTTCTCGATCCGCGTCGTCGCGGTAGCCGCCGCCGCGCTGCTGGCGTGGCTCGTCGCCCGCTTCATCCAGCGCCGCCCGCCCGACGGCCAGCACAAGACCGCATCGAGCCTGATCCTCGACGTGCTGCTGCTCGGGCTGGTCGCCGCGCGCGTCGGCTATGTCGTGCGATGGTGGCGCGAATATGCGGCGGCGCCACGCGCCATCATCGCGCTCGGCGACGGCGGCTTCGACTGGCGCATCGGCGTCGCCGCCGCGCTCGTGTTCGCCGTGTGGCGGCTGCGTCGCCTGCCCGCCCTGCGCCGCCCGGTGGCAGCCGGCATCGTCGCGGGTCTCGCCGCATGGGGCATCGAGCAAGGCACGCTCGCGACGCTGCAGCGCACCGCGCCGCCGTTCGCCGCGATGCAGCTCGAAGCGCTCGATTCGACGCCCGTGCTGCCGCAACGCTTTGCCGGCAAGCCGGTCGTCGTGAACCTGTGGGCGACGTGGTGCGCGCCTTGCCGGCGCGAGATGCCGATCCTCGAACAAGCGCAGCGCGAGCATCCCGGCATCACGGTGCTGATGCTCAACCAGGGGGAAAACGCGCAAGCGGTGCGCGCGTTCCTCGAACAGCAGGGGCTACGCTTCGACAACGTGCTGCTCGATCCGCCGTTGCGTGCGATGCATGCGTACGGGTCGCGCGGGCTGCCCACGACGCTGTTCTTCGATGCGAAGGGCGAGCTCGTCGAATCGCACATGGGCGAGATCACCGCCGCGCGGTTGAAGGACGCCGTGGCAGAGCGCTTCGGTCAGTAATCCCGTCGGCAGCCTGCGCGAGGCCATGATCGATCGTCGATGGCCGCGCGCGTTCCCGCTGCCGCGGCTGCCCTGCCCACGACCTGTCGATACGCCGACAGCCGTCCGCCACGCTTACGGCCGCGACAACACCATCACGCGCCCCGACACGCGCTGAAGCTTCAACCAGCCCGTATCGGCCGTGAACCTAAGCTGCTGCAACGGAAAATCGAATCCCGCCCGCTGCGCGGCGCTGACCACCGCGTCGGCGATCCAGCGGATCAGTTCCTTTCCTTCGTCGGTCGTCTGGTGGCCGTTCTGGACACCGTAGAAATAGCGATTCCCTGCGTTGACTTCGTTCTGCAGCTGCATCCAGTGCCCCGGGAGGCCCGGCAGGGTTCTGAACAGGTCCGCCACGCGCTGCGTCGTCAGGCCGCGCGCCCACAACGCGCCATTCACCGCGGGCCGCGCCAGGTTGTGACGGTCTGCGTCCTGAGCCTGCCCCTTGATCTCGCCTTTCAGAATATCGGGTTTCGTCATCGCACTATCCTCGTGAGGGCCCGGCAAGCGGGCCAATTGAATAAAAGCCGCCGAATATCGAGCGCGCGCGCTCCGTGCACGATATCTCTAATCTCGAAATTAATCGCCTGTCCGGTGTATCAGGCGAGCGCATCGCAACATCGAACGAATGAATCAGCCCGTTCCGACGGGCACCGAGGCCCAATCCTCCCGCCATTTCCGCGCGCGCCCATTCATTGTTCAAATAAGCGTGACGCGCAGCGATATCATTTCGCGGATATTCAGAACCCTATTCGATTAAACCCGCATCATTAAATAAAACTGTTTCGATATCCGATTTTCTGGACAATTTCCATTCCCAGTCGAATATTTTTTTATTTATTTTTCGCCATGCTGGCCGCGTCGCGTTTGAAACGGCAAACGTTTGCGCGACGCACAAAATGCTTTATCCATCGACCTTCAGGAGGCAAGCATGGCCGACTCTCAAACGTCCTCGAATCGCGCCGGCGAGTTTTCGATTCCGCCGAATACCGACTTCCGCGCGATTTTCTTCGCGAATGCCGCCGAGCAGCAGCACATCAAGCTGTTCATCGGTGACAGCAAGGAACCCGCCGCCTATCACAAGCTGACCACGCGCGACGGCCCGCGCGAAGCCACGCTGAATTCCGGCAACGGCAAGCTCCGCTTCGAAGTGACGGTAAACGGCAAGAAGTCGGCCACCGATGCCCGCCTCGCGCCGATCAACGGCAAGAAATCGGACGGCTCGCCGTTCACGGTCAACTTCGGAATCGTCGTGTCGGAAGACGGTCACGACAGCGACTACAACGACGGCATCGTCGTGCTGCAATGGCCGATCGGCTGACCGACGCACGCTGAAGAAGATTCGCGGCGCGGCATGCCCGGCGCGCCGCTTTCCGGATCGCAATGACGGCGGAGCCCACCGCGCATTGCGATCCGTGCGGGCCGCCATCGGTTGCCCGCGCGCCGCGCCACGCGCGACACGGCGAAATCCGATCGCCGGCCGCGTCACGCAAGACAATCCATCAAAACGAGGACGACATGACACAACCCTTTACCCACGACGACCTGTATGCGCTTCTCCAACTCGCCGGCAACGACGCAAACGCCGTACAGGCGAACGGCGACCAGGCGGTGCTCGACCGGATGCATCAGTTCATGACCGCGCAGCTCGTGGAAAAATTGCCGCAATACGACGTGTTCGTCGACATCGCGACCATCCCGTACAGCTTCGACGTCGGCAGCTGGCAGAACAAGGTGAAGGCCGACGCGGCGGGCCAGGTGATCGCGTGCACGGTGACGTGGGCCGGCGCGCCCGGTGTCCTGCCCGGCGCGGCGGCGAAATTCGGCGTCGGCGCGGTCGTCAATTACTTCTCGAAGGCGACGCCGCAACCCGCGCAGCCGGAACCCACAACGACCGGCGGCGGCGAGCGCGACGGCGTCTTCAACCTGCCGCCGAACATCGCGTTCGGCGTGACGGCGCGGGTCAATTCGTCCGCGCAGCAGACGATCGAAGTCTATGTCGACGACAACCCGAAGCCGGCCGCGACGTTCCAGGGCGCCGGCACGCAGGACGCGAACCTGAACACGCAGATCCTGAACTCGGGCAAGGGGAAGGTGCGCGTGATCGTGACGGCGAACGGCAAGCCGTCGAAGATCGGCTCGCGCCAGGTCGACATTTTCAAGAAAACCTACTTCGGGCTGGTCGGCTCGGAAGACGGCACGGACGGCGACTACAACGACGGCATCGCGATCCTGAACTGGCCGCTGGGCTAAGCTGCGCGATCCCGTCGATCTTCGCCACGCCGTCCGGCGTGGCGACCGCATCGCCGCTTGCGGCCGGCATCGCGGACCGTGCGTCTGCGAGCGGCGAGCGGTCGAGATCGAGGTCGTAGCGCGGGCATCCGACGAGCCCGTTTCCGCGGAAAACCACACCGCCGCACCGCGCTGGCCGCGAAACCGGAGATCGCGTGCCGTCACCCATGCGTTCGCGCGAAAACCCGCACGCCGTGTACAGTCGAGGGTTGCCCACGCGCGAGCGCATGCCCGTCCGTCCATGACGGACGCCGGCACCCGTCACGCGCTTGCCCGCTCAACCCGGAATCCCGTCATGTTTCTCGATCATCTTCATCCGGAACGCTGGACGTTCCTGTGGAACGCGTTGTCCACACTCTCGCTCAGGCTCTGCGCCGCCCTCGCGCTGCTCGTCGCGGGCTGGTGGCTGTCGAAACGCATCGGCCGCTGGCTGAACCGGCTGCTCGCGAACAAGGAGCGCGTCGACGACACGCTGCGGCCGATCCTCTGCGACGTCGCCGTGTGGGGCATCCGCATCGTCGCGATCGTCGGCGCGCTGTCGCAGCTCGGCATCGAAACCGCGAGCGTCGTCGCGGTGCTCGGCGCGGCCGGCCTCGCGATCGGGCTCGCGTTGCAGGGCACGATGCAGAACATCGCGGCCGGCATCATGCTGTTGTTGCTGCGGCCATTCAAGGTGGGCGACTTCATCGACGGCGGCGCGAGCGTCGCCGGGACGGTGGACGAGGTCGGGCTCTTCATGACGCGGCTGACGAAGCCGGACGGCATCTGCGAATACGTGCCGAACAGCGCGCTGTGGGGCAGCGCGATCCGCAACTACACGCGCAATCCGACGCGCCGTCTCGATCTCGAAGTGGAAGTGTCGGTGCACGACGACATCGATCGCGCACTCGACGCGCTGCGTGCGCTGGCCGAGGCCGACCCCGACGTCCTGCAAGAGCCCGCACCGGACGTGATGGTGATGCGTTTCGACGACAGCACCGCGATCGCGAACATGCGTGTGTGGACGCACACCGACACGTTCTGGGCGCTGCGCTGGCGCCTCGCGCGTCAGGTGCGCAAGACGCTTGCCGATGCGGACTGCGTACTGCCCATCCGCACGCGCGAGCTGCACATCGTGCACGACGCCGAACAGCAGCGCCGGGCCGACCCGCGCCGCGTGCAGGCGTCGTCACGCGCGTCGTGACGCAACCGGGCGCGCGAGCGCGCAAGCCGCGCCGTGCGCCCCGCCTGCGTCACATCCGGACGATATCGAGCAGCGCCTTCTTGCCGCTCTTGTACGTGAACACCGAGATCGCGCCATGCTTCAAATCGCCTTGCGGCGTGAAGCTCGTTTCGCCGATCACACCACGATAATCGGTCGCCGGCATGGCGGCGAGCACCTTCGCCGGATCCGTCGAGTTCGCGCGCTTCATCGCGTCGACGATGATGTACACCGCGTCGTACGAGAACGGCGCATACACCTGCATCGGCTGGTGATAGCGCGCGTCGTAACGCTTCACGAACGCCGCGCCGCCCGGCATCTTCTCGAGCGCGATGCCGGCTTCCGAGCACACGACGTTGTCCGATGCCGGGCCCGCGAGCTTCGGCAGGTCGGTCGAGCACACGCCATCGCCGGCGAGGATCCTGGCGCGAATGCCGAGCTGGCGCGCCTGCTTCGCGAGCGGGCCGCCGGTTGCGTCCATCCCGCCGTACATGATCGCGTCGGGGTTCTCGCCCTTGATCTTCGTGAGAATCGCGCGGAAGTCGATCGCCTTGTCGTTGGTCGCGTCGCGCGAGATGACCTTGATCCCGGCCGACTTCGCCGCCTTCTCGAACTCGGTCGCCAGGCCCTGCCCGTACGCGGTCGAATCGTCGACCACGGCCACCGTCCTGATGCCCATGTTCTTCGCCGCATACATCGCCAGCGCGGGCCCCTGCTGCGCATCGGTCGCGACCACGCGATAGGTCGTCTTGAAGCCCTGCTGCGTGTACGTCGGGTTGGTCGCGGCCTGCGAGATCTGCACGACGCCGCCATCGCGATAGACGCGCGACGCCGGGATCGACGTGCCCGAGTTGTGATGGCCGACGACGCCGACCACCTTGTCGTCGACGAGCCGCTGCGCGACCTGCGTCGCGGTGCGCGGGTCGCCTGCGTCGTCCTGCGCGTCGAGCTGCAGCGTGACCTTCCTGCCGCCGATCACGAGCCCCTTCGCGTTGATCTCCTCGACCGCGAGCCGCGCACCATTCTCGCTGTCCTTGCCGAGGTGCGCGATCGCGCCGGTCAGCGGCGCGACGTGCCCGATGCGCACGACGTCGTCCGCGTGCGCGGACAACGCAGGCCATGCGCACGCCAGCGCGGCCGCGCTCGCGCATGCCGCTGTCTTCCGATGTCGATTCATGTTCGTCTCCTTCCTTGTTGTTCCTGGTTCGTGATCAGGACCGTCGTTGATTGCAGGCGAAGCGATGCGGTCACGCGCACCCTTCGAAGCCGAGCAGCACGTTCACCGCGTTGATGCCGATTTCCTCGACCATGTAGCCGCCTTCCATCACGAACAGTGTCGGCAGGTTCAGGCGCGCGAGCGCTTCGCCGATCCGCAGGTAGTCGGGCGAGCGCAGCTTGAAATGGCTGATCGGATCGTGCTCGAACGTATCGACGCCGAGCGACACGACGAGCAGGTCGGGCGCGTGCTTCGCGATCGCGGCGGCGGCCTGGCCGAGCGCCGTCGCATAGGTATCCCACTGCGCGCCCTTCGACAGCGGCAGGTTCAGGTTGAAGCCTTCGCCCGCGCCCGCGCCGCGCTCGTCCGCGTAGCCGGAGAAGTACGGGTACGACACGGCCGGCTCGCCGTGCAGCGACGCGAACAGCACGTCCGAACGCGCGTAGAAGATGTCCTGCGTGCCGTTGCCGTGGTGGAAGTCGACATCGAGCACGGCGACGCGCGCGGCACCGCTCGCGATGCCGTGCTGCGCGGCGATCGCCGCGTTGTTCAGGTAGCAGTAGCCGCCCATGTACTCGCGGCCCGCATGGTGGCCGGGCGGGCGGCACAGCGCGAATGCCGCGCGCGCACCGCCGTTCGACAGCAGGTCGGTGCCGGTAAGCGCCGAGTTCGCGCTCGCGCTCACCGCGTCCCACGTGCCGGCGTTGATCGGTGCCCCGGCATCCATCGCGAAGAAGCCGAGCTTGCCGTCGATGAAGTCGGGCAGCGTCGCGGCCGACGGCATCGCGCGCACCGGCCATACGAGCGGCAGCGCCTGGCAGGTGCGGCCGGTCGCGGTCCATTCGTCCCATGCGCCGGCGAGGAAGTCGACATAGCGCGTGCTGTGCGCGCCCGCATAGCACGCGCGGTCGAACGCGCGCGGCGCGATCACGTCGCCGAGACCGGACGCGCGGACCTGCGCGAGCACCGTCTCGGCGCGAAGGGGGTTCTCGAACGAATCGGTGATCGCGCCGTCCTTCAGTTCGACGCCGCGATGCAGATGGTGATCGCTGCTGTAGACCGTGAGCATGGTTGACCTTTGCATTGAATGCTTCAAGGGGGTGGCAACAGTCTATTGACGCCAGCTGGCAATAACTTTGCTTTTCACCTCCCCGTTTCATACAATTTTGAGAAAATCGCCTACGGAGACTCTGGAATGAGCAAAAATCGCGCTTCGGTGGAACTGGACGGCGTCGATCGCGCGATGCTCCGCCTGCTGCAGGAAGACGGCGCGCTCTCCAACGCGACGCTCGGCGAACGGCTGTCGCTGAGCGTCACGCCGTGCTGGCGGCGGCGCAAGCGGCTCGAGGACGAAGGCGTGATCACCGGCTACCAGGCGAACCTGGACCGCCGCGCGCTCGGGATGAACGTGTTCGCGTTCGTGCAGGTCACGTTCACCATGCATTCGGACCAGGATTCGGACCACTTCGAGGACGTGATGCGGCGTTACGACGAAGTGACGTCGTGCCACAAGATCACCGGCGCGGCCGACTACATCCTGCAGGTCGTCGCAGCCGATCTGGACGCGTATGCGGAATTCGTCGAACGCGTGCTGAGGAAGCAGGCCGGCGTGTCGTCGATCCAGTCGAGCCTCGCGCTGCGCGAGGTCAAGTTCTCGTCGCGCGTGCCGGTGCCGGATGCGTGATCGAATCGTTCAAGCGCCCGTGCGCGGGCATCCACCGTCGAACCTCATCCCATGGAGCGCTACCGTATGAAGCATTGCATTTCTTCCGCGTCGATTGCCGCCATGATCGCCTGCGCGTTTGCATTGGCCGCGTGCGCGAATGAGCCGGCTTCTCCGCTCCCGCCCGATGTCGCCGGCCACGACACACAGGCCGCGCAGACGGCGCAAACAGCCCAGGCCGCGCCGCCGGTCGTCGGCGGCGATCGCGACGTGCACGGCTGCATCGGCTCGGCCGGCTACGCATGGTGCGAGCGAACGCAGCAATGCGAGCGTCCGTGGGAACTCGCGAAGGCGCAAGGCTTCGCGAATTCGGCGCTGGGGTACGACCAGTTCTGCCGGAGCGGTTCGTCCAAGTGAGGAAGTGATCGGAACCGGATCGCGGTGCAACGCCGCGGTCCGGATGAAGTATCGATATCGCGCGCGTCGCGCCCCGTCCGTCCCCGCCGTTTTTCCGGTTCCGCGCATCGTCATTCCGGAAACCCGGACACGCAAAAAACCCCACGAAAACAAGGATATTCCGCGCGTGCGACACGGGAATCGAGTTCGGTTATATTACGCGCCCCTTGCCATCCCGCCCCCGCGGAACGCATGGTGCGCGCCCTCTTTCGACGCAGCCTGAAGCGCCGTCCGGCGAGGCCTGCGGCACAGGCTTGCGCACGCGTGGCGCGAACGTGAAGCATGCGATTGCGTGCGCGCATGAAGCCGATCCGAAGGTGTCCTTCGCAACGGCTTCGCGTGCGCAAATGCAACGGCGAACGCGGCCGGTCCGGAGTTCCGGATTCGCGGTCCGGATATCCGGATGCGCGGGCCGAACGCGAATCCGCATCGGCCGGGCGGCATGGCAAACCGATACATCCAAGTTGAAGAAGGGATCTGTTGTGATCAAAACGTTACGGGTAATACTGTCGGCGCTCGCGCTGTGCGTCGCTGCGTCGTCCGCGCACGCGGCCGATACGAAGAAGGTCGACGTCCTGCTGGTGGGCGGCGGCATCATGAGCTCGACGCTCGGCGTGTGGCTGCACGAGCTTCAGCCCGACTGGTCGATGACGATGGTCGAACGCCTCGACGGCGTCGCGCTGGAAAGCTCGAACGGCTGGAACAACGCGGGCACCGGCCACTCGGCGCTTGCGGAGCTGAACTACACGCCGGAGAAGGCGGACGGCAAGATCGACATCTCGAAGGCCATCGAGATCAACGAGTCGTTCCAGATCTCGCGCCAGTTCTGGGCGTGGCAGGTCAAGCAGGGCGTGCTGAAGAACCCGCATTCGTTCATCAACTCGACACCGCACATGAGCTTCGTGTGGGGCGACGACAACGTCCGCTTCCTGAAGAAGCGCTACGACGCGCTGCAGGCGAGCCCGCTGTTCCGCGGCATGCAGTATTCGGAAGACTACGACCAGATCAAGCAGTGGGTGCCGCTGATGATGGAAGGCCGCGACCGCAAGCAGAAGGTCGCCGCGACGTGGACACCGATCGGCACCGACGTGAACTTCGGCGAGATCACGCGCCAGTTCGTCGGCTACCTGAAGACGCAGCCGAACTTCACGCTGTCGCTGTCGAGCGAAGTGCGCGAGATCACGCGCAACGCCGACGGCACGTGGCACGTGTCGTGGGTGAAGCTGCATTCGGATGAGCCGCCGCAATCCGTCGACGCGAAGTTCGTGTTCATCGGCGCGGGCGGCGGTGCGCTGCACCTGCTGCAGGCGTCGGGCATCCCCGAGGCGCAGGACTACGGCGCGTTCCCGGTCGGCGGCTCGTTCCTCGTGACCGACAACCCCGCGGTCGTGAAGCGCCACCTCGCGAAGGCGTACGGCAAGGCGTCGGTCGGCTCGCCGCCGATGTCGGTGCCGCACCTCGACACGCGCATCATCGACGGCAAGAAGATCATCCTGTTCGGGCCGTTCGCGACGTTCTCGACCAAGTTCCTGAAGAACGGCTCGTACTTCGACCTCGCGAAGAGCACCAACCTGCACAACGTCGCGCCGATGATGCGCGTGGGCGTCGACGAATTCCCGCTCGTCCAGTACCTCGCGGGCCAGCTGATGCTGTCCGACGACGACCGCTTCAACGCGCTGAAGGAATATTTCCCGGACGCGAAGAAGGAAGACTGGCGCCTGTGGCAGGCCGGCCAGCGCGTGCAGATCATCAAGCGCGACCCGAAGAAGGGCGGCGTGCTGAAGCTCGGCACCGAGATCGTCAGCTCGCAGGACGGCAGCATCGCGGGCCTGCTCGGCGCATCGCCGGGTGCGTCGACGGCCGCGCCGATCATGCTGAACCTGATGCAGAAGGTGTTCAAGGACAAGGTCGCGACGCCCGAATGGCAGCAGAAGATCCGCCAGATCGTGCCGAGCTACGGCACGAAGCTGAACGACAGCCCGGCGAAGGTCGTCGAGGAATGGACGTACACGAGCGACGTGCTGCAGCTCTCGCCGCCGCCGAAGATCGACCTGACGGCGCCGTCGCAGGCGACGGGCACCGCCCCGGCGCGCCCCGCAAAGGCAGCGGCCGACGTGGCGCTGTAACGCGTCCGGGTGCCGCGCGGCACCGCAGGGCACCGTTGCGCCGCACGACACGGCCGCCCTCCGGGGCGGCCATTTTTCGTCATGGCGGCGATCGGGGCCTGTTTTCCGGAAACAACGGACGCTGAATGCGCGCTGTCCTTGCAGGCATCGCCCGCAGCCGGTCGCCCGCAGCCGGTCGCCCGCAACCGCTCGTCCGCAGCCGGTCGTCCGCAACCGGCCCCCCGCAGCCGATCGTCCGCATTCGCCTCCTCGCTTCCGCTAGAATTGCGGCACGCGCGACCCCGTCGCCGCCCGATCCATCATCCGCATCGACGCAATCTAAGCGACGCCCGATGCGGCCCGCGCCCGAGCCGCGCGAGCGCCGCACGCCGTTGCCGCGCCCGCCGGGCGCGCCATCAACCGAATTCAGCTGGAGAAAGACCGTGTTTACCTGCCGAAACCAGAGCTGCGGCACGCAGTGGGAGACGTCCGACGTCGTCATCAAGGACGAAGGCCAGGGGCTGCTGTTCCGCTGTCCGCTGTGCGGCGCGCGCAACTATCTCGAACGTTTCGAGGACGATGAAGGGAACGTCGTCTACGAACAGATGGAAGGCCGCCCCTACCTCGGAGATCTCTCCTGACATGACCCAATCGACCGCTACACCGTTCAGCGCACTGCCGCTGACGCCCGCCTCGCTCGCGAACCTCGCGCAGCTCGGCTATGTCGACATGACGCCGATCCAGGCCGCGAGCCTGCCGATCGCGCTGGCTGGCCAGGACCTCATCGCGCAGGCGAAGACGGGCAGCGGCAAGACCGCCGCGTTCTCGCTCGCGCTGCTGGCGCGCCTCGACGCGCGCCGCTTCGACGTGCAGGCGATGATCCTGTGCCCGACGCGCGAGCTCGCCGACCAGGTCGCGCAGGAAGTGCGCCGCCTGGCGCGCGCCGAGGAAAACGTGAAGGTGCTGACGCTCTGCGGCGGCACGCCGATGCGGCCGCAGGCGCAGAGCCTCGAGCATGGCGCGCATATCGTCGTCGGCACGCCGGGCCGCATCATGGATCACCTCGACCGCGGCAACCTGAAGCTCGACGCGCTGAACACGCTCGTGCTCGACGAAGCCGACCGGATGCTCGACATGGGCTTCTTCGACGACATCGCGAAGGTCGCGCGGATGTGCCCGACGACGCGCCAGACGCTGCTGTTCTCGGCGACCTATCCGGATGGCATCGCGAAGCTGAGCCAGCAGTTCCTGCGCAATCCGAAGGAAGTGAAGCTCGAGGAGCGCCACGACGACAGCAAGATCCGCCAACGCTTCTATGAAGTGACCGAAACCGAGCGGCTGCACGCGGTCGGCCAGTTGCTGAACCACTACCGTCCGGTGAGCACGATCGCGTTCTGCAACACCAAGCAGCAATGCCGCGACCTGCTCGACGTGCTGCACGCACAGGGCTTCCACGCGCTCGCGTTGCACGGCGAGCTCGACCAGCGCGAACGCGACCAGGTGCTGATCCAGTTCGCGAACCGCAGCTGCTCGGTGCTGGTCGCGACCGACGTCGCCGCGCGCGGGCTCGACATCGCGCAGCTCGAGGCGGTGATCAACGTCGACGTGACGCCCGACCCCGAAGTGCACGTGCACCGCATCGGCCGCACCGGCCGCGCGGACCAGGCAGGCTGGGCGCTGAGCCTCGCCAGCATGGACGAGATGGGGCGCGTCGGCGCGATCGAGCAGGCGCAGAAGCGCGAAGTCGAATGGCATCCGCTCGCGGAACTGAAGCCGGCCGGCAACGACACGCTGCTGCCGCCGATGGAAACGCTGCAGATCCTCGGGGGCCGCAAGGACAAGATCCGGCCGGGCGACGTGCTCGGCGCGCTGACCGGCGACGCGGGGTTCGACGGCAAGCAGATCGGCAAGATCAACGTGACCGAGTTCTCGACCTACGTCGCGATCGAGCGCGGCGTCGCGCGCGACGCGCTGCGCAAGCTCAATGCGGGGAAGATCAAGGGCAAGCGGGTCAAGGTCCGGTTGATGGACGAGGAATGACCACGTGATGCCGGCGCGGGCCGCACGCTTACGCGGCGCGCCCGCCCAGCATCGCCAGATACTGCTGTACCTCCCCCCATTCCCCGCCGATCCGGCAGCGCGCTGCCGGCACCAGCGCCACGCCGAGACCGGCCCCCGCCAACGCCGGCACGGACAGCGTGCTGCTCGGCAACGACGGCGCCGTCAGAACGGAATGACGGCCTTCGCCCACACGGCCTCGCCGGCCGGCCGGTTGCGCACGAAGAACTCCTTCACGACGCGCGCCTCCACGCTGATCTTGCCGAACTGGTAACGGAAGCCGGGCCCGATCGCGAACGTCTGTCCGCGAAAGCCGTCGCCCGCGACCGGCTGCCCGTTCTGCATGTCGTCGGTGGTCTGCTTGACGAAGTAACCGGACAGTCCGACACGCGCCTTCGGCGTGACCGCATAGCTCGCCGAGTAATCGATGTGGAACAGGTTCCCCGAGTGGTAATGGGTGTCGTTGTTCGGCGAGTTGAAGCTGTAGGTCATCTTCGCGGACACCTCGATCTTCTCGTTCGGCAACCACGACACGCCGAACACCGGCCGCGCGGTGTAATAGTTCTTCCCGGTGTTCAGCGCCGCGTGTGCATCGTACTGTCCGGTCGGAAACACGAACTCGATCGCCGCGACGGTGCGCAGCGCGCCCGATCCCCATGCGATCAGCGCGGGGCTGACGATCAGGTCGCCGAGATTGGTGCGGTCGAACGACTGGCCGCCCGCGTCCAGCGCCAGGTGCTCCATCGGCAGCACCGCATACGCGCCGTAGCGCCCGCCGAGCACCGACAGGTTAGACATCCAGACGACGCGAGGAATCAGCACGTCGGCATCGAGCTTGAAACCCGGAACGGAGCTGTTTCCATGCGAATCGTCGAAGCGCGACGCATGGTAATGCGTGTAGTACAACAGCGTGTATAGCCCGGCCGGCGGCAGCGCGCCGGCGAAGAACGCTTCCGCGCCCTCGCCGATCGTATCGCTGCCGCCCTCCGTCGCCGATGCGCCCGTGCTCAGCACCATGCCCGCGCACGCGGCGAGCGAGACCAGTCCGAATGCAGCCTTTCGTTTCATCGATGTCTCCAATATTCGTTTTACTGATTTGATTTTTTATGGTCGTCCTGCGCGCCGCCTCCGCCGGCTACTCGCTGAAGTGATCGATCACGAGCCGGTTGAACCGTGCCGCGTGTTCGATCTGCGTCCAGTGCCCGCACCGGCCGAACACATGCAACTGTGCATTCGGCAGCAGTTCGAACAGCTTCTGCGAACTTGACAGCGGAATCACGCGATCCTCGCGGCCATGGACGATCAGTGTGTCGTGCGGCAGCGCGCGCAGTTTCACCTCGTCGCTCGCGAGCGCATCGACCCAGCGCTGGCGCGGGGCCGGAAACATGTTCGCGAATGCCTCCTGGTAGCCGGGCCGCACGCTCGCGTCGTAGCGCAGCTTCGCCAGCTCCTCGTTCACGAGCGTGCGATCGAACGCGAAGACGTCCAGCAGGCCGCGCATGTTCGCGATCGACGGCGTGTAGCCCCACACCGCGTCGAGCCCTTCGGTCAGCGTGAAGCGCGTGCCGGCCGCGCCCATCAGCACGAGCCGGCCGACGCGCTCCGGCGCCCGGATCGCCAGCGCGAGCGCCAGCGCGCCGCCGAACGAATTGCCGATCACATGTGCGCGCTCGACGCCGAGCGCATCGAGCACGCCGAGTGCGTGGTCGACCCAGTGGTCCATCGAATACACGTAATCGCGCGGCCGCTCGGTTTCGCCGAATCCGGCCATGTCCGGTGCGATCACGCGAAACCGCTCGGCGAGCGCGGGCATCGTGAGCCGCCAGTTCGCGTAGGCCGTGACACCCGGCCCCGAACCGTGGATCAGCAGCACGGGCGGCCCGTCGCCGACGTCGTGATAGTTGGTGTCGAGACCGGCCGCGACGATCCGGCGGCCCAGTTCGGGATTGGTTGACATGACTTCCTCCAGTCGATTTCGATGGTGCGGGCGCGTCAGCGCCCGCGCTTCTTCGCGCTTTGCCCGCCGATCCCGAAGTGCGCCTTCGGCATCTCGGTGATGATCACGCGCACCGATTCGAGCGGTGCGTCGAGCGAGCGATGGATGGCTTCGGTGACTTCGGCGATCAGGCGTTCCTTCTTGTCGTCGTCGCGGCCTTCCAGGATGTACAGATGGGCTACCGGCACGATGGCCTCCCTTTGCGTTCGGAACGTTCAGATGAATCGCAGGCCGATCGACCCGATGTCCTGCACGCGCAGCGTCACGTTGTCGCCGGCCGCGACGGCCACCGCCTCCGTGATGCCGCCCGACAGGATCAGGCTGCCCGCCGGAATCGATTCGCCGCGCGCGCCGAGATGGTTCGCGAGCATCGCGATCGCGGCGGCCGGATGCCCGAGCACGGCCGCACCGGCGCCGAACGCTACCGGCAGCCCGTTCTTCTCGAGCACGATGCCGAGCGTGCGCAGGTCGACGCCGTCCACAGCCAGCGGCCGGCCGCCCGCGACGAAGCGCGCGGCCGACGTGTTGTCGGCCACCACGCTCTTCAGGTCGAACTTGAAGTCGCGGTAGCGGCTGTCGATCACCTCGATCCCGGCGACAACGAAGTCCGTCGCGGCGAGGACCGCGCCGACATGGCAGCCGGGCCCCTTCAGTTCGGCCTTCGTCACGAATGCGATCTCCGGCTCCACCTTCGGATGAATCAGCGCGGACGTATCGCACTCGCCGCCGTCGGGCAGGTCATGAACGTCGGTCAGGAAGCCGAACACGGGCGTGTCCACCCCCATCTGCCGCATCTTCGCGTGCGACGTCAGGCCGGCCTTGTAGCCGACGATCCGCGCGCCGCGCGCAAGCTGCCGGCGGCGGATCGCATCCTGCACCGCATACGCGTCGTCCCAGTCCATCTCCGGATGACGGTCGGTGATCTTCGGCGTGTCGCGCGCCTCGCGCATGCAGTCGTCGAGATGCGCGGCCAGCGACTCGATCGTGTCGGTCGTCAGATTCATGCGGCCTCCCGCTTCGGTCGCGCCGCGCGCGCCTTCGCGAGCGTCAGCGCGGTGTCCTCGATCATGTCCTCCTGCCCGCCGACCATGCCGCGCCGGCCGAGCTCGACGAGGATGTCGCGCGCCGGAATCCCGTACTTCTCGCCCGCGCGCTTCGCGAACAGCAGGAACGAGCCGTACACGCCCGCATAGCCGAGCGTCAGCGCGTCGCGGTCGATGCGGATCGGGAAGTCCATCATCGGCACGACGAGATCCTCGGCGACGTCCTGGATCTTCCACACGTCCACGCCGGTCTCGATGCCCATCCGCTCGCAGACGGCGACGAACACTTCCAGCGGCGTGTTGCCCGCGCCGGCGCCGAGCCCCGCCGCCGCGCCGTCGATCCGGTTCGCACCGGCCTCGATCGCGGCGATCGAGTTCGCGACGCCCATCGCGAGGTTGTGGTGGCCGTGGAAGCCCAGTTCCGTTTCAGGCAGCAGCGCGTCGCGCACGGCTCCGAGGCGGACCTTCACGTCGTCGGGCAGCATGTAGCCGGCCGAATCGGTGATGTAGATGCAGTTCGCGCCGTACGACTCCATCAGCTTCGCCTGCTTCACCAGCCCGTCGGGGCTGTTCATGTGGCTCATCATCAGGAAGCCGACGGTATCCATGTCGAGCTTGCGCGCCATTGCGATGTGCTGTTCGGAGACGTCCGCCTCGGTGCAGTGCGTCGCGACGCGGATCGTATGCACGCCGAGCGCGTGCGCCTCCTTCAGGTGGTCGACGGTGCCGATGCCCGGCAGCAGCAGCGCCGACACCTTCGCGCGCTTGAGCAGCGGGATCACCGCGCCGAGGTATTCCGCGTCGGTATGCGCGGGAAAGCCGTAGTTGACCGACGAGCCGCCGAGGCCGTCGCCGTGCGTGACTTCGATCAGCGGCACGCCGGCCGCGTCGAGCCCGCTCGCGATCGAGCGCATCTGGTCGAGCGTCATCTGGTGACGCTTCGGGTGCATGCCGTCACGCAGCGTCATGTCGTGGACGGTGATTCGTTTGCCTTTGAGATTCATTTCCGTTCCTTTCGTCCGGTCGTGGAAGTCGCGTCTGCCGGCGTCAGGCCGCCTGGGCGGCCGACGCCAGCGTGAGGCGGCCGGCCAGCAGTTCCTCGGCGAACATCTCGGCGGTGCGCGCGGCAGCGGCCGTCATGATGTCGAGGTTGCCCGCGTATTTCGGCAGGTAGTCGCCGAGACCTTCGACCTCGAGATAGACCGACACGCGGTTGCCGTCGAACACCGGCCCGTTGACGAGCCGGTAGCCGGGCACGTAGCGCTGCACGTCGGCGATCATCGCGTGCACCGATTCGACGATGCGCGCTTCGTCGGGCGCGGTTTCGGTCAGGCAGTGCACGGTGTCGCGCATGATGAGCGGCGGATCGGCCGGGTTGATCACGATGATCGCCTTGCCCTCGTTCGCGCCGCCGACCTGCGCGACGGCCGCGGCCGTCGTGCGCGTGAATTCGTCGATGTTCTTGCGCGTGCCGGGGCCGACCGAGCGCGACGACACGGTCGCGACGATCTCGCCATACGCGACCGGCTGCACGCGGGAGATCGCGCGCACCATCGGAATCGTCGCCTGGCCGCCGCACGTGACCATGTTCACGTTCATCTCGCCGGAGCCGATGTGATCCTTCAGGTTGACGGGCGGCACGCAGTACGGGCCGATCGCGGCCGGCGTCAGGTCGATCATCAGCACGCCGAGCGCGTTCAGCTTGCGGCTGTTTTCCGCGTGGACGTATGCGCTCGTCGCGTCGAACGCGATCCGCACGCCGTCGGCCTGCACATGCGGCAGCAGGCCGTCGACGCCGTCCGAGGTGGTCTTGAGGCCGAGTTCGCGCGCACGCTTCAGGCCATCGGAATCGGGATCGATGCCGACCATCCACACGGGTTCGAGCACGGGGCTGCGCATCAGTTTGGCGAGCAGGTCGGTGCCGATGTTGCCGGGGCCGATCAGCGCGCAACGGATCTTTCGGGTCATGGGGAATTCCTCGTTTGCGTGGAAAGGGGAACGGGCGGCGCTCACGCGAACCGCACCGAACACGCGCCGATCCCGCCGATCGACACGCGGAAGTTGTCGCCGCGCCCGACCGGCGCCATCGCAGCGAGCGCGCCGGACAGAATCACTTCGCCGGCCTTCAGCGGGATGCCGAGGCGGCCGAGCGTGTTGGCGAGCCATGCGACGGCGTTGACCGGCGAGCCGAGCGCGGCCGCGCCGGCGCCGGTGCCGATCACGTCGCCGTTCTTCTCGAGCACCATGCCGCAGGTCGACAGATCGACGCTGCGCGTGCTCACCGCCCGGTCGCCGAGCACGAACACGCCGCACGACGCGTTGTCGGCCACCGTGTCGCCGATGCGGATCTTCCAGTCGCGGATGCGCGAGTCGACGATCTCGAAGCACGGCATCACGCACTCGGTCGCGGCGAGCACCATCGCGTTCGTCACGCCCGGGCCGAGCAGGTCGCGCTTCAGCACGAACGCGATCTCGCCTTCGGCCTTCGGCTGGATCAGCGTGTCGAGCGCGATGCATTCGCCCTCGCCGTACACCATGCCCGACAGCAGGTAGCCGAAGTCGGGCTGGTAGACGCCGAGCATGTCCATCACCGCCTTCGACGTGACGCCGATCTTCTTGCCGATGACGGTCTCGCCCGCATCCAGGCGGCGCTGCACGAAGCGCTGCTGGATCCGGTACGCGTCGTCGACCGACAGATCCTCGTGCTGCGACGTCAGCGGCGCGATGGGCTCGCGCGACGTCATCGCGTCGTACAGCCGGTCGCCCAGCGTGGTAATCAACGTGGAGTCCATAAGAGTTTTCCGGTCGTTAACAGAGGGGTCAGAGCTTGATGCAGACGTTGCGGAGCTCCGTGTAGAACTCGAGCGAATGCACGCCGCCCTCGCGGCCGATGCCCGATTGCTTCGCGCCGCCGAACGCGGTACGCAGGTCGCGCAGGAACCATGAATTGACCCACGCGATGCCGACGTCGATCGACGCCGCGACGCGGTGCGCACGCGACAGGTTGGTCGTCCAGATCGCGGTCGACAGCCCGTACGCATTCGCGTTCGCGCGGCCGATCACCTCGGCTTCGGAATCGAACGGCATCACCAGCGTGCACGGCCCGAAGATCTCGTCGCGCGCGATCGGCGAATCGTCGCCGAGGCCGGTCCAGATCGTCGGCTGCACCCACGCGCCGCCGCGCAGGTCCGCCGGCATGTCGGGCACGCCGCCGCCCGTCACGACCGTCGCGCCGAGTTCGGCCGCCTTGCGGTAATACGACAGCACCTTGTCGCGATGCTCCTGGCTGATGAGCGGGCCGAGGCCGGTCGACTCCGCTTCCGGACGGCCGGGCCGCAGCCGTTCGGCGCCAGCCTTCAGCGCGGCGACGAAGCGCTCGAACAGCGGACGCTCGACATACACGCGCTCGGTGCCGAGGCACACCTGCCCCGCGTTCGCGAAGCACGAGCGCAGCGTACCCTCGACGGCCGCATCGAAATCGCAATCGGCGAACACGATCGCCGCGTTCTTGCCGCCCATCTCGAGGCTGACGGGCCGCGCGCCGTCGGCCGCGGCTTTCATGATCGCCGCGCCGGTGCGCGTCTCGCCGGTGAACGTGATCGCGTTCACACCCGGATGGGTCGTCAGGAATTCGCCAGCCGAGCCGGGCCCGAAGCCGTGCACGACGTTGTAGACGCCGCGCGGCACGCCGGCCGCGTTCATCACCTCGCCGAGCAGCGCGGCCGTCTGCGGCGTTTCCTCCGACGGCTTCACGACCACCGCGTTGCCGCACGCGAGCGCGGGCCCGACCTTCCACGTCATCAGCAGCAGCGGCAGATTCCACGGGCAGATCACGCCGACCACGCCGACCGGCCGGCGGATCGCGTAGTTGAGCGCGCCCGCGCCGTCCGGCGTCGCCATCTCGAAGGTTTCGCCGGGCACGTTCTTCACCACGTCGGCGAACACCTTGAAGTTCGCGGCGCCGCGCGGGATGTCGATATGGCTCGCGAGGCTCACCGGCTTGCCGGTGTCGGCCACTTCGGCTTCGAGGAAATCGTCGAAGCGGCGCGTGATGCCGTCGGCCACCGCATACAGGAGCTCGACGCGCTGCGCGACGGTCAGGCCGCCCCACGGGCCGGCCAGCGCCGCGCGTGCGGCCTGTACCGCCGCGTCGACGTCCGCGCGGCTCGCTTCGGCAACGCGCGCGATCACCGCGTTGTCGAGCGGCGAGCGCTTGTCGAACCAGCGTTCACCCGCGCGATAGTCGCCGTCGATGAAGTTGCGGACGAGCCGCGGTTCCGGCTGCCCGCCGGCGGGGCCGCGTGTCGCGGCGATGGGTTCGGTGTCGTACATGATGTGTGTGCCGATAGTCGTGAATCCGTGGGTTCGTGGAGCGCGCTTTCGTGCCGTGCGTCATGGCCCGCCGAAGCCGGCCGCGTCGCGCCCCGCGTTCGCGCATTGCTCGTCCTGCGCCTCGCTGCCGCCCGATACGCCGATGCCGCCGATCAACGCGCCGTCTTCGACGATCGGCAACCCGCCGCCGAATGCGACGAAGCGCGGCCGCAGCACGAGGCCCTGCCGCACCGCGTCCGAGTGCGACGCCAATGCGGCGTGCCACGCGCCGGTGGGCAGACCGAAGCTCGCGGCCGTGTACGCCTTGTCGATCGCGATATCGATCGAATGCAGCGGTGCGCCGGGCATGCGGACGAATGCCGCGAGCAGTCCGGCCGCATCGACGACCGCGACGTTGACGCGCACGCCGAGCCGTTCGGCGGCCTCGGCCGCCGCTTGCGCCGCGCGCGCCGCGGCGGGCCAGGCGATCGTGCGCATGTCGATGCTCCGCTTCGTGTCGTTTCGATCCATGACGCTGGGCTCCTCGCGGCTCAGGTGTAGACGGTCGTGAACGCTTCGTTCAGCTCGCCGGAGTGGAAGAAGATCCCGCGCCCGAGCTCCTCCTCGGTCCACGTCGTGACCGGGCGATCGGGTTGCGCGAGATAACCCAGCCCCGCGAACGTCTCGTTGCGATTGCCGCTCGGATCGAAGAAATAGATGGTGGTGCCGCGCGTGATGCCGTGCCGCGTCGGCGCGACGTCGATCTTCACCTTGTTCTTCGCCATGACGTCGGCCGACTTCAGCACGTCGGCCCAGTCGTCGAGGAAGAACGCGATGTGATGCAGGCCGTTGCGCGGGCCGCCGACGAACGCGATGTCGTGCGGCGTCGTGCTGCGGAACATCCACGTCGCGGCCTGGATCGTGTTGCCGGGGCCGACCATCACCTGTTCGGCCAGATGGAAGTCGAGGCACTCGGCCATGAAGCGCGTGTTCTCCTCGACACGGTTCACGCCGGTTTCGGGGTTCAGTTCGCACATCAGCAGGCAGTGGTCGAGCCAGTGGACGGCCGAGCCCGGAACGTCGTCAGGCCACGGATCGGGGTTCAGCGAGCCGACCGCGGTGCCCACCAGCGCCTTCTTCGCGAACAGCCGCAGTTCGTGCCCGCTCGGCAGCAGGAACCGCAATTGACGGCCGACCGCCGGCAGCGCGCCTTCGGGCAGCATCTCGGTCGCGATCCCGTAGGCCTCGATACGCTGCTGCAACGCGTCCAGGTCGGCGTCGTGTTCGACCTTGTACGCGGCGTGCTTGAGCCCCGCCTGATCGGACGGCGACAGGATCAGCGAATACTTGTCCCATTCGTCCCAGCATTTCAGATAGACGTTGCCCGCCGCGTCGCGCATCGTCTCCTGCATGCCGAGCACGCGCACGTAATGACGCAGCGCCGCTTCCATGTCCATCACCTTCAGACTGACATGACCAATACGCATCACACCCATGATGTGTCTCCTCCTGGTTTCCTGGTTACTTGTCGATCGTCGGCGCGCCGGCACCGGCCGCGCCGCAGAAGAACGGCTTTTTCAACCGGCCGGCCACCTCCAGTTCCACGTCGCCGTCCGGCACCACACGGCACGCGAGCGCATAGCCGTCGTCCTCCTCTTCCGCGCTGACGTGTGCGCGGCTGACCGGCCCGAGCTTGCGCACGGCGCCGCGCAGCACGCGCACCTTGCACACGCCGCACCCGCCGTTCAGGCAGCCGACCGGAATGCCGCGTCGGCCGAGCTTCGCCATGCCCGCCAGCAACGACTCGCCCGACACGCACGCATAGCGCTCGTCGGTCTGCGCGATCCTGACCGTCCCGCATACGCGGCCCGCATCCATGTCACACCCGCCGGAACAGCGGGCTGCGCGTCTGTTGCACGTCGGCCGCCGAGATGAACTTCTCGTGATAGATGTCGCGCTCGAACAGGCGCCCCTGCATCAGCGTCGTGATGCACGCGTCGATCATCGCGGGCGGGCCGCACAGGTAGGCCTGGTGCCCCGAGAAGTCGCCGTCGAAATGCGCCTTCGCGACGTCGTGCACGAACCCTTGCGCGACTTCGCCGCCGGCATCCGGCGCGCCTTCGGACAACGCCGGCACGTACGTGAAGTTCGGGTGGCGTTCGGCGAGCGCGCGGAATTCGTCGTGGTAGTACAGTTCCTTCGCGTTGCGCTGGCCGTAGACCAGCGTGATCGGCGCGGTGACGCCGCTGGCGAGCAGGTCCGCGATCATCGAGCGCGGGCTCGACAGCCCCGATCCGCCGGCCATGAAGATCATTGGCCGCGCGGCCGAGCGACGCACGAAGAAGCGCCCGTACGGGCCCGACAGCCGCATGCGGTCGCCGGTGGCCAGCTGCTCGTGCAGGTAGCCGGTGCCGAGCCCGCCCGGCACCTGCCGCACGTTCAGTTCGATCTCGCCGGTGGCCGCGACGTCGGCCGGCGCGTTCGCGATCGAAAACGCGCGGCTCTGACCGAGACCGGGAATCTCGAGCTGCACGTACTGGCCCGCCTGGAAATGGATCGGCTGCGACAGCTTCAGCCGGATCGACTTGATGGTCGGCGTGAGCTGCTCGATGCGCGTCACGTCAGCCGCGAAATCCTTGACCGGAATGATTTCCGCGTCCGGCTCCTCGTCGACGTCGGCCTCGATCACGGTGTCGGCCTGCAGCGTCGCGCAGCACGCGAGCGCCTTGCCTTCCTCGCGTTCGAAATCCATCAGCGCGAACGGGTTCGCGTCGCCGAGATCGGTTTCGCCGTCGAGCACCGCGACCTTGCAGGTGCCGCACAGGCCGTGACAGCACGCATGCGGAATGTAGATGCCCTGGCGCAGCGCGGCATCGAGCATCGTCTGTCCTTCCTCGACCTCGATCGTGACGCCCAGCGGCTCGATGGTAAGTTGGTGGCTCATGATGGTTCGCTCGTCCGCGTGGCGGTCAGAAGCTCGCGCCGCCGAGGCCGTCGAGGCCCGGCGTGCGGAAGCTGATCAGGTCCTTGTGCCCGAGGCCGTTGTCGGCCAGGCTCTTCGCTGCGTCCGGCGTCCAAGGCTCACCGGAGCGAAACCACTCGACGCGGCCCCAGTCGATCTTCGCGAAGTCGGGGTGATAGCCGTAGACCGGCGGCAGCACCTTGTCGGCGAGCGCGCCGAACGGCATGTCGGGCGGCAGCGGCAGGCAGAACGGCGCGGGAAACATCAGGTGGTTTTCCCAGCACACGTAAAGCAGCGGCGCCGGAAACTTCCCGACCGCATCCTTGATCGGGAAGTCGTAGGGTTTGAGCGCGATGACTGCCATGTTTGTCTCCTGTCGGCCGGCGTTTGCGCATTCGCGCGTACGCCGGTCTCGTTCAAGGTTGTGTATCGATCAGTTGCTCGTGGCCTGGCCGCGCCAGGCCGCGAAGTTCTTCTGGTCTTCCGAGCCGTCGAAATCGAGGTTGTCGCGGCCCATCTGCACTTCGTAGTAATCGAGCACCGCGGCGAGCGGATCGAAGCCTTCCGCGCTCGGGTCCGCATCGGGCGGGAAGCAGTTGCCCTGATAGATCTGGTGCACGGGCAGCCACGCCTGCACGTACTTCTGCGGCTCGTGGTCGAAGATTTCCTTGCAGTGATCGCTGCAGAAATGGAACTTGTTGCCGAGGTAGTTCGACTCGCGCGCGCCGATCTTCGTCGGGTTGCCGGGCTCGGTGAACAGCATCGGGATCTGGCAGGTCTGGCACAGCATCGGCAGCGTCTTCATGTAGAAGCGGTTGCCGGCCTTCGCCTGCTCTCCCCAGTAGTCGAAGCGCGGGCGGTAATAGCGGTCGAACGAGTCGGGATACTTCGCGGACAGCCACGCCATCTCGTCCTCGGTCGGCACCCACGTGTGGAACGCCGACGCCGCGTTGAAGCCGTAGAAGGTCGACCATGCCTGGTGGCTGATGTGGTCCTTGCCTTCGCACGCGTCCTGCCAGCCCTTCGGCTCGCGAATGCCGTAGCGCGCGAGATCCTTGAACAGCGCGCCGCCGTTCTGCTCCGCGTACATCTCCCACGACTCGCGCCAGCTCATCACGCGCTTCGGCTGCATGTAGTCCATCATCATCGCGACCAGCGTGAGCAGCCGGTAGCCGCGCCAGAACCACTTGTCGATCCAGCGCTGCACGATCGGCACGTTGTCCGGGTCCTGCTCGAGCAGAAACTTGATGCACTCGATGCCGAGCGTCATGTGACGCGATTCGTCCGACTGCGCGGAAAAGCCGAACGTGACGGTCGACATGTCGCCGTTGTACGCGGCGCCCGACATGAACGGCACGAACAGCAGGTTCGTCAGCACGTATTCGAACGAGAAGCTGACCGCCGTCAGGAACTCGAACGGCCCCGACGAATACGCGTCCTCGAAGAACGACTTCGGCACCGACAGGTACCAGACGCGGTCGAACCAGTGGTTCGAATGATGGAAGCCGTTGAAGAACTTGTTGTACGTCGACATCGCGTGCGTTTCGGTCTGGTAGTGCCGCAACTCGTCGATCGACTGCATCTGGCACGCGATGCGCGCGCCCTCGCCGGTGAAGTGCCGGCCGACGTGCGCGAAACCGCGATGCGCGAGATATTCAAGCGGCGTCACGCCCTGGATGAAGAGCTTCAGCGCGTTGATGTAGCGCGCGTCGGTCACGCCGAGGAACGCGTTGTTCTGCGTGAACGCATCGATCACCGCGTACAGCTTCTTCTCCTTCTCGCCCTGGTATTTCCAGTACGCATCCATCGTCAGGCGGAACGGGTCGACCCACTTGTCCCAGTCGTGGATCTTGATGCCTTCGTAGCGGTCGTACGGGAAGACCTTGTCCATCGGCTGATAGGTCGTCTCCCAGCCGAGGCCGCGCGTCATCGCCGCGTAGCGGTCCTTCAGGCCGAGCTTTTTCTTGAGCGTTGGCGTGTCCATTCGTGTCTCCGGTGTTGTCGGTACGTGTTGCGCGGCGTTCAGTGCGACCAGCTCAGCGTGAACTGGTCGTCGTCTTCGTCGATGTGGCCGGACAGCGTGATCAGGTTCACCTGCAGCTGCTGCAGGTCGAAGCGCGTGCCGGTCAGTTCCTCGATCGTTTCGCGGCGGATCGTCAGCCGGTCCGGCGCGTCGATCTTGACCATCCCGGGCGACTCGACCACCACCGCGCGCGGGTTGTCGGCGACGATCGCGTCGACGATCGGTCTGGACTCCTCATTGGCCTGAAAGGCGATGAATACGTTCGACATGCTGGCTTTCCTTGGGGTGAGGGGATATGCGCGGCGTCAGAGCGCGAGGCCGAGCTTTGCGACGCGTGCATGGAACTGCTCGCGCACTTCGTCGAGCGCTGCCCGGCCGGCATCCTGCAGCGCGCGCGCCGCGACCGGTGCGAGCGCCGCGTCGGCGCGTGCGGACCAGTCTCTGGTCCAGCGGGCGAGCAGCGCGCGGTTGTCGTCGGATTCGGCGGCCATGGTCTTCACCACCGCGTCGATCCAGCGATTCGATTCGGCGTGCCATTCCGGCATGAACGCGGTGAGCATCGCGACCGCCGAGCCGCCCGCGAGCGCGATCCGTTCGTCGACGAAGCGGTCGTAGACGAGCGGATACAGCAGGCCGTCGAGCGCGAGGTTCTGCGCGACGAAAAGCTCGACCGGGTCGGCCACGACCAGCGTGTCCTCTACGTAGCGGCGCAACGGCTGCCATGCGGCGTCGTTCGTCCAGCTGACCTTGGCCGCATCGAGCACGTCGGGCTCGGCCATCGCGAGCGCGAGGCGCGTCAGGTACTGCGCGACGCCGAGGTTGTCCATCGCATGGAACATCGCGGGCGCGGTGAACGCGGTCCCGTAGCCGAGCGCGCAGATCTGCGCGTTGTTCATGTTCGCGCCCCACGCGGCATGGCGCAGCGGCACCAGCACGTCGAGCGCGTGCGCGGCCACGTCCTCGCGCATCAGGCCAATCATCCGGCGCGATTCGACGAACTCGAAGTTCGACTCCATCGCGTCCTGCTGGCGCGCGCGTGTCGTCGCCCACGACGCGTAGTAGAACTGGCGCGGATCCTTCAATGCGTACCAGTTCGCCATCCGGATCGCCGAACGCGACGGATCGAATATCTCGTGGTCCGGGTCCCAGGTCGGCCGGTAATGGAAGTTCGCCTGGGGCTGCGCGCCCATCATGCCTTCCTGGTAGCGCGTCGCCGTCTTGTCGCCGCCGATGTTCTGCGCGACATGCGCGAAGGTGTGCCGGAGCGGCTTGATGTCGACTGTCTTCAGCTCGATGGTCACTTCTTGCTCCTCAAGGTCATGGGTTCGCTTCGACGTCGAGCCGCGTCACCTGCTGTTCGCGGCAGAACGCGTCGAAGGCGGCAGGAGACAACGTCAGCTCGACGAACAGATCCGGCGCGCCGCCGAGCGAAAACTCGAATTCGACGAAGCCGCGCGCGTTCGTGCCGGTCACTCGCGCGCACTTGCGGCCAGGGTCGAGCGGGGAAAGGTCGGTCGGGTGCTGATTCATGATCGGTGTCGCCTCCATGCCGCACTTCAATGCAGCATCCGTGCCACGTCCGGGCAGGCGCCCAAAAAATCTCGATAATTCAGGGAAAGCCCTGACGCGAAGTTCAAATTCGCGATCCACAATGGCGGTTAACCAGAACGGGAATCGCTCGCCGGCGACCGCGCCTGAACCCATATCCAGTGGCGCTTTTCATCATTTGAGCAACCCGGTCGAACGCATTTGACGAAATGATCAAATCGATCCGCCCGCTGCGGCGCCGCTGGCGAAAACCTTGAAAATCACGAGAAATCTCGACGGAGGAGACAAGATGCCGCCCAGCCTGCCCCCATTGCCGCCGGACACCGACCTGCGCAAGCTGATCCATTTTTCGGCGAGCGACGGTCGCATCTGGCTGGCCGGTCAGCGGATGGTGCTGCTGCATGCCGGCGCGCTGGCGACGCTGCGCCAGGAACTGATGGAAAGCGTCGGACCGGCACAGACGCGGCGCTTCTTCACGCGGGTCGGCTTCGCCGCCGGAGAACGGGACGCCGCGCTCGCCCGCGAAATTCGCAGCGGCGCGTCGTTGTTCGACATGTTCCATGTCGGCCCGCAACTGCACATGCTCGAAGGCGCCGTTCAGGTCACGCCGTTGCGGTTCGAGGCCGATCCCGCGACGGGCGCGTTCTATTGCGAGTACCGCTGGGAACATTCATGGGAGGCCGACGTGCACCGCCGCACGTTCGGGCCGCAGCCCGAACCCGTCTGCTGGATGCTGATCGGCTATGCGACCGGCTACACCAGCGCATTCATCGGCCGGACGATCCTGTTCAAGGAAACGGCCTGCGTCGGCATGCACGACCCGCACTGCACGATCGTCGGCAAGCCTGCCGAGGAATGGCCGGATGCCGACGAGATCTCGTCGTGGTTCAAGGCCGACTCGCTGATCAACACGATCCGCGACCTGCAGACCGAAGTCGAATCGTTGCGCCTCGAGATCACGCCGGACGACAGCCGGACCCGGCTCGTCGGACGTTCCGACGCATTTCGTGCAGCCTATGCGCTGCTTGAAACGGCCGCACCGACCAAGGTCGCCGTGCTGCTCACCGGCGAAACGGGCGTCGGCAAGGAACGCTTCGCGCGTGCGCTGCACGGCCTCAGCCCGCGCGCGCAAAAGCCGTTCGTCGCGATCAACTGCGCGGCCATTCCGCATGCGCTGATCGAGTCCGAACTGTTCGGCGCGGAGAAAGGCGCGTTCACGGGCTCGCAAGCCGCGCGCGCCGGCCGCTTCGAGCGCGCGGACGGCGGCACGCTGTTTCTCGACGAGATCGGCGAGCTGCCGCTCGACGTACAGGCAAAGCTGCTGCGCGTGCTTCAGGAGGGCGAGGTCGAGCGGCTCGGCGCAACCGACGGCCGGAAGGTGGACGTCCGCGTCGTCGCGGCGACCAACCGCGATCTCGAGCAGGCCGTGCGCGACGGCACCTTTCGCGCCGATCTCTATTACCGGATCAACGTCTACCCGGTGCTGATTCCGCCGCTGCGCGAACGGCAGGACGACATCGCGCCGCTCGCCGACGCAATGCTCGAACGCTTCGCGGCCGTGCACGGCAAGCCGACGCCGGCGCTGACCGACTACGCGTACGACGCGCTGCGCAGCTACCGCTGGCCCGGCAACGTGCGCGAGCTCGAGAACCTGATCGAGCGCGCGGTGATCCTGTCGCGCCCGAACCGTCCGGTCGACGCTAAGGACCTGTTCCCCGGCGTCGGCGCGCCCGGTGGCGCGACGGTCGATCGGGCCGGGCAGATCCGGCCGGCGGCCGCGATGTCGATCGACTGCGGCTCCCTCCTCGACCAGTTGCAGGGCGGCGGCGGCCTCGACGGCCTCGAGCGGGCGCTGCTTCACGAGGCCGTCGACCGCGCGAACGGCAACCTGTCGGCCGCCGCGCGCTTGCTCGGCCTGACGCGCGCGCAACTCAGCTATCGGCTCAACCGCAAGCAGGATCAGGAGGACGCGTGACATGAACACCATCGTGCCCGCCCATCCGTTCGACGACCCGCCGCCGGCGCTCGAGCCGGCCGACGCCGACGCCGCCGAGCCGCATGCCCGCACGCTCAGCGAGCATGCATATCACCAGCTCCGGCAACACATCATCGAGGGACATTACCCGCCCGGCGCGAAGCTGCGCGTCGAGCATCTGAAGGACGCGTACGGCGTCGGCGCGGGCACGCTGCGCGAGGCGCTCACGCGGCTCGTCAGCGATGCGCTGGTCGTCGCCGAAGGGCAGCGCGGGTTTCGCGTGACGCCGATGTCGGTCGACGATCTCGAAGCCATCACGCGGCTGCGCATTCATATCGAGGTCGACGCGCTGCGCGAGTCCGTGCGGCGCGGCGACGACGCATGGGCGCAACGCGTGCGGCAGAGTTTCGACATGCTGTCGGCCTGGGAGCAGCCGGTGTCCATCGAAAACCGCACCGCATGGGAAGCGTGCAACCGGCGCTTTCACGAAGCGCTGATTTCGGCGGCCGCGACGCCCTGGACGTACCTGATCCTGCGCATGCTGTCGCAGCAAAGCGAACGCTATCGGCGCGTGTGCATCGGGCTCTGCGATTCGAAGCGCGACGTGCATGCGGAGCACACATGCCTGTTCGAGGCCGCGATGCGCCGCGCCGATGCACGCGCGGCACTCGCGCTCGAGGACCATATCGGCACGACGCTCGCCGTGGTACGCAACGCGCCGCCCGGCACGTTGCCGTTCTAGCCACCGCGCGCGGACGCGGCGCTCACGCCAGCTCGGGATACCCGTGCGCGGCCGCGTCCTGCGCGAACCGGGCGATCGTGTCGTAGGCACTCGGCGGCAGACGCTCGAAACCCTTCAGCCGCAGTGCGTTCGCCCGCGCCGGATCGACCGAGACCGCGCGATCGAGCGCATCCTGCAACGCGCCTGCCAGCGTGGCGTCCAGCGCCTTCGACGCGATCAACGGCAAGCCCGGCGCCGACGCCGTCATGCCGATGATCCGGACGTCGTTCAACAACTCGGGCAGCGCGTCACGCACATACGCGAACGTTACGCAGTCGATCGCCGCGCAATCGGCAACGCCTGCCGCCAGCGCCCGCAGCACGTTCAGGTGCGAGCCGAACGACTCGACCGAACTGAAGAAACGCCCGTCATGCGCATGCGGCGCGACCGCATGCCGGAACGCGTTCATCCCGCTGTGTGAATCCGCGCCGTTGAATGCTGCCCGCAATCCGCGACAGGCAGCCAGCGTCGTCGCGCCGCCCGAGTGCACGCGCGCCGACACCACCAGCACACTGCTGTAGCGCGCGCCGTCGCAGCCGGGCGCATCGAATGCAGGTGTCGCGATCAGGTGCACGGCATCGTGCAATCCGAGCATGCGGTACGGATAACCGCATGTCTGCGACAACAGCAAGTCGTTGCGATGCCACAGCGCGTGCAGATCCCCGAACGGCTCGTCGAGCAGCGCGACGCCGGCAGGCCCGCCGGCACGCGCGAACGCATCGAGCGCGTCACGCAGCAACGCGCGCCACAGTGCGGCGTGGCGCGGCGTCACGTTGTACATCGGCAGTCCGGCGATCCATGGGCTCATGCGTGCATTCTACGCACCAGCGATGCATTGGAGAAAGCCCGTTCGCCTGGATTTCGCGCCGGTCCGGCACGCGCTGAGGCGGTCAATGCTTATCTGCCGCGCAACGATAAGCAAATGCGAATTGCTTGGTTGGCCTGACTACGCGAGCCGGTTAGCGTTCCAGTGTCGCGACACCGTCGCGAGCCGCCGTAGCGGCCGACTACGAGCCGCGCCCCGTGTCTGTCAACCGCATCGCGGCCCACGCCGGCGCGATTGTCCGCTACCCGTTACCCGTATAGCACCCGCATCACCCGCTTCATCCCGCCCCAGCACCATGGCCGAATACTTCGACGTCGACCACGCGCGCGCGATCGCCGCACTCAACGCCCGCTTCACTGCCCGCACCGAGTGGCCGACGTGGCTGCTGGTCGTCGCGATCTACGGCGGCTGGCTCGCCATGCTGCTGCTGGTACGCGCCGAGCGCCTGTCGCTCGCGGCCGCGACACCGCCGCTGATCCTGCTCGGCGCGTGGCACCTGTCGCTGCAGCACGAGCTGCTGCACGGCCATCCGACGCGTTCCGCGTTCGTGAACCGGCTGCTCGGCTACCCGCCGCTGACGATCTGGTATCCGTACACCCTCTATCGCGACACGCACCTCGACCATCACCGCGACGAGGACCTGACCGTGCCGGGCGTCGACCCGGAAACGAACTACGTGTCGCGCGAGCGGTGGGCGCGGCTGCCGCGCTGGCGTCGCGCGCTGACGGTTGCGCGCACCACCTTCGCCGGACGTCTCGTGTTCGGGCCGCCGACGAGCGTCGCCGCGATGTTCGCCGACGCGTTCGCCGCGTTCCGGCGCGGCGACTTCCGCCATCTGCGGATGTGGATCACGCACACCGCCTGCGTGGTCGCGATGCTTGCATCGCTGCAGTGGGCAATCGGCGTGCCGTGGTGGTACTACCTGCTGGCCATCACGTGGCCTGCGCTGTCGCTCGCGATGATCCGTTCGCTGTACGAGCATCGCGCCGCGCGGCATCCGAAAGCGCGTATCGCGATCAACGAAGCCGGCTTCGCGATGCGGCTGCTGTACCTGAACAACAACTATCACCTCGTACATCACGACCTGCCGTCGCTGCCGTGGTACGACCTGCCGCGCGCATACAGGATGCGGCGCGATGCGTATGCGGAGAAATGCGGCGGCTTCGTGATCCGCGGCGGCTATCGCGAACTGCTGGCGCGCCATGCGTGGACGCCGACCGACACGCCCGTGCATCCGTTCGACCAGGGCACGGCGTCGCTGTCGACGGGCAGTGGTGCGAAGGTCGCCGCCGTCGACGGGTATCTGCAGATCAGTACGTAGTGCTTGAGTGAATCGCGCTTCGCCGCGAAGGCGCCCGATGCGACGACGCCCGCGCAATGCCGCACGGCCGCCCCGATGCACATTTCTTACGAAAAGCCGACAACATCGATCTTCATCGGCAAATTGCCAATTTCGGCGGCAATGCCCAGAATGACGGATCGTCCGGGGACGCCGACCATCATTCGCCCCGGCTCAGCCGCCCGGCCGCGCGCCGCACTCCCCTACGACAATGCAACCGAACACCTCGCCCGGCGCGATCCGCTCGATCGGCAACGACTGGTCCGTCTCCGCGGTGACCGCGGGCTTTCTCGCGGTGCTGATTTCCTACGCGGGCCCGCTCGCGATCTTCTTTCAGGCGTCGCAGGCCGCGCATGTCTCCAACGAGATGGTGGCGTCGTGGGTCTGGGCGATCTCGATCGGCGCGGGCGTGTCGGGCCTCTTCGCGAGCTGGAAGCTGAAGGTGCCGATCGTGACCGCATGGTCGGCGCCCGGCACCGCGCTGCTCGTCGGCCTCTTTCCGCAGCTGACGCTGAACCAGGCCGTCGGCGCGTACATCACGGCCGCGCTGATCATCCTCGTGATCGGCATCACCGGCTATTTCGACCGGCTCGTGCGCCACATTCCGCGCGGCATCGCATGCGGGATGATGGCGGGGATCCTGCTGCCGTTCGGCATGCATGCGTTCTCCGCCGCGACCGCGCAGCCGGTGCTCGGGTTCGGGATGATCGCGGCCTACGTGATCTTCAAGCGCCTGCTGCCGCGCTACAGCATCGTGCTCGTGCTGCTGACGGGCGCCGCGCTCGCGACGCTGCTCGGGATGGCGCATCTCGGCAACGTGTCGCCGAGCCTCGCGCGGCCGATCTTCATCGCGCCCGAATGGACGCTCGGCACCACGCTCAGCCTCGCGCTGCCGCTCGTCGTCGTCAGTCTCACCGGCCAGTTCCTGCCGGGGATGACGATCCTGCGCGTGTCGGGCTATCACACGCCCGCGCGGCCGATCATCACCGCGACCAGCGTGATGTCGCTCGTCGTCGCGTGCTTCGGCGGGATCACGATCGTCGTCGCGGCGATCACCGCGGCGCTGTGCACCGGCAAGGATGCGCACGAGGATCCGGATCGGCGTTATATCGCGGGCATCGCGAACGGCGTGATCTACCTGATCGGCGGGCTCTTCGCGGGGACGATCGTCACGCTGTTCTTCGCACTGCCTAAGGCGTTCGTCGCGATCCTCGCGGGGCTCGCGCTGATCGGTGCGATCGGCGCGAACGTGCACGGAATCTTCGAGGACGAGGCACATCGCGAGGCATCGGTGATCACGTTCCTCGCGACCGCATCGGGGATGACGTGGCTCGGGCTCGGGTCCGCGTTCTGGGGGATCGTGATCGGGTCGGTCGCGTATGCGGTGACGAGCTGGGCGCGGCGGCAGGCGTAACGCGCGGCACGCGCCCGTTCAGCCGCCGCGTCGCTCACCGCGCATGCTCACGCACCAGCGTTGCGAATGCCTCCGCCGGTGTCGTCGCGCCATACACCCGCTCCGACACGCCGGCCTCGACATCGATCTGCCCCGCGTTGTGCGCGTCATAGAGATCGACGATCAGTTGCGCATGACGCTCGCTGAGCCCCGCGCGCAACAGCGTCGCGGTCCATGCGTCGCGCGGCAGTTCGCGCGCGACGATCTCGTGGTCCGCGACCGCGCCGAGCGTATCCGCGATGTCCCGCACGCTCACCCGCCGCGGCCCTTCTATGCTGACGATACGCGGCCCGTTGCCGGTTTCGGCGGAATCGAGCAGCAGCCGCGCCGCCGCGACACCGACATCGGGCGCCCAGACCGTCGGAAACACCTTGTCGACCGGATGGTGAAAGCTTGGCAGCACGCCGGTGGCGAGTGCGACGGGCAGCACGCGGGTCCAGTTCTGCAGGTGTTCGGCCGAGCGCAGCAGCGTGAGCCGCGTCGGGACCGTCCTCAGCCTTTCCTCCAGACGATGAAAGAGCCGCGTGATGCCCGTGTTGCCGTCGCGCTCGGCGCCATAGTCCGACAGCGCGAGCAGCGCGGGTGGCGGATTCGCGACGAGCGCGCCGGTCACGAGGTCGATCGTCCGCGCCATCGTTGCCGCCGGGTCGCCGTCGGCGATCGGCACCGGGCACAGCATCTGCACGGCTTGCGCGCCATCGATCGCCGCGGCGACCGCGCCGGCGTCCATCAGATCGGCGATCGCAACGTCGCAGCCGAGTTGCGCGAAGCGTTCGCGCCGGCGTGCGTCGCGCAGCACCGCGCGCACGGGATGGCCTGCCTGGCGCAAGGTCGTCACTGTCGACAGCCCGACGTTGCCTGATGCTCCGAAGATCACGAACACGATCCGCTCCCGGGGGATGATGGTGCAGTGATTGTCGGCGCTCAGAGCCAACGTGACGCGCACGGACGGATGATCGGAGCAGGAACGGATGACGGATGACACGGTTGCCGAGGTTGTCCGCTGCGTCGCCTGCTCCGGCAGATCATGGTCTCGCCGATCGTCGGCGCCCGCGCGGTCCAATCCGGCACAGCGGCCGATCAACGGTCCTCGCCGTCATCAGCGAGCCGCAGCCCGCCACGCGCCCCGGACCGCGCGACCTCCGTCGGCGTCACGCCCAGCACGCGATTCATCCAGCTCGCCATGTGGCTCTGATGCGCGAACCCGGCTTCGAGCGCGATCTGGCTGATGCTGAGCCGGCCTTCGAGCAGCAACGCCTTCGCACGCTCGACCCGGCGCCGCACCACGTACTGATGCACCGGCATCCCGAGCGTCTCGCGAAACAGCACCTTGAAATGCGGCACGCTGATCGACACGAGCGCCGCGAGCTCGGCCAGCGACATGCGGCGTTCGAGGTTGGCCTCGACATAGTCGATCACGCGCGCCGCCGCTTTCGGCGCAAGCGTACGCCGGCGCTCGCGAAACACCGGCTGGCTGTCGACCAGCCGCGCGACGAGCGCCGTGCACAGGCTCTCCGCAAAGAGGGGATCCGACGCGTCTTCCGCTTCGAGTTCGGCGGCCATCGCCCACGCGATGTGCTGCAGGCGGGGATCGCGCACCTGCAGCCGCCGGCGGATCTGCGCCTGCGACGGCTTGAGCTCGAGTTGCTCGAACGTGCGCCGCACGAACGTGTCGCTGAGTGCGACGTGCAGGATCCGGCAGTCGGCACTGTCGGTCCACTGGCCCGGCAGGCCGGCGGGAATCACGTCGATGTCGCCGTGGGCCTGGATGCGCGACACGCGTTCGCCGTCGCACACGCAATCCGCGCGCACGGGCGAGCCGATATGCACGCCGATGCGGTGATGATCCGCGGCCGGAATCCGGTATGTACCGGCGCGAATCTCCAGCAGCGACGCGCCGAAGCCGCGCCAGCCGAGCCCGCGGCTGGAGCGCAGGCTGACCGGCACGCCGTTGTCAGTCGGCGCGGCGAGAATCGGATCGCTCATGGTTCCCCTCCACCAGATCGGGTGTCGAACGCGCATTGTGACGCTTTTCCGGGCCGCTTGCCGGGCGCGCACCGCCCTTCCCGCGCCGCGCAGAAAAAGATCATCCTTTCCTGCTCCGCCGCATCCTTGCCTGCGCGCGGACGGGCGCCTCGGCGATTACGATGGCCTCATCCGACACCTACGGAGACCGTCATGCCCCATTCGTGCCCACAACGTGCGGCGTTCATCCTCGCTTCGCCGTCCCGTACGGCTCGCCGTCCTGCCGGCCCCGCTCCCCGCAACAACCGGACCGCCTTCGCCGCGCGGTGCCTGCGCATGATCGGCTGGTACCGCCTCGAACGGCTGCTCGCGTCGATTCCCGACAGCAACGACGACTTCGGGATCGTTTGACAGACCGAACGCACGGCCCGCACACGCCGCCCGCGCCCGGGCGTGCGCCTACTTGCGCCGCCGCTCGTGCGGCGCCGCCGTCGCGCCGTCGATCACCGGCGCGCCCTGCTTGATCAGGAAGTCGCGAAACAGCCCCGTCACCTGCGAGATCCGCCGGTCGGCGAGCGTGACCACATACCATTCGCGCTCGATCGGGTTGCCCGGAAACGGCAGTTGCCCGAGCAGCCCCGTGCGCAACTCGAGTGCACACGCGTGCAACGACAGGAACGCGACGCCGAGCCCTGCTTCGGCCATCTGCTTGATCGCCTCGTTGCTCGACAGTTCGGAGCCCACATGGAAACGATGGCCGGCCGTCTTGAACAGGCTCTCGACGGTCGAGCGCGTGCCCGCGCCGCGCTCGCGCACGAGCAGGTGCGCGGATTCGAGATCCTTCAGCGCGACGCGCTTGCGCTGCATCAGCGGATGGCCGGGCGCCGCGACGAACACCATCGGATGCTTCGCGAACTCGACCGCGTGCGTGCGCAGCTCCCTCGGCGCGCTGCCCATCACCGCGAGATCGATTTCATGCGTCGCGAGCATGCGGATGATGTCGTCGCGATTGCCGACCTTGAAATAGGTCTTCACGTGCGGGCGCGTCGCGGTGAATTTCACCAGCAGCGGCGGAATCAGATACTCGGCCGTCGTAATCGCGCCGATCCGCAGCGTGCCGCCGAGGTCGCCCGTCAGCGCGGCCACTTCGTCGCCGGCCTCGCTCCACAAATGCAGGATCTCGCGCGCATAGCGCGCCACGATTTCACCGGCCGCGGTCAGTTGCACGCCGCGCCCCACCCGCTGCAGCAGCGCAGCGCCCACCGCCTCCTCGAGCAGGCGAACCTGCAGCGACACGGCCGGCTGCGTCAGGTTCAGCTCCTCGGCCGCGCGCGACACGCTGCCGAGCCGCGCAATCATGTCCAGCGCCTTCAGCTGCCGGAACGTCGCGGCCTTTCCTATAAGTGAATACATATGAGTTGCTTATAAACATTAAATTGTTCGCGTAGGTTCAAAACTATATCGTCGGTTCTTGAGCAATGTCATCCGAATCGTCATCAGCGGGAGCCACAACATGGACCACATCACGCCTACCCTTGCAACGGATCGCGCACCGCGCGTGCCGCGCATCGTGATCGTCGGCGGCGGCGCCGGCGGCCTGCAGCTCGCCACGCGTCTCGGCGACACGGTCGGACGCCGCGGGCAAGCCGAGGTCGTGCTCGTCGACCGCTACCCGACGCACTTCTGGAAGCCGCTGCTGCACGAAGCCGCATCCGGCCATCGCGATCCGGCCTCGCACTCGATCGAATACGCGGCGCAGGCGAAGCGCCACGGCTTCCGCTTCGTGCAGGGCGCGCTGCAGCGGGTCGACCGCGCGGCACGCACGGCGACGATCGCGCCGGTGCAGGACGCGGACGGCACGGAGATCCTGCCGCAACGTGAGCTCGGCTACGACGATCTGGTGCTGGCCGTCGGCAGCGTGACGAACTTCTTCAACGTGCCGGGCGCCGCGCGTCACGCGCTGCCGCTCGAAAACCTCGACCAGGCCGAGGATTTCCGCCGCAAGTTCCTGGCCGCCTGCACGAAGGCGAACCACCTGGCCGAGCAGCAGCCGGCGCGGCGCGCGGCACCGATCTGCATCAACGTGATCGGCGCGGGCGCGACGGGTGTCGAGCTGGCCGCGGCGCTGCGTCATGCGATCCAGCAGCTGACGACGTATCGCTTCAAGGCACTGGTGTCGGCGCGCGACGTACACATCCGGCTGATCGAAGGCGGCCCGCGCATCCTGCCGGCGCTCGACGAAAGGCTGTCGGCCAGGATGCAGGCGCAACTGCGCACGATGAACGTCGAGGTGCTGACGGATACGCGCGTCGCGGAAGTCGGCGCGGACGCGGTCACGACCGCGACCGGCGAGCGGCTCGCGAGCGACATCTCGATCTGGGCGGCCGGCGTCGCGGGCCCCGCGATGCTGCGGGAACTCGGCGACATCGCGCTCAACCGGTCGAACCAGGTGATCGTGACCGACACGCTGCAGACGCCCGACGATCCGCACGTGTATGCGTTCGGCGACTGTGCCGCGTGCCCGTCGGCCGATGCGAGCGGTTTCCTGCCGCCGCGCGCACAGGTCGCGCACCAGCAGGCCGTGTACCTTGGCGATGCGCTCGCGCGGCGCCTCGCCGGCAAGCCGATATCGAGCTTCACGTTCCGCGACGCGGGCACCGTCGTGTCGCTCGGCCGGGCGGGTGCCGTGTATCAGGCCGACCTCGGCGTGCGTTCGCGCTCGCTGATCGTCGACGGGCTCGCCGCGATCGGGCTGTACAAGTTCCTGTACCGCAAGCATCTGTTCAGCGTGTACGGACTGAAGCGCGCGCTGTTTCAGTCGCTGAGCCACTGGCTGCAAAGCCGCAACCAGCCGTCGATCAAGCTGCACTGACCGCCGACTGCCACACGGCATCGCAAGACGGCGTGTCGGGCACACCTCGCCCGATACGCCGTTTTTTCATCTGCACACATCGGGTGCATTCGTTGCGTGCGCACGTTTGGTGCATCACATTGAAGCCCGTCGATACGATGCAATCATCCGCACAACATGGGATCGGGCGCATCCCGCGCCGGCGTTGGCTCGCCACCCCATTCATTAGTCGAATCGTATGAGTCGACTATAAATATTAATTGGTTGTAATTTCGGGATCGACGCTAAGGTGTGGGACATTCCCGTCCGCGAACGGATCGTCACGTCTCAGGAGAGGAATCACCGTGGTCATCGAAGCCATCGTCACCCGTCTCGACGCCGCATTCGCGCAGATCGAAGCGACACCGGATTCGCACGAATCGCGCAACCAGCGCGATGCGATCATCCAGTGGCTCGACAGCGCGTCGGAGCAAGGATATCGACTCGGTCTCGTCACGACGCTGCCTGCCGCCCGGCTCAGCGACATGTTCGAAGGCCAGTTCGGCCGCGCGAACCTCGACCGCTTCTCGGTCGTCGTGACCGACGCCAATCAGCAGGACTCCGTATCAAACCAGCATCCGTTCGACGTCGCACTGCAGGCGCTGGGCGTGCCACCCGAGCGCGCGGTGGCCGTCGCGAGCAGCGAACCGGAACGCCGCGAAGCCGAGACGTTCGGCCTGTCGCGTTGCGTACGCATCACCGACACGATGCGCTCGATCGCATCGGCAGGCCTGCACTGACCTGAGCACCTGCATACGGGCCGGCTCGCGCCGGACGTGTATCGCAACGGCGCGCGGGTCATCGTGACGATGCAGTAAAACAAGCGCGAGACGGATTTCCACGCGGCGTACGACGGCGAGAAGATCGCCGCCGGAAGCCGCTTCTACGATTACACGGGATTGAAGCGCCGTGATGGGTATCCTCGACGCGTCGTCAGTCCACCGGGTAATCGAGATCGTGCCAGCGCTTCGCCGATTTCCCGCCCGAGCCAAGATGACCGCCTGGGAAGCGCATGACCGCAATCGCGTGAAGCGCCTTCTCATCGAGCGCGGCGTCGCCGCAACTGCGCCGGACCTTGAGATCGCGGACACGCCCGTGCTCGTCGAGCCAGACACGCACGATCACGCGCCTTCTCGACGTGCCGTTCTGCACGCCGCGTGACAGCAGGCGGTCCATCAGCGACATGAGTTTCTCCGTGATGCTCGAACGCTTCGGTTGTCGATACGCGCCGGCCTGCGTGCAGCGTCAGTGCTGGATGGCCACGCTTTTGTGCGTCGCCCGCACGGTCTTCGGCTTCGCAACGACGGGCGCCTTCGGATCGATGCCGACCGCGTGCTCGACCTTGCGGGTCTTCGCGGGCGCCGCTTGCGCCTTCGACACGGGTTTCGCGTTGGCATGCGCGGCGGCCGGTGCATTCGACCGGGAAGAACCGGTTGGCCGCACCGGCTTCACGGCCGTCGCACCGCTCGCTGCCACGGGCGAATGCTTCATCTGGTGCGCGTATTCCTTGACGTCGTGATCGCTCATCCACGATTCCGTATAGGCCGCCGACGCGGGCTGTGACAGGTTGAGATACGCGACCGATGCGACGAGAAAGGCACGAACATGCGTGCGACGATTGAATGCGGTAATGACGAATGCTCCTTGCGAACTGGCTCGACGCCCTGTATCGGCGCCGTCGTGGCGGCACGATAAATGAGCGCATTCAGCATCGCAAGCGTCTGACGGGAATCCGAACGATTCTTGACGTTTGAATGATCGATCCGGTGTGCGAGACCACGCACGCACCGCGCTCGAGCGCGTCGGACATGCCCATGTGGTCGCGCGTGCGGCATCGGCAACCTGCCGAACTCGGGCCCGCCGACGGTGTCGAACGTACATCGCCGGAGAATCGCATGAACCGCGCCGCCCCTTTCGCCATCCTGACCCTGCTTGCCGCCGTCAGCTTGCCGGCGGTCGCCGGCGCCGCTACGGACAACGCCACAGCACCGGTTGCGCAGCAAGCGAGAAACTGCGTGCCGTCGTCGACGTCCGCCAGCGCAGCGCCCGGCTCCCGCGCGGCGTCAAAGGCGCCGCCGATCCGCATCTGCGTCGGCGATTCCGATACGCAACTGAATCTGCCGTGGTTCCTGACCGACGTCCTCACCGCCATCGACACGCATCAATCGCCTCGCGACCTGCTCCACAAGATGCGCAACGACTTCTGAAGCGCGGCCGCCGGATGTGACGCGCGACGCAAATATTTCTCAATAAGCATCAATCTCGATATTGTTCCAATATTTGAGTAGCAATATTTCGTAATTGAGCGTGACACGCCTTATACTTGCCGCGCACCATCCTCGTGCCAAGAGACGGTGTTTTTTGTCCCGGCCGCACATCGATGCGGCCGGGTTTTTTTTGGGGTGTGCAATACCGATATACATACGTTGCCGATGTGTGTTACGACAATTCGCCTCGAATCCTGCACTCCCGCCGCGATGCCGCTTCGTGCGCTTCGCGAGCGTAGAATCGATTTGCGTCCCGATATGGGTGCGAGCCGCGGTGCCCCGGCCAGGCACGGCGAATGCCTCGCGCCAATTCATCGACCGGTTCGACCTGCATTCACATGCGCACAACAACAAGTACGACCCGAGGACCGTCCGCGCCCGCACGGCGCCCGAAACCCGCGTTCCAGCGCAGCGGCGCGTGGCCGCACATCGTCTTCCCGGTTGCCCTGATCGTCTGCATCCTCGTGTTCGTGCTGGCGTTCGTCGTTGCAGGGCGCCTGGCGCGCGACGCGATTGCACGGCACGAAAGCGACGTCGCGAACGACATCGTGATATCGGTCGACCGCATCCTCGACGGCATTCGCACGCGGCACCCGGACGAGTTGAACGCGCTGGTCGGGCGGCCCTGCACGACGATCTTCAGAACGCTCGCCGAAGTGGGCACTCACCTGCTCTATCTTCGGGCCGTCGGGCTGGCGAACAGCGGTCGCGTCACATGCTCGTCGGCGCTGGGCGCGATCGACGTCCCGCTCGACGCGTACATTCACGCGCCAGCACCGGGGAGGACGGCCATCACGCTGCTTCGGCAAACGCCGTTTCAGCCTCACGTTCCGGTGCTGGTGGCGTTTCGCGCGACCGCGCCCGACTCCGGCGTCCTTTATCTGGTCGAAGGCGACTATGTGGCGAACGTGCTCGCGCACGGGATCCGCTTCGGGGCGGAAACGGCCACGCTGTCGATCGAGGGCGCGGGAAGCATCGATCAGCATGGCACGTTCGTCCCGCCGTTCAACGCGGCGCCGGCCACAGGCAGCAAGATCGCGTCGAACGCGTGGCCATTCACGGTCTCCGTCACCTCGGCGCAACCCTACGTTTCGCAGGTGCAGCGGCGCTACCGACTCATCTGCCTGACGATCGCGCTGCTGGTCAACGGCCTCGTAGCGGCCACGTACCTGCTCGCGATGGCGCCGCGCCGGCTGTTGCTGAAGGCCGTTCGCAATGCGCTGAAGCGCAACGAATTTCATGTCGTCTACCAGACGATCATCGACGTCGAAACGCGCAGGACGGTCGGCGTCGAGGCGCTGCTGCGCTGGCGCCATCCGAAATGGGGGACCATCAGTCCGGCCTTGTTCGTGCCGCAGGTCGAGTCGAGTGCGGTCCTGCCGAAGGTGACCGAGTTCGTGCTTCGGACGGCCGTAGCGGAACTGACCGCACTCGCGCCGTCGGTGCCGCTCCGCATCGCGATCAACGTCGCGCCGAAGGATCTTGAACGCGCCCGCTTCCTATCCGTCGTCGAAGACACGCTCGACAGGCTTCCACAGGGCTGCACGCTGGTCCTCGAAGTGACCGAGCGCATCCTGCTCGAGAAGAATCCGCGCACCACCGAGATGTTCGCCACACTGCGCGCGAAAGGCGCGAAGTTCGCGATCGACGACTTCGGCACGCATCACAGCAACCTCGACACGCTGTCGCGCTTTCCGTTCGACTACGTGAAGATCGACCGGCAGTTCATCTCGCAGCTCACGACGGGCAACGCGAAACTGATCGAAGGAATCGCGGCGGTCGCCCACCACTACGGCCTGAAGATCATTGCCGAGGGCGTGGAGACGGAAGAGCAGCATCGTGCGCTGCATGCGGTCGGGATTCAGTACGCGCAGGGCTATCTGTATCAGCGGCCACGGCGAGCGGAACACCTGAAGCGGAATGTCGCGCCGATGCCGACTTGAATGCCGTATCGGCGCGGCACGCGCTCGGTCGGCGAATACGTGACGCACACGCGTCGTCCGGTCTGCACGCGACGCCGGCTGCCGCACGCGGCCAATGCGCTGCGTGGCGGGTCGCACGGCGGCCTCCTGCCACCTGGTGCCATCGATTCCCCCTTCGGCGGGAACCGCGCGAGAGGCGCTAAAATCCGCCGCCTAGGCATCCACGACGAGCAAGCGTTTTGACGGCGTTCGAGCAAGGTTTCATCCTCACCCGCCACTGGCGGGACACCGCATCCGGCATCGAGATCGAGTTCTGGCTGGCAACCGAACACGGTCCGCGCCGCGTGCGGCTGCGCCCGCAGGAAGCCGTCGCATTCGTGCCGGTCGAGCAGCAGGCGCTCGCCGAACGCACGCTCGCCGGCGAACGCGATGCCGAACTGCGCCCGCTCGCGCTGCGCGACTTCCGCCAGCGCGCGGTGGCCGGCCTCTACTGCCGCCGCTACCGCCACCTGTCCGGACTCCAGAAACGCCTCGCCGCGGCCGGTGTCGACGTCTACGAAGCCGACGTGCAGCCGCCCGACCGCTACGCGATGGAGCGCTTCATTACCGCACCCGTGCTGTTTCGCGGCACGGCCGGCCACGACGGCACGCTGACCGACGCCGAACTGAAACCCGCGACCGGCTATCGGCCGACACTGCGCTGCGTGTCGCTCGACATCGAGACGAGCGTCCACGGCGAGCTTTATTCCATCGCGCTCGAAGGCTGCGGACAGCGGCAGGTCTACATGCTCGGCCCGCCGAACGGCGACGCGTCGGCCGTCGACTTCCGTCTCGACTACTGTGACAGCCGGGCCGAGATCCTCACACGCCTCAACGAGTGGTTCGAGGAATACGATCCCGACGCGGTGATCGGCTGGAACCTCGTGCAGTTCGACCTGCGCATCCTGCATGCGCACGCGGAGCAATACGGCGTGCCGCTGAAGCTCGGCCGCGGGGGCAGCGTGCTCGAGTGGCGCGCGCACGGCCAGCAGCCCGACCATTTCTTCGCGGGCGCGGCCGGCCGCCTGATCCTCGACGGCATCGACATGCTGAAATCGGCGACGTGGACGTTCCCGTCGTTCAGCCTCGAATACGTGTCGCAGTCGCTGCTCGGCGAAGGCAAGTCGATCGACAATCCGTATCAGCGGATGGACGAGATCCAGCGCCGTTTCGATCACGACAAGCCCGCGCTCGCGCGCTACAACCTGAAGGATTGCGAACTCGTCACGCGCATCTTCGACAAGGCCGACCTGCTGTCCTTCGCGCTCGAACGCGCGACCGTCACGGGCCTCGCGGCCGATCGCACCGGCGGCTCGGTCGCCGCGTTCACGCACCTGTACCTGCCGCGCATGCACCGGCTCGGCTACGTCGCGCCGAACCTCGGTGACGTGACGGGCCAGAACAGTCCCGGCGGCTTCGTGATGGATTCGCGGCCCGGCCTGTACGACTCGGTGCTCGTGTTCGACTACAAGAGCCTTTATCCGTCGATCATCCGCACGTTCCTGATCGATCCGGCCGGGTTGATCGAGGGGCTCGCGCATCCGGGCGACGACACGTCGGTGCCGGGCTTTCTCGGCGCGCGCTTCTCGCGCACCGCGCATTGCCTGCCCGACATCGTGCGGCGCGTGTCGGAAGGCCGCGACGAAGCGAAACGCCAGCGCAACGCGCCGCTGTCGCAGGCGCTGAAGATCATCATGAATTCGTTCTACGGCGTGCTCGGCTCGACCGGCTGCCGGTTCTTCGATCCCCGCCTCGCGTCATCGATCACGATGCGCGGCCACGAGATCATGCATCGCACGCGCGAGTTGATCGAGGCGCAGGGCTACGAAGTCATCTACGGCGATACCGATTCGACCTTCGTCTGGCTCGGGCGCGAGCACGACGACGACGCAGCCGCCGCCAAGGGCCGCGCGCTCGTCGAGCATGTGAACCGCTGGTGGCAAGCGCACCTGCGCGATCGCTTCAGGCTGGAGAGCGCGCTCGAACTGCAGTACGAGCGGCATTACCGGCGCTTCCTGATGCCGACCGTGCGCGGTGCGGAAGAAGGCAGCAAGAAGCGCTATGCGGGCCTCGCGCTCGCGGCGAACGGCGGCGAGGACCTCGTGTTCAAGGGGCTCGAAACGGTGCGCACCGACTGGACGCCGCTCGCGCAGGCATTCCAGCGCGAGCTCTACCGGCGCGTGTTCAAGCGCGAACCGTATCGGGACTTCATTCGCGACTACGTGCGCCGCACGCTCGCCGGCGAATACGACGCGCAACTCATCTATCGCAAGCGCGTGCGCCGGCCGTTGAGCGAATACCAGCGCAACGTGCCGCCGCACGTGCGCGCCGCGCGGATCGCCGACGAATTCAACCAGGCGCGCGGCCGGCCGCTGCAGTACCAGCGCGGCGGCTGGATCAGCTACGTGATGACGACGGCCGGCCCGGAGCCGCTCGAGACGATGCGCTCGCCGATCGACTACGCGTTCTACGTGAGCCGCCAGTTGCAGCCGGTCGCCGATGCGATCCTGCCGTTCCTGCGCGACGATTTCGAACGCGTGATTTCCGGGCAGGGGCAGTTGTTCGGCGACTGACGATGCGCGGTATTGCGCTCGCCCATATCTTCATACGGCTGCGAAGCTCGGGCGCGACCACGACGAACTGATCGACGCGATCGCGCGACGCGATGCCGACGCCGCCGAGCGCGCCGCGCACGAGCACACGATGCTGTTCCAGAAGCGCTTCCTCGACTACATGAAGCAGAACATGACAGAATCGATGGCCGTGCTGTAACGCCGCACGCCGGAAGGAACGCATCCGTCCGGCTAAAATACCGGCCTGCCGCGCCTCCCGCCGCGGCTGGAGGACATTCACCATGACCGCACGTCGCGGTGCCGCGGTCGCCATCGCGCCCGGTCACGAGACAGCCAGCCTGTCGAAAGCCCAGAAAACGTTCAACACGCTCGTCAAGCACATCGAAAAGCGGCGCGAGCGGCTCGGCGCATGGGAAGCCGTGATGCCGGCGTTCCAGAAGAAATTCGTCGACGCGCTGTTGCCGCTCGAACAGGAAGCGACGGCGCTGCGGATCAGGCTGATTCATCTGCTCGACGACACGTTCCTGCAGAAAGGCTTGAGCAAGGCCGAACAGCGCACGCTGTCCGACCTGATCGCCGACATGGCGCGCGATTTGCTGAACGTGAGCGACGACGCGGCGCTGAAGATCATTTACAACCGGCATGCCGAATCCGCGCACGTCGGCAACGCATCGGCCGAGCCCGAGCCAACGAAACCGGAGCGGGAGCCCCAACCGCAATCGCAACCTGCTGAAGATCTGGACTCACTGTCGCCCGACGAACTCGCCGAACGGATGCAAGCCGAACTCGACGCACAGTTCGAGCGCGACATGGCCGCTCACGCGGCCCGCGAGGCCCAGCGCGCGAAGCGCAAGAAAGCGCCGAAGCAATCGGCCGCGCAGGCCCGCATCGAAGCCGAGCAGGCCGAATCGAGCAAGTCGATCCGCGAGATCTATCGCAAGCTCGCGAGCGCGCTGCATCCCGATCGCGAAACCGATCCGCTGGAACAACAACGCAAGACCGAGCTGATGCAGCGGGTCAACCGCGCTTACGAGAAGGGCAACCTGCTGCAGCTGCTGGAGCTGCAGCTGGAGATCGAACAGATCGACCGCCGCGCGATCGACGGCCTCAGCGAAGCGCGGCTCACGCGCTACAACGGCATCCTGGAGGAACAACTGCGCGAACTCGATCAGGAGATCCAGCACGTCGAGAACGATTTCCGGCGGACCTACGGCATCGCGTCGTCGAGCAAGGTCGCGCCCGATACGGTCCTGCGCATGCTCACGCGCGACATCGCCGGCATGCAGCGCAGCAACCAGGATCTGGCCGTCGCGCTGCGCGAGTTCGAGGATCCGGATCAGGTCAGGAGCTGGCTGAAAGACATGAAGCGCCGGAGCACATCGTCGCGCTTCGACGAGGATTCGTATTGAGCCGGCATGCGCGGGCAAACGCGCGATGCGCACGCCGCGCCGTTCACTGCGGCTCGCCGATCCCGCCCATCAGCATCATCAACTGCTCACGCAGCCACCGACTGCCCTGATCCTGATCGGCGCTGCGGTGCCAGTAGCAGAAGTATTCGAGCCCCGGCATCTCGAACGGCAGTTCGAGAATCCGCGCCGGGTAACGCTGCAGCAGCCTGAGCGGCGCCGTCAGCGCGAGATCGCCGCGCATCGCGATCAGCGGCGCGACCATGTAGTGCTGCACGCGCATCTGGATGTTGCGGCGCAGCCCGAGCCGCGTCAGCTCCGCATCGACGTGCCCACTGCCCTTGCGGCGGCTCGACACGTGAATGTGCCCCATCGACAGGTAGTCGTCCATGGTCAGCGTGTCGCCCTTGAACGGGTGATCGTCGCGGATCATGCACGCGTAGCGGTCGCGCACGAGCAGCGCCTGATGCAGGTGCGGGTCGCCGATCAGCGGCGCGTCGATCGCGATGTCGACGGAGCCGTTCGCGAGCGCGGTCGCCACTTCGCGGCGGTCCATCGTGTAGCTGCGCACGTGCATGCCGGGCGCATGCGTCTGCAGCAGTTCACCGAGCGCGGGCAGCAGCAGCGCCTCGGTCAGGTCGCTCATGCTGAGCCGGAACACGCGCTCGGACGAAGCCGGATCGAAAACGTCGCCTTCGTGCGCGCTCGAATCGAGCAGTTGCAGCGCCTCGCGCACGCGGCCGACGATGTTCTCGGCCATCGGCGTCGGCATCATCCCGGCCGGCGTGCTGACGAACAGCGGGTCGTTCAGCGTCTTGCGCAGCCGCGCCAGCGCGTTGCTGACGGCCGGCTGCGTGAGGTTCAGCACCTCGGCCGCGCGCGTCAGGTTGCGCTTGTTGTAGATCGCCTCGAATACGACGAACAGGTTCAGATCAATCTTCGAAAGACGCATCGCCGGATCTCCTTGCCGGCATCTTAATACGGCGTGCGTCTCCCGCTCCTCCACGTCGCATCCCCGCGCGGCGCGCGGCTCAACCGCGCGGCGGCCGCGTCAGGTACGGCTCGGTCGAACCGCGCACGGCGTCCTTGACCTCCATGCGCGCGATCGCCTGCAGGTGCACTTCGTCCGGGCCGTCCGCGAAGCGCAGCGCGCGGCCCCAGGTCCACAGATCGGCGAGCGGCGTATCGGGGCTCAGGCCCATCGCGCCGAACACCTGCATCGCGCGGTCGCACACGTCCGTGTATACGGTCGGCACGAGCGCCTTGATCATCGAGATTTCCTTGCGCGCCGCCTTCGCGCCGACCTTGTCGATCATCCATGCGGCCTTCAGCACCAGGAGGCGCGCCTGGTCGATCTCGATGCGCGAGCGCGCGATCCATTCGCCGATCGTGCCATGCCGGTTCAGCGGCTTGCCGAACGCCTCGCGCGACTGCGCGCGGTCGATCATCAGTTCCAGCGCGAGCTCGGCCGCGCCGATCGAACGCATGCAGTGGTGAATCCGGCCCGGCCCGAGGCGCGCCTGTGCGAGCGCGAAACCGCTGCCTTCCTCGCCGAGGAGGTTGTGCGCCGGCACGCGCACGTTGTCGAACGTGATCTCGCAGTGTCCTTCGGGCGCGTAGTGATTGACCACCGTGATGTTGCGCACGACCGTCACGCCCGGCGTGTCGCGCGGCACCAGGATCATGCTCTGCTGCTGGTGCGATTCCGCGTCGGGATCGGTCTTGCCCATCACGATGAAGATCCGGCAGTTCGGATGTGCGGCGTTCGTGATGAACCACTTGCGGCCGTTGATCACGTATTCGTCGCCCACACGCTCGATGCGCGTCGTGATGTTGGTCGCGTCCGACGACGCGACGTCGGGCTCCGTCATCGCGAACGCCGAACGGATCTCGCCGCGCAAGAGCGGCTGCAGCCACTGTTCGCGCTGCTCCGGCGTCGCGAACATGTGCAGCAGTTCCATGTTGCCGGTGTCCGGCGCGTTGCAGTTGAACACCTCCGACGCCCAGCCCACGCGCCCCATGATCTCGGCGAGCGGCGCGTATTCAAGGTTCGTCAGCCCGGTGCCCGGCTCGTCCTCCTTCAGGTGCGGCAGGAACAGGTTCCACAGCCCTTCGGCCCTCGCGCGCTCCTTCAGCGCCTCCATGAACGACACGGGATACTGCCCCGCATGCACTTCCTCGTTCCACTGACGGATGCGCGGCACGATGTGCGCGTCCATGAACGCACGCACGCGTTCGCGCAGTTCTTCCACTTTCGGGGTGTAGCCAAAGTCCATGATCGACTCCTCGAGATTCCGTTGTTCCGTTCGTTTCGTTCAGAAGGCCGAGACACCGCCGTCGACGGCGACGGCCTGCCCGGTCAGATAGGTGTTTTCCTTCGCGCACAGCGTGAGCATCGTCGCGACGATTTCCTCGGGGCGGCCGAGCCGTTTCATCGGCGAGCCCTGTGCGAGAAAATCCTGGCGATCGCCGATGTCGCTGTCGGTCACCATCGGCGTCGTGCTGTAGAACGGGCACACCGCGTTCACACGAATGCCATTCCGCGCGTATTCGAGCGCGGCCGTCTTCGTGAGCCCGACCACCGCGTGTTTCGACGCCGCGTACGCGGCCAGCTTCGGTGCGCCGCCGAGCCCGGCCATCGACGCGACGTTCAGGATCACGCCTTCGCGCTGCGCGAGCATCTGGCGAATCTGATGCTTCATCCCGAAGAACACGCCCTTCGCGTTCACCGCGAAGCTCAGATCGAGATCCGCTTCCTCGGTATCGATCAGCGCCTTCAGCGGCGGCGCGACGCCCGCGTTGTTGATGCCGACGTCGAGCCGGCCGAAGCGCTCGACCGCCGCCTTCACCAACGCAGCGACCTCTCCTTCGATGCGCACGTCGCAGCGCCGTACGATCACGTCGGCGCCGGCCGCCAGTAGCGGCGCGGCCACGCGTTCGAGCGCCGCATCGTTCAGGTCGCCGAGCGCGAGCCGCGCGCCCATCGCGGCCAGCTCGCTCGCGAGCAGTGCGCCGAAGCCGCTCGCGGCGCCGGTGATCATCACGGCCTGCCCGGCGTAGCTGTCGAGTTTCATCGCGCGCTCAGATCGTCAGGCCGCCGTCGACGACGATGCACTCGCCGTTCGTGTAGCTCGCCGCGTCCGACACGAGATACAGCACGGTGCCAGCCATCTCGCGAGGCTCCGCGTGGCGGCGCAGCGGAATCTTCGCCATCCAGGTTTCGTAGATGTCCTTGTCGGCGAACAGCGCGCCCGCGAACTTCGTCTTCGTGAGGCCCGGCAGCAGCGCGTTCACGCGGATGCCGAACGGCCCGCATTCCTTCGCGAACGCCTTCGTCATGTTGACGACCGCGGCCTTCGTGATCGAGTAGATGCCCTGACGGTCGCCCGGCTGCAGCGCGTTCACCGACGCGGTGTTGACGATCGCGCCGCCGCCCTGCGCCTTCATCATCTTGCCGGCCTCGACCGACATGAAGAAGTAGCCGCGGATGTTCACGTCGACGGTCTTTTCATACGCGGCGAGATCGGTATCGAGGATGTGCCCGAAATACGGATTCGCGGCCGCGTTGTTCACGAGGATGTCGAGCCGGCCATGCTTGCCGCGGATCGATTCGAACGTCGCGGCGATGTCCTCCAGCCGCCCGACGTGACAGGCCAGCGCTTCGGCGCGGCCGCCCGCCGCGACGATCGCGTCCGCGACCGCCTGGCAGTCGTCGAGCTTGCGGCTCGACACGATCACGTGCGCGCCCTGCTCCGCGAGCAGCTTCGCGATTTCCTCGCCGATGCCGCGGCTCGCGCCCGTCACCAGCGCGACCTTGCCCGTCAGATCGAACAGATTCGTTGCCATGTTGCTGTGCTCCTCCATTGATGTTTTTAGTGCGGCCGCGTGGCGATGTCCGCGATGTCAGCGATGCGCGCCGATCACGTCGACCGCCATTTCGGCCAGCCGGCCAGCCATCGCGCCCACACGCAGCGCCTGCTCGCTCGACGCATTGCCCTGCAGCGCGCGCGCCTTCACGCCCTGCGCGATCGCCGCGAGCCGGAAGAAACTGAACGCCAGATAGAAATGCCAGTCGCGGATCGGCTCGATCCCGCGCAGTTCGCAGTAGCGCGCGACGATCGCCGCTTCGTCGGGAATGCCGAGTTCGGCACGATCCTGGCCCGCGAGCCCGCGCACCTGGTCGCCCGGCGGCAGCCGCAGGCACATGCAGAAATACGCGAGATCGGCGAGCGGATTGCCGAGCGTCGACAGTTCCCAGTCGAGCACGGCCTGCACGCGATAGTCGTCGCGCGCGAACATCAGGTTGTCGATCCGGAAATCGCCGTGCACCAGCGCGGGCCGGCCGGTGTCCTCAGGGCAGGCCTTCGGCAGCCAGTCGATCAGCGTCTCCATCGCGTCGAGGCGCTCCGTTTCCGCCGCGCGATACTGCTTCGTCCACACGCCGATCTGGCGCTCGAAGTAGTTGCCGGGGCGCCCAAAGTCGGCGAGGCCCACAGCGTCGACGTCCACGTCGTGCAGTGCGGCCATCGTGCGCAGCAGCGCGTCGTAGCAGATCGCACGATCGGCCTTCGGCAACTCCGGCAGTGCCGGATCCCAGAAGATCCGGCCGTCCTCGAAGCTCATCACGTAGAACAGGCTGCCGATCACGTCGCGGTCTTCGCAGAGGTGATACGGGCGCGCGACCGGCACGGCGGTGCCCGACAGCGCGCTCAGCACGCGGAATTCGCGATCGACCGCATGCGCGGATTTCAACAACTCGCCGGGCGGCTGGCGGCGCAGCACGTAGCGACCGCTCTTCGCGTGCAGCAGGAAGGTCGGGTTCGACTGGCCGCCGGCAAACTTCTCCATGTCGAGCGGGCCTTCGAAACCCGGCACGTGCGCTTCCAGATAGCGCGTGAGGCGGGCTACGTCGAGGGGCTGGGAAGGGTTCGTCATCGTCGCGATCGTTCGTAAGGTCAGCCGTAGGTGCGCCACGCATGTCGTTCGGAATCCTCGAGATGTGGTATGCCGTTGAACGACGCCAGGTGGAACGCTTCGGCGTTGAAGAAAAACTGCGAAAGACTGCTGTTGCGGATCTGCAGGTTCAGCGCGATCGCGCTCGATGGCGGTGCGGCGAGCACCTGCTGCACGGTCACCGCGATCGGGCCGCCGGAACTCACCGCGAGCACGCGCTGGCTGCCGCCCTGGCGGATCGCGGCGCGGGCATCGGCGACGCGTTGCTGGAACTGTGTCCAGGTTTCGGGCGCGGCGTCGCCCAGCTTGTCGTCGGACCACAGGTGCAGCACCTGACGCAGCGCGCGAAAGTGCTCCTTCATCGAGCCGGCCGCGAGCCGCGCGATCTCCGGATAGTCGCTCGCCGCGGCCGCGAACAGCCCGTGGAAGTCGTATTCGTTCAGGCCGGGATGGCGGTCGACCTGCGCGCCTTCGCCGCCCATCCCGCGCAGGATCGCATCGACGGTCTGCGCATGCCGGTTCATCGTGCCGCAGATCACCCGGTCGAACGTCAGGCCCTGCTGCGCGAAGTATTCGCCGAGCCAGACACCCTGCTGCTCACCGGCCGCGGACAGCCGGTCGTAATCGTCCGTGCCGAACGACGCCTGCCCGTGCCGCACCAGAAAAAGTTCAGCCATTGCGTGCCCGCCTGTGGGGAAACCGAAGGCCCAGCATAGCGACCGAAGTCACATTTTTGAAATTTATTTTCTGAATCGTCCGCTATTCATCGCATGAATTCCATGGATTCACCCAGCGCGCTTGGCCGGCTTTCGCCCGACTCCCCGACGCGGCACGCGAATTGCGGCAGGAGCCACCGTCATGTCACCACGTTCAGGAGGGGTGCGATGCTCGGCACAATCCTTATCATCGTTCTGATTCTGCTGCTCATCGGAGCATTTCCGGCGTGGCCGCACAGCCGAAGCTGGGGCTACTGGCCATCGGGCTCGGTCGGGCTGATCGTCGTCATCGTCGTGATACTGGTGCTGCTGGGTCACATTTGAGTGTAACGACGCGTGCTCGTTGCGCAAGCACGCGTCGTTCGATTGCGCGGCCGTGGCTTCTTTACAAAAGCCGGTGATGAATGCCAACCCGGCAACGGTGCGAACCCCGCCCGGGCGCAGTCGTTCCTGCCGTCTCTCGGCGGCGCGCGTATGCCGCACAGAGGCGCCGAACGAGCGCGCACACCCTGCGCCCGAGCGCTTCGGCGGCAGCCGCGCGGCTCGGCGTATCGGTCGAGGCGCTGCGGTTCCACGAGCAGCACGGCGTCGCCGCGCCAGCGCGAATGTCGGCGGGCTACCGGGCAGTCATACCGTTCACCCGAGCGCGTCGCCCCGGCCGCCGTCGGTTGATGCAAGCTTTCGGTCCAACCTAATGACAATTCCGGCTGCCCGGCCTTTGACCGCCATACCGCGTTCGTGGATCATTCGCTTCGAGTCATGGAATCCACCCGCGAACGCTCCTCGACCATGCCCCCTGCCATTTGTCTGCGCCCGGCGAACGCCACCGACCTGCCGTTCCTGCTGAGGCTCCGCCGACTCACGATGACCGAGCATCTGCAACGCGTCGGCGCACCCACCGACGACAACGCGCACGATCAGCGCATCCGCTCGAACTTCGAGGACGCGCTGATCGTCTGCGACGGCGCCGATGCAATCGGTTTGCTGAAGGTCACGCGCGCCGCCGACGAATGGCACGTTCACCAGATCCAGATCCTCCCGTCGCGACAGCGACAAGGCATCGGCGAAGCCGTGCTGCGCGAGCTGCTGATCGAAGCCGCACGCGAGCACGTGCCCGTATCGCTCGGCGTGCTGCACGGCAACCCGGCGCGGCGCCTCTACGAGCGGCTCGGCTTCACCCTCACGTCGGAAACGGAGACGAGCGCGAGCCTGATCTGGCGCGCCTGAACCGTGGCGTGCCGCGCCTCGCCCATCAAGGCGTCCACCGATAAACGGTGATGCTGTTCCCCTTCACGTTGTTCTTCGTCACCACGTATTCCCCGTTCGAGCGGCGATACGCGCGCACGCTGTACATCGCGTCGATCGCGCTGCTGGTATCCACGGTCGCGGGGCTCGCGTTGACGAGCGTCGTGTCGAGATTGCCGGTGTCGAGGTTGAATGCGTCGATATTCGGCCACAGCGGCCCGCTGCTGCTGAACCAGTAGCCGACGAACAGATGGTTGCCGGCCGCGTCGATCGACTTCGCGCCGCCGTGCGGCAGCGTGATGACCGGGTTCGGCTTCGTCGTGTTGCCGGCGCTCCAGCCGTGATACACCTCGATGCGCGTGCCGATCGACGTCCAGTCGGTACTCCCGACCACACCCTGCGCGAGCACCATCGTGTCGCTGTCGGCGAGATAGACGATGCGCGTCAGCGGCTGGATGCTGGCCGGCACCGGCGTCGGTACGCCCGGCCCCCACGACGGCTTGCCGCTCGCGTCGAAACCGTTCAGCGGATAGTGATAAATGGCGCCGGTCTTGTCGAGGCCAGCCCAGACGCCGCCCTTGCTGTCCAGGCTGAAGCCGGCCGACACGCGCCGGATCGTGTTGAACACGGGCCCGGGGATCGATCCGTCCGGAATCGCGACGTAGCCGTTGGCCGCGTTGAAGTGGAAGAAGGAGTAGACCGGCGGATTCTGCCCCGCTGCAACGAGGATCCGGTTCGCGCCAACGGACGTCAGCAGCCCGAAGTGTTCGTCGCGCTGGGTGTCGCTCATGTTGATGCGCGGGTCCGACGGATACGTGAACGGATCGACGGTGTTCGCGACGAAGGTGCCGCCCGCGGTGCCGCTGTAGACGTGCGTGCCGCTGTAGAACAGCGCACCGTCGGTGACCGGATCCGGTGCGGCGATGCCCTCGAAGTTGAGCGACTGCAGCGTCCACCGCAGGCTGCCGGCGCTGCTGTACGCGTGAATGTCGGTCGCGCCGTTGCGGCCGAGATCCCAACTGCCGCCCCACGGGTTGTTGAGCACATACAGGTTGCCGGCCGTGTCCTTGCCGATGCCGGCGATGCGGGTGAAGCGCTTCGCGCCGACCTGCCCCTTGGTACCCGTCGTCGTGTCGAGATAGCCGCCGGGCACGCCGAACGTGCCGGCCAGCGCGGGTCGGCCCGAGACGGAATAGCGCTTGATGTTCATGTCGGGGCCTTCGTCGCCGATCATCAGCTGCCCCACCGCCGCATCGAAATAGAGCGCCGACGGCTGCGATCCGGCGGCCAGCCGGATCGTGTTCAGCAGCGCGCCGGCCGGACTGAATTCGACGACCGAGCCTGCGCTCTTCTGCGCGACCCAGATGTTCCCCGCACCGTCGACCGCGAGCGCGCCCGGTGCCGGCACGCCGATGTCACGCTGCCACACGCCGTCGGTCGTGAACACCCGCACGCGATTGCCGTAGAAATCGCTCGCATAGAGCAGCGAGCCGGCCGTGGCGAGCCCGGTGACGACGTCGATGCGCGGCTGGTTGGTCGCCGCCGTTACCTGAATCAACTTGTCGCGGAACCGCGTGGCACGGTTGTAGCGCCCGACCGCGCCGCTGCCGTATCCGTTGCCGGGCTGCAGCGCGACGAACAGCGACGTCGCATTGCCCGTGATCGCGCTGCCCTGGAACTCGGAATGCGTGCCGATCGAACCGACGCTCTTGCCGTTCTGGTAGATCGCGACGCCGCCCTCGTCCTCGTCCCACATCGACGCCGTGTAGATCACGCCTTCGGGCGCGACCCACATCGAGCGCGCGACGTTGCCGACGTGCGCGGCGAGCGTGCCGTAGGTATTCGCGATCCAGTCGGTGGTGTTACCCGCGTTTGCGGCCGGCGCGATCGCGGCGATCGCGGCGGCGAGCAGTACGGCCTGAATCGATTTTCTGGCGACCATGGCTGATGCGCTCCTGAATGGTGGCGTCATTCACGTGAGGGGGTAGCCGGGTGGTTTGAAGATCGGCAATGCGTAAATACTTCCGCTAGATCACCCGGTGCAGTCGGTATTACGTCGCGCGTGCGCTCGATAATCGGCAACGCCGAGAATAGCGTCATATAAATCGAAAAAAATTGCGCGCTGCTCGCGACGGCCGGGCGGACGGTTGCGCGAGAGTGAACGACCACTTATGCGTTCGCGTGTGCTATCGGGGCAGTGCAGCTTTCGATGGCGGGAATATCGCCGCGGTTTCGAATGCGGCGTATCGGCAATGGCGGAAAGTTTTTCGGCGAATCGGGACAATCGCCGGATACGGGTAAAGACGGGTAAAGGAATGACCGCTGGCGGGTATCGCGCCGGCCCGAGTCCATGTCGAATCCGGGCCGGCGCATATCATTCACAACAGGGAAATCACGCGGACGTCGCCGTCTCCCGTACCTTCACCTGCTCAATTTCGCCACCGCCGTCCGAATCCGCGTCGGCGCGCGGTTCGCCGAGCTGGCCCTCCCACTTCGCGACCACCGCAGCCGCGATCGAATTGCCGACGGCGTTGGTCGCCGAGCGACCCATGTCGAGGAACATGTCGACGCCCATGATCAGCAGCAGCCCGGCTTCCGGCAGATGGAACTGGTTGAGCGTCGCCGCGATCACGACGAGCGACGCGCGCGGCACGCCCGCCATCCCCTTCGACGTCACCATCAGCATCAGCAGCATCGTGATCTGCGTACCGAGCGGCAGGTCGATCCCATACACCTGCGAGATGAACAGCACCGCGAACGTGCAGTACATCATCGAGCCGTCGAGGTTGAACGAGTACCCGATCGGCAGCACGAAGCTCGAGATCTTGCGATTCACGCCGAACCGGTCGAGCGCGTCGAGCAGCTTCGGATACGCGGCTTCGGAACTCGCCGTCGCGAACGACAGCAGGAACGGCTCGCGAATCAGGCGAATCAGCGCGAACGCGCGCTTGCCGAGGAACACCACGCCGGCGAGCGTCAGCACGCCCCACAGCAGCGCAAGCGCCAGATAGAAGCTCGCCATGAACTTCGCGAACGTGAGCAGGATGCCGAGCCCTTCCGTCGTGATCGTCGAGGCCAGCGCGGCAAACACGGCGACCGGCGCGAACCACATCACCGCGCCCGTCACCTTCAGCATGACCTGCGCGAGATCGTCGATCACGCCGGTCAGGCGCTTCCCGGCGTCACCAAGCGCGGACAGCGCGGTACCGAAGAAGATCGAGAACACGACGATCTGCAGGATCTCGTTGTTCGCCATCGCCTCGGCGATCGATTTCGGCACCAGGTGGACGACGAAGTCCTTCAGCGTGAATGCGCCCGTCTTCAGGTTCAGCGCCGCGTCGGCGGCAGGCAACGGCAGGCTCAGGTGGCTGCCCGGCTTCAGGATCGTCGCGGTCACGAGGCCGAGCACCAGCGACGTGAACGACGCGATGAAGAACCAGCCGAACGCCTTCACGCCCACGCGGCCGACCGACCCGCTGTCGCCCATCTGCGCGATGCCGACCGTCAACGTCGCGAACACCAGCGGCGCGATGATCATCTTGATCAGCCGCAGGAACACGTCGGACAGCAGCGACACGTAGCCGGCGACTTCCTTGGCCATTTTCGGGTCGGGAAACGCGCTATGACAGGCGTAGCCCACGGCAATGCCAAGCACCATCGCGATGACGATGTACTTGGTGATGTTGTGCTTCTTCTTCATTAGCAATCCAAATTACAGAACTTGTGCTTCCAACGACAGGGAGATCGCCGGCATCGAAATGGGAACGGTGGCCCGCGAGCGCGGCGCACGCCGCTTCGAGTACCGGTGCCCGTCCGTGGGCATGGCCACGGCGAACAGGGGGGGCATTCTATCGCAAACGCAGGACAATCTTTCATATCTGAAAGCGACAAGCGATGCGCGGCGCGGAAAAGGAAGCGAGACGGGCCTTCGCCGGCCGGAGCCGGGGACGGAGACGGGGACGGGGACGGGGACGGAGCCGGAGCCGGGGACGGGCGGACCGCGACGGCGGGTCCGGTCTTCGGGCACCGTCGTGCCCGGCCGTCAGCTCAACCTTGCGCCGAACGTCGGCAGACCCCGCCGGCGCCGCGTCACGCGTGCGACGTGCCGGGTCGCGGCATGAACCGGCACAGGCACAGCGGCAGCACGACCAGCGCCGCGCCCGCGAGAAACGTGGTCGATGCGCCGAAACGCGTCCACAGTGCGCCGGCGATGCTGCTCGCGAGCAGCATGCAGATGCCGCTCACCAGGTTGAACACGCCGAACGCGGTGCCGCGCAGCGTGGCCGGCGAGGTTTCCGACACCATCGCGGCGAGGACGCCCTCCGTGAAGCCCAAGTGCAGCCCCCACACGGCCACGCCGGCGAACATCGAGATCGTCGACGTGCCGATGCCAAGCAGCAGGTCGGCCGCGATCAGAAACGCCATGCCGGCCGCGAGCAGCACGCGGCGATCGAGCCGGTCCGACAGGATGCCGACCGGCCAGGCCGACAGCGAATAGGTGACGCTCATCGCGACCATCACGGCCGGAATCCATGCCGCGTCGAGCCCCGTCTGCTGCGCACGCAGCACCAGGAACGCCTCGCTGAAGCGCGCGAGCGTAAACGTCGCGCCGGCCGCGACGATGAACCAGTAGCTGCGGGGAAACTCGCGGAGGGCGTTCCAGCGCAGCGGCGAGCGAAAGCGCCGGTCCGGTTTCGACTGTTCGGGCTCCTGTACGCCGAAGACGATCAATGCGATCGCGCCGAAGGCCGGCACCACGGCAAACCAGAGCACGGTCCGGATGCGGTCGCCGAACCACAGCATCAGCACGATCGCGAGCATCGGGCCGAGAATCGCGCCGACGGTATCCATCGACTGACGCAGGCCGAAGCACGCGCCGCGAATTTCGGGCGGCGCGATGTCGGCCACCAGCGCGTCGCGCGGCGCGCCGCGAATCCCCTTGCCGACGCGGTCGAGCAGACGGGCCGTCACGACGACGGCCGGCGTGGACGCCAGCGGAAACAACGGCTTGGTCAACGCCGCGAGCCCGTAGCCGACCAGCAGCAGCCCCTTGCGGCGCCCGAGCCAGTCGCTGATCGCACCGGAGAACACCTTGACGATCAACGCCGTGGCTTCGGCCGCCCCCTCGAGGACGCCGAGCGCGGCGACGCTCATGCCCATCGTCGACACCAGGTAGATCGGCAACAGCGCATGGATCAGCTCGGACGACACGTCCATGAAGAGGCTCACGAGGCCCAGCGCCCACACGGTCCGCGGAATCGCAGGTTTGCCGGCAATCGGTGACGGAGCGCGCATGATGTCTTCAGTCGGTCGTTTCCCGCGTCAGTTTCGCATGCCGCCGCGCGCGGTCGTTCACGATTTGATGACGCCGGTGATCCGTCATCTTCTTCCAGCCGCGCGCTTCCTCGCGCGTCCGCAGACATGCCACACAGTAGCCGGTGCGACCGTCGAACGAGCACACGTCGACACAAGGGGACTTGACCGCCATGCTTTATCGTCCTCGCGTCGCGGGCACGACTTCGACGGTGACGTGCGACAGGTTCCTGAATCGCTGCAGCACGCCGTGATAGAAGCGCGCATCCCGATCCGGATCGGTGGTCGTCACCGACACCACCGCACTCATGTGCCCCGGCCCGAGCCGCCACACATGCAGGTCGCCGACGCGGTCTCCAGTGCCTTCGATGGCGCCACGCACCGTGTCCGTCAGACGCCGATCGGAATTCATGTCGAGCAGGATGCCGCCCGTGTCGCGCATCAGGCCGTATGACCAGTTCGCGATCACCATCGCGCCGACGATGCCGGCCAGCGGATCCATCCAGACCCAGCCGAACGCACGCGCGAGCAGCAGCCCGACGATCGTCAGCACGGAAACCGCGGCATCGGCGATCACGTGGATGTAGGCGGAACGGATGTTGTGATCGCGCGCCGCCGCCGCGGACGCGCCATGACCGTGCTCCTCGAACGCCAGTTCGTGCTCGCGACCGTTCAAGCGGACGATCGCCTTGAATTCATGCGGTTCGGGAATGGCTTCGGTCGACTCCAGATAACCATCGCGGCTTTGCATCGCGAACATCTGGCGCGTGCCGTCCGGGCGGATCGTCGTCACCGACACGGCGCTCGCATCGACGAGCTTCGTCTCGTGTGTCGCCGGCGCGACGCGGAAAACCGGCGGGACGCCCTGCTCGAACACCGACACGACGAATGCGCCCTGCTGGTCGAAAATCCGGTGCGCTTCCTCTTCGTGGTCGTGCGCGTGATCGTCGCGATCGCCATGACCATGCCCGTGATGATGGCCGTGGCCATGACCGTGGCTATGGCCATGATGATCGCCGCTCAGCAGCCAGACGCTCGCAACATTGACGAGCAAGCCGGCAACCGCGATCGGAATCGCCTCGTCGAAATGGATCGGAACGGGCGCCAGCAAACGCGCGACCGCTTCATACCCGATCAGCAGCGCGATCATCGCGAGCACGATCGCGCTCGTGAAACCCGCGAGGTCGCCGAGCTTGCCCGTGCCGAACACGAAGCGCGGATCGTTCGCATGCTTGCGCGCATAGGTATAGGCGAGCGCGGCGATCAGCATCGCGCCCGCGTGCGTCGACATGTGCAGGCCGTCCGCGATCAGCGCCAGCGAGCCGAAAAGCGACCCGCCGACGATCTCGGCCACCATCATCGCCGCGCACAGCGCGATGACCATCCAGGTCCGGCGTTCGTTCTGCTCGTGCGCCGCGCCAAGAAAAATGTGGTCGTGCCCTGCGCCGAAGGCGTCATCGCTGAAATTGCCCATTCCGCCTCCGTTTACTTGAAGTAGCTGTGTACGACTTCGATCAGCTGCTCGGTCGCGCTGCCTTCGTCGTCGTGCCCCTCGGCATCGACCAGATGGCTGCGGATGTGATCCTCGAGTACGACCGCGAGCAGGCCGTTCATCGCGCCGCGACCGCTCGTGATGAGGCGGAGGATTTCGTTGCAACCGCGCTCGTCCTCGAGCGCGCGTTCGATCGCTTCGACCTGTCCCTTGATGCGGCGGACACGGTTCAGCAGCTTCTGCTTGTCCTGGATGGTGTGGCTCATGATGGTCCCTTCATATACCCGGGGGGACTATATCTGAAATCGCATTTCCATATAGGGGGGAGGGGTATATATCGGGCCGATGAAAGGTCTAGCCGGAACGCGGCGCCCCGGTGCTCGAACGGACCTGCACCGTGCTCGCTTCGGGCCACTCCGCTCGGATCTGCAACAAGCCTGACCACGATGAAGCGGGCATGGGTGCGACGCGACACAGCGACTGCGTCAAAAAATTTGTAGAGTGAATAACAATTGGATAGAGTTCACTACATGAAAAATATTTCAACGTGGTCGCTCCTCGTGCTGACCCTTCCGACCGAAAACGCGACGGCCCGCATGCGCTTCTGGCGCGCGCTGAAGGCAAAGGGCTGTGCGGTGTTGCGCGACGGTATCTACCTGCTGCCGTACAGCGAAGAGCATGAGGAGACGCTGCGCGACCTCGCGGGGGCGATTGCGGAAAGCGGTGGCACGGCTCATCTGTTACGGGCGCCGAGCCTGGACGCATCGCAGGAACTGGAATTCCGCGCGCTCTTCGATCGCGGGGAGGACGACGCCGCCTTCATCCAGACCCTTGCGGATGCCCGCAAGACCCTCGCCGGTAAGTCGGCCACGGAATTGACACGTTTGCTGCGGCGCATGCGCAAGGATTTCGACGCCATCCGCGCGATCGACTATTTCCCGGGCGACTCGGCCACCCGTGCCGAAGTTGCCCTGCAGGATTTCGTCGCACTGATCGACACCGTGCTGTCGCCGGGGGAGCCGCACGCCGCGGACCGCTCGATCCGCCCGCTGGCGATCAACGAATATCAGGGCTGCACCTGGGCGACGCGACAGCGGATATGGGTCGACCGCGTCGCCAGCGCGTGGCTGATCCACCGCTTCATCGACGCACGCGCCCGCTTCATCTGGCTCGCATCGCCTGCCGATTGTCCGGCTGACGCGCTGGGTTTCGATTTCGACGGTGCGACGTTCACGCATGTCGGCAAACGCGTAACGTTCGAGGTGCTGCTGGCCAGCTTCGGACTCGACAACGACCCTGCGCTCGCGCGGCTCGCCGAGATCGTGCACGCGCTCGACGTGGGCGGCCCCGCAGCGCCCGAGGCGATCGGCTTCGAGGCCGTGATGGCCGGCACGCGCCAGCGCACGGAAAACGATGACCAATTGCTCGAGCAGATGAGCGCCGTTCTCGACGCCCTGCACGCGCATTTCTCGTCGAGCGGAAAGAACGAGACCGGAGCCAGGTCATGACCACTGCCATCGCCGCCACCGAACCGACCTACTCGCTCGGCGAGCTGGTCGCCTACATGTTGCGCCTCGGCACGTTCGGCTTCGGCGGGCCGGTTGCGCTTGCGGGCTACATGCGTCGCGACCTGGTCGAGCGCCGCGGCTGGATCACGGAAGCCGACTACAAGGAAGGACTCACGCTGGCCCAGCTTGCGCCGGGGCCGATGGCGGCCCAGCTCGCGATCTATCTCGGCTTCGTTCACTACCGCATCCTCGGTGCAACACTCGTCGGCTTCGCATTCGTGCTGCCGTCGTTCCTCATGGTGCTCGCGCTCGGGTTCGCGTACGCGCATTTCGGCGGGCTGTCCTGGATGCAGGCCGTCTTCTACGGCGTCGGCGCCGCGGTGCTCGGCATCATCGCGATGAGCGCTTACAAGCTCACGACGAAAACGGTCGGCCGCGACAAGCTGCTCTGGGCAATCTTCGTGACGCTCGCCGCCGTGACCTTCATCACGGAATCGGAAATCGCGTGGCTGTTCCTCGTCGCGGGCCTGGTCGGCTGGCTGTGGCGCGCTCCGCCCAAGTGGCTGCACCGGGGCGGGCTGAATGCGGTTGCCGCCGCCAACCTGCCGGCGGCCAGCGGAATGCTGAGCGGCATCGATCTGCCGCAGCTCGTTCAGATCGGCGCGTTCTTCATGAAGGCAGGCACGTTCGTGTTCGGCTCCGGGCTCGCGATCGTGCCGTTCCTCTACGGCGGCGTCGTCACCGAACATCACTGGCTCAACGACAAGCAGTTCGTCGATGCGGTCGCCGTCGCGATGATTACGCCCGGCCCCGTCGTGATCACCGTCGGCTTCATCGGGTATCTCGTGGCGGGCTTGCCCGGCGCGTGCGTCGCGGCGCTCGGCACGTTCCTGCCCTGCTATCTGTTCACCGTGATTCCCGCGCCGTACGTGAAGAAGTACGGGCACCGCCCGGGCGTCAAGGCGTTCGTGGACGGAATCACCGCCGCAGCCGTCGGGGCGATCACGGGCTCCGTCCTCGTCATCGCGAAACGCTCGATCGTCGACATGCCGACCGCACTGCTCGCCCTCGCTACCGTGCTGCTACTGTGGCGTTTCAAGAAGCTGCAGGAGCCGGTCATCGTCATGGCTGCCGCGCTCGTCGGGCTGGCGGCCTACCCGCTGCTCCATCATTGAGCCGCACTGCGGGGAGATGGCCGTGACGCATTGGACGACATTCGTCCGGCGGACAGGAGGCGCGCCATGAAATGGAGTGCGCGCGAACGGCCGAAGGTCGGCCGCATTGCATGCCCGTGGGTGAGTGCGCGATTCATCGACAATGCGCTTTACGCGTGGTGCCGGTGTGATGCACATACCTGGCAGACGGCGCGCGTCCGCGCTCGCCGAGTTCGTCGAAATCGATCCGGCTACGGACCGTGTCGGCTCGCGGCACGGCCGTCGAGCGTCAACGCGAGCCGATTGCCGCCAGCACGCCGAGCACGATCCTGTAGGCTCTCAGAAAAGGTGTCTTTGGCCCCCTAGATAGATCAAGGACTTGGACATCTTTTTTGAGAACACCGCATGCTTCTTGTCTCAGAAAAGATGTCCGCAGCCTCGGAAATTCTCAGAAAAGTTGTCCTTCGGAATGTCACGCCCCTACCGAGGCGCCTCGACGGAACTCGGCGACCGGCAGCACAATGGATGAGCGTTTCAGCGGCCAGCGATGTCGGCACTTCTTGTGCTATAAATGTGCACATAGTGTGTGCCGAGAAAGCTTCCATGAACCCCGGTCTGGCCCGAGATTCAACGAACGCCCCCTCGATTTCGATCACTTCCTGGCGTCTTTGAAGGACTCGGAGAGCGCTGTGCCGATCGTCTCGGCGCAACACTTCGCGGCCGCCCTGCATATCGATATGCAGACACTCGCACGGCTGGCCCATGTCCATCGCAATACCATCAGTCGTCTTCCCGGCGCCGAAAGCGTGCAAAAGTATCTTCGAGACGCGCTTCGGGTCATCCGAGCTGCAACCGATATCTCCGGAGATATACGGAGTACGCTGTTTTGGTATCGCAATGATCCGCTGCCGACCTTTGGCTACAAGACTGCCGAAGCGCTTATATCGGAGGGACGCACTGAAGACCTGCTGCGTTACTGTTGATTTGCGCGGAATCCCCGTGGGTCAAGATTCCGCGCAAATCAACACTCGTGCCGCAGATTGCGCCGCAGTACCACAGCCTGAGCACCATGGGTTTTACCGTTGATCCACGCGGACAAGGACGAATCCATATAGTCCGCGTGGCCCGGAAACCAGTCCATCAGCGATTGTGCAAGTCTATGCACAGCACCCAGCCCGATCTGACCGACAGCCGCCAGTTGATGCACTTGAAACACTGCACCCAGAACTTCGTCGTGTTGATCTCGATGGCACTTGGAATAGACCTCGGGAAAACCGGTTTTCTCCATCCACATGTGTTCAAGATCGAAGTGGCGAATCAAATGTTTTTCCACTGCATCGAGCACAGCCAAAGCGGTGTGTGCCGTACTGTTGCGTAATGCAGTGACGACCTGAACAAACTCGCGATGTTCATCGTCCATAGGGCCATGTCCGAGCAGCAGCGCATCGCTCCATTCCAGCTTTTCGACGCTTTTGGTCGTTCGCCGTGCATGATGGTCATCGTGATTGGTCAGTTGATCGTTCATTTTTCGGTTCGTCAGTAAAAAGTGTGGGTGAGTGAAGGCTCCGGCAACCGGCCTAACGCGTGATAGAACGCGATTTCCGTGGCTCTGAATGTCCGAAATCCATATGCTTTTCTCATAGTGACTTTGGCCTTGTTGTTCCGGCCCTCCACGATCCCGCTCAAGAACGCCTTTCTCGCCTGACCTGCCCCCGGTTTTAGTCCGAACTGCAGTTAGAGTCCGAGGTTAAAAACTGCTGCTTTGCATCGTGCGCCCGAGCGAACTGCACAGGCGTCAGATAGCCGAGTGAACTATGAGGCCGCTCGGTGTTGTACTCGATACAGCATTCCTCAATCAGCCGCTTGGCGTGGCGCATTGAGACGAACCAGTGCTCGTTCAGGCATTCGTCACGGAAGCGCCCGTTGAAGCTCTCGATATAGGCATCTCCACCGGCTTGCCAGGCCGAATGAACGACAGCGTGAAACCGGCTTCGTAGGCCCATGCATCCCGCAACTTTTCCCTTGCGCACGCTCAGCCCCGCCTTGCTGTACAGGCGCCAAATGCGCTTGTGGTTGGCGAAGCAGCCATCCCGTCGCAACAACACGTGAATCCGGCGATAGCCGTAACGGCGCTTCTGCGCGGCGATGGCCATCATCCGGCCAGTCAGCGCTTCGTCGTCAACTCGGCGGCGTGATTCGTAGTGGAACAGCGAGCGCGAAATCCCTACCAGCCCGCAGGCCCGGGTAACACCCATGGCGCGTTCAGTCATCAAGGTTCGGACCGCTTCGCGCTTCGCCTGCGGGCTTGCTACTTTCGGGCCAACAGGTCCTTCAGCGCGGCGTTGTCGAGCATTGATTCGGCCAACAGGCGCTTGAGCTTGTTGTTCTCCTGCTCCAGTTCCTTCAAACGCTGCGCTTCGGAGACCGTCATCCCGCCGAACTTCGCTTTCCAGTTGTAGTAGGTCGCTTCCGAGATGCCGTACTTGCGGCACAGCTCCGCCGGCTTCAGGCCAGCCTCGGCTTCCTTCAAGATGCCAATGATTTGCTCTTCGGTGAATCGCATTTTCATTGCCGTTCCTCTCTGGAACGGACTCTACACCGTCACCGTACCAAACGCGGGGAGCAGGTCACGAGTCCGAGCAGAACTCGTTTGACGCAACCTGCCGCAAGCTCTACCACTACCTGAATCAATCGCACAACGCCTAATTGCGCCTCGATTCACCCACAGATTCCGCTGACGAACCCATTTTTCATTCCCCACTTCGGTTCCGGGTCAAGCCTTTCGTTGGGTTCCAATCAGAATCGAAGCCATCACAGCCGGTGCGTTGCTCTTGTTGCGCCATGCGTGACGCGTACCGTTCTGAACCACGATATCCCCGGCTTTCAGAACTCGCGTTTGCCCATCGTCGACTTCCAGACTGAGTTCGCCGCTGAGGATGATGTCGTAGTCAACCGAGTCGGTGATATGGAATCCCGAGCCATCGGGTTCGAAACATTCGGCCAGACCCGGCAGGATGGCCGCATACTCGGCGCCAGCGGCAGCGCCGTCGAACTCGGGATCAGCCATCGCGGCGTCCGGTGGGAACTGCACGATCATCAGACGGGTGCCGTTCAGCGCCGGCATTACCGTGGTTGCGGCCGCAACGGGATCACCACCCGAATGCGGCAGCGCGGTTTCGGGACTCGTGGCCCAAATCTGCGTGGTCCTGAAACCGCGAACGGCTGCAAATGAGTGGCCCGATTCTTCCGAATCGCTCAAGACAACCGACTTGCCGTCGATTTGGCCGGTTACAACGCGACGTACCATTTCGTATATCCCCTAGTCCTGGACAACCACGACGTTGACGAAACCCATGACGCGCTTTGCTGCGTCGCGGAGAGCTTCATTTGCTTGATCGAGCGTGTAGGTGTAGTTTCTGAACGACGACACATCGAGCGTACCGGCTTCGATCATCGCGACCAGATCCTGGCCTTCGCCCACCGTGAACCACAGCGAGCCGATCACCGACAGTGCGGAGCACATCATTTCGTGCATGTTGAGCGGCACTTCGTTGATCTGCGCACCGATTTCCACGAGCTTGCCGCCGCGACGCAGCGCACCGAAGGCGTCCTTGGTGACCTGCATGTTCGGGCCCGGAGCGATCGCGTCCACCACCGAGTCGACGCCAACACCGTCCGTCTGCGCTTTGGCCCATGCAGCCATGCCCGACGATCCGTTGGCGACCGAGTACGTCAGGATACGGGCCGGATCGATAGCCTTGACCTGGGCGAGCGTCTCCTCGTTGCGCGCGACGACCAGGATCTTCGTCGCGCCCATTGCACGTGCGATCAGCGTGGCGCACAGGCCCAGTGTGCCCGTGCCGCCGATGATCATCACCGACTTGCCGGCCGCGACTTGTGCCTTGCGCAGACCCGAATAGGCCGTGCCCAGATAGCCCATACGCGCGCCGACCTCGAACGATACCTTGTCGCCGAGCTTCACCAGACCGTCCGCGGGCGCCGTGGCGTATTCGCTGAGGCCTCCGTACGGGTATTCTTCATACATGAACTGCGACTTCGGTCCGAAGCCGAAGTAGCCCTGGAATGCGTAGGCTTCGCAGTTGATGGACTCGCCCACACGGCAGGCGTAGCACGACCCGCACGAACGGCCCGGATTGATGTACACACGCTCGCCGACCTTGATGCCAGTCACTGCGGGACCGACTTCGGCCACGACACCCGCTGCATCCAGACCGTAGATGGCAGGGAGTGCCGCATGCGCGAGATAGGGCTTTTCCGACCGATAATTGGTGGTCACATTGCCCAGGTTTGGCACGATGCCAGACGCTTTCAGCTTGATCACGACGTCGGTCGGACGCCTGAGCGTCGGATATGGGATCGTATCGATGCTGAACCGGCCCAACGTGTTGTCGTGGAGGCGCGCAGCGCGCATGTATCGACCTTCGTTTGTCATTCTCGACTGTCTCCGTTTTTATCTTTGAGCTTTCAGCAAATCCAAAGCCACGTCCACAATCATGTCTTCCTGACCGCCGACCATACGGCGCTTGCCCAGTTCGACCAAAATATCGACCGTCTTCAGACCGTACTTCCTTGCCGCCACTTCCGAGTGACGCAGGAACGACGAATACACACCTGCGTAGCCCAAGGCCAGCGTTTCACGGTCCACCCGAACCGGGCGATCCTGGAGCGGGCGCACGATGTCGTCAGCCGCATCCATCAACGTCATCAGATCCGTGCCGTGATTCCAGCCCATGCGTTCCGCTGCGGCGATGAATACCTCCAGCGGCGCATTGCCAGCGCCGGCGCCCATACCGGCGAGCGATGCGTCGATACGGTCACAGCCTTCTTCCACGGCAACGATGGAGTTTGCGACACCCAGCGACAGGTTGTGGTGGGCATGGATGCCCGTCTGAGTTGTGGGTTCGAGGACCGCCTTCACGGCACGGAAACGATCGCGGACGTCTTGCATCGACAGCGCACCACCGGAGTCCACGATGTAGATCGTGGTGGCGCCATAGCTTTCCATGAGCTTCGCCTGCCCGGCCAGTGCTTCCGGCGTGGTCATGTGGCTCATCATCAGGAAGCCCACAGTGTCCATGCCGAGTTCGCGTGCGTGTCCGATATGCTGCTTCGACACGTCGGCTTCCGTGCAGTGGGTAGCGACACGAACCACGCGCGCACCCGCCTGGTAAGCAGCCTTCAGATCGTTAATGGTGCCGATACCGGGCAGCAGCAGGGTCGCGATCTTCGCATGCGTCACCACGTCGGCAACTGCCTCGATCCACTCCAGATCCGAATGGGAGCCAAAGCCGTAGTTGAAGCTCGAGCCTTGCAGACCGTCACCATGCGCGACTTCGATGGAATCGACTTTCGCCTTATCCAGCGCGCGTGCGATGTCCTGCACGTTCCGGATCGAATACTGATGGCGAATCGCGTGCGAACCGTCGCGCAGCGTAACGTCGGAGATGTAGAGTTTCGTTCCCTGAGTCATTTGCAGTCCCTTCATGCGCCGATCATGGATTGAGCCATGCGTTCCGCGGTACGCATACCGGCACTGGTCATGATGTCGAGGTTGCCTGCATAAGCGGGCAGGTAGTGTGCGGCGCCTTCGACTTCGAGAAAAATCGAGGTCTTCAGGCCGCTCAAGCTGCCGAGTCCCGGGATGTTCAGGTTCTGAACTTCATCGAACTGCACCTTCTGCTTCAGACGATAACCCGGTACATAGGCGTTCACTGCCTCGGCCATCTCTTCGATCGACGCCTCCACGGCATCGCGATCGGCGCGTTCCGACAGCGTGTACACCGTGTCACGCATGATGACCGGCGGCTCGGCCGGATTCAGAATAATGATGGCCTTGCCCTTCGATGCTCCACCCACGGCTTCGATCGCCTTCGAGGTGGTTTCCGTGAATTCGTCGATATTGGCCCGGGTACCCGGACCTGCCGACTTGCTGGAGATCGACGCGATGATTTCGCCGTAGTGAACCTTGGCGACACGCGAGATCGCCGCGACCATCGGAATCGTGGCCTGCCCGCCGCACGTCACCATGTTGACGTTGCGTGCATCGACGTTCGCTTCACCGTTTACGACGGGAATGCAGTACGGTCCGATTGCCGCGGGTGTCAGATCGATCATCCGTATGCCGGGCTTCAGCGTGCGAAGGAATGCGTCGTTCTTCACGTGAGCGCCGGCCGACGTGGCGTCGAACACGAAATCGATGTCCTTGAACACGGGCAACCGCGTCAGGCCTTCAACACCCTCATGGGTGACCGCGACACCCAGACGGGCTGCACGCGCCAGACCATCCGAGCTCGGATCGATACCGACCATGGCGCCCATTTCCAGTACTTCGCTTTTGCGCATGATCTTGATCATCAGATCGGTGCCGATGTTACCCGAGCCGATGATCGCTACTTTGAGTTTCTTCACCATATTCGTTATCCGATGAAAGTTGCACGGACCGAGCCCAGCCCTTCGATTACCGCCGCGTAGGTGCCAGGCGTGGTGACTGCAACCATGGGCCCCAGCGCGCCCGTCAGAACGACATCACCCGCACGCAGCGGCGCACCCAGCGCAGCCATACGGTCCGCGAGCCATACCGCGGCATTCAGCGGATGACCCAGACACGCAGCGCCGTTGCCTGTTGAGCGCACTTCCCCATCTGATTCAAGCTTCATCGCGCACGTGCTCAGATCGAGCTGCGACAGCGGGACCGGACGCGACCCCAAAACGAATGCGGCACTCGATGCGTTGTCGGCAACCGTATCCACGAACTTGATGTTCCAGTTTCGGATTCGGCTGTCCACGACTTCGATGGCGGCCACCGCGTAGTCCGTCGCACCCAGCAGATCGGCAAACGTATGACGCTCGTGCGTCAGATCGCGATTCAGCACCAATGCGATTTCGGCCTCGACCTTCGGCTGGATCAGTTTCGACAGCGGGATCGGTTCACTATCGCCGTAGGCCATGGATGCGAACAGGGTGCCGAAGTCCGGTTGATCGACGCCCAACTGTTTCTGTACCGCCTGCGAGGTCAGACCGATCTTGCGACCAACAATGCGTTCGCCTCGAGAGACACGTCCCTCGACATTGATCTGCTGCACCGCATAGGCAGTTGCCATATCGTCAGGCGCGATTTCCGGATGAATCGCAGGAACCGTAAATCCCCCGCGTATGGGATCGATAGCCTGGCGGGTGGTTTCGGCAATGCGCAGCCGTTCCGCGATCGCTTGCTTGCTCATCTATTTTCTCCTCGCACGCTGGGTGCAGCATGGATGCAGGCGAACCCGGCGATCCATCCAGGCATGGGAAAGGCATTCAGGAAGACTCGACATATACGGGCTTCAGGCACGCTTGAATGTGAGACGAGCTACCCGCGCTTCCGACGTACCCGCTTCCAGCTTATGCGTGGTCAGAGACAACAGATCGCCTTTCAGCTCCGCAAAGCGCTTCTGTTCGCCACCTACCCAGTTCGGGAAAAGGCAGTGTTTTACCGCGTGCGTTACCACGTTGCCTACGACGCTCCAGTCGCCGGCGTAGGTCAGGTATGTGTTGTACGCGGCGGCCTTCTCTGCCTCCGACGCATTCCACTGACCGCCGGTCGTGAACTGTGCGCGATCCTTTTTGGTGATGGCACAGAACATGCCATTCGGCCCGTATTCCATGAACCCCTCGAGCGCCATACCCATCGGGTAGGTCACCCGGCCGTCATCAAAAATTTGTTCCCAGGCCTGAATTTCCCAACGGCCCTCGATATCCAGATTTTCCATCGTGATCTCGCTCATCAATTGAACAGGAATTCGGAAACCGCGAGCGTGAACGCCGCGGCCTTTTCTATCTGCACCCAGTGCCCGCACTGATCGAACTCCCGCAGCGTCGAGTTCTGGAGCAACGTTTTCATATGTCGCGACCAATCGACCGGGATCACCTGATCGTTCACGCCGTGGATGAGCAGTGTCTGGTGCTTGATCGCTTTCAGATCCGATTCGGCAAGAGCCAGCATTTCCACGCCCCGCTGACGCGGCGCCGGGAACAGGCGGGCAAATCGTTCCTGCACGTCGGCACGAATCGACGCCTCGTAACGCATACGAACCAGATCGTCGGTGATGATCGAGTGATCGTAGGCGAACACTTCCATTAACCCCTTCATGGCCTCCAGGCTGGGCGTGTAACCCCATACCTTTTCGAGGCCCTTGCTGATCGGTGCATTGATGCCTGCCGCCCCCATCAGTACCAGGCGATTCACACGCTCGGGATGCGCGTTGGCCAGGGCCAGCGCGATGGCACCGCCAAAGGAGTTGCCGACCACCGACACCCGCCCGATCTTCAATGCATCGAGCAACACGACCATGGATTCCACCCAGACAGCGGGAGTCAGCGCGAGGCGCTCGGTGCACCGGGTATATCCGAATCCCAGCATATCCGGCGCGATAACGCGCGCCTTCTGGCTCAGTACGGGAATAATGCCGCGCCAGTTGGCCCAGGCCGTGACACCAGGGCCCGAACCATGAATCAGCAGGACGGGATCGGCTTCGCCGTCGCCAACGTCGTGATAGTTCAGCGTGAAGTCACCCAGCGTCAGTGAATTTGCGATTTCGGGACTTGCGTTATTCATGACTTTGCCTTTTGTGTATCGGGAATAACAACCGGTGCACGCATGCCTTCGGCCGCCAGTTGCTTGAGAATTTGTCGCGCTTCTTCGCGCTTGTGATCCGGAAGCCAGGTCCGGTCATGCCCCCAAAGACTCATGCCTTTCAGTTCTTCAACTTCCCAGTCAGGGCCGACCGTTCGCGTCGCCCAACCCAGTTCGAACATCCATCCATCCGGGTTCTTCAGATAGAACGAGGTGGCGTGGTCGTTGATGTGACGACCCAGCGTCACACCAATCGAGTCCGGATTCAGGAGCGCGGTATCGTATGCGCGACCGACGTCATCGAAGTCGTTGTATTCGAGCATCAGGTGATAGATGCCGGACTTGCCGCCCGTGTGGGCGATACCGATCGTATGGTGACGCGGGTTGCAGTGCAGGAATTCAACCTTGAACGGCTTATAGGTGTAGTCCGTGAGGTGCATGCCCAGGACGTTGCGATACAGGTTCGACAGTTCCTCGAAGTGCTCCGTCATGAGCGCCACGTGACCCAACCCCATGTTGCCGGTACGGAAACCGCCAATCGGACGACCGGGCACGAATTCGGTATCCGCATCGGCCAGACCATAGGCGATCTCCAGACGCACGCCATCATCGTCACGAAAGTGCATCATGTTTTCGACGCCCCGGAATTCGATTTCCTCGGCCGTGCCGGGCGTCGGTTTATAGCCAGCGGCCTCCAATGCCTTCGCGCACGCGGCCCACGTTGCAGCGTCCGGGACTTCGAAACCCATTCCCATCGTCGACTCGCCATCGGTCGCAGTGACGACGAACCGCTGAATCTTTTCGTCCGCGCGAATGCGCATGGTCTTTCCCGCTTCGATCACGTCGACCTGCATACCGACGTGGCTCGTCACCTGGTCGATCCATTCCCGCATACGCGGGGTTTCGACCACGATGTAGCTCAGCGCGTCAATCATCTCTGTTCGATCCTTGTAGAAACAACGTACAGGCCCATCACGGGCGCGCAATGCAGCCCAAAACGCTTTCCAACACAATGCCAATCGCGAGCAGCCGTCGATCCGAACCTTGCGGACCATCGAACTCCATGCCAACCGGGAGTCCGGTCTGGGCGCCCAGTCCGGCTGGCAGATTCAGGCCCGGAAGGCCGGCACTCGCTATCGGTTCGGTGTTCTGGATCAGACGCCGGAAGTTCTCTTCCTCATAAATGCTGTCGTCGGCATCGGGCGCCACGCATGCAGTAGTCGGGAACACCAGCGCATCCAGCCGATGCTGCGAAAGCAGTTCGGCATACCTGGCTCTCAACCGATCACGTCCGCCACCAGCCTTTTGTGCCTGTTCGTACATCGGCGCGACATCCACCATTTCGCCCACGGCATTCGGAAACTTGTTGGGCAGCACCCAGTTTTCGTAGATCCATTTCACGTCCGGACTGTCGATCTTTTCGGCCAGGCGCTCGACCGTCATCGGGTGATGGTTGTCCTTCAGGTACTGCTCCATACTGGATCTGGATTCACCGACCACCGCCTGGAAGCCCACTGCATCATTCAGTTCCATCAAGCCGGTTTTGCCCAGATCGATGAAGGTCACACCCAACTGCGTGAGGCGGGTGACGACAAATTCCGCTACATCGCGTATGTCGGGATCGAGATTCGCCCAGAACTCGGCGGGAAGGCCCAGACGCAGCATCTTGAGTTCGACGTGGGGCAACGCGTACTCGTCGGAAATCACACCGTCAAGGAGCGCCACATCGTGCATAGTCAATGCCATCGGGCCCACGGTATCCCGAGTTCGGGCAATCGGGATCACGCCCTGGTCCGAGTAGCGACCCCAGGTAGGACGCAGCGAAGCCACGCCATTGAGTGCCGGGGGAATGCGCATCGAGCCCCCCGTATCGGTTCCCAGCGCTCCGAGCGCCATACGCGCACCCAGAGCAGCGGCCGAGCCCGAGGACGACCCCCCCGCAATCTTTGTCTGGTCATACGCGTTACGAACGCCACGGCCTGCTCCCGTATTGAAGGCGCCGTTGTAACCGGTCGCTCCGTAGGCCAACTCATGCATGTTGGTCTTGCCCAGCACAATGGCGCCGGCATCCCGCAGCTTGCGCACAGTCGGTGCATCCGTGGCGGGCACGAAGTCCGCGAATGCGGGACTACCCGCGGTACAGCGCAGGCCTGCGCTATGAATGTTGTCCTTGACCACGATAGGGATGCCAGCCAGCGGCCCCAATCGCCCCCCGGCCTGCCGTGCGCGATCAATAGCCGCTGCGGCCTTCAAGGCGCCCTCTGCATCAACGGTAACGAATGCATTCAGCGCTTGCCCTGCGTTGATACGGTTCAGACAGGCCAATACCAACTGGGTACTCGTCACCGATCCGTCGTGAAAAGCCCGAGTGGCATCGGCCATCGTGAAATCGATGAACGGTTGTTCTTTATCGTGGGACATATTCAATCCTTAGCGGCGGGCATCGCCCGTCGGAACCGGGAAAAGCATCTTGATGCGCCTGTTGCCCATGTCTGAATCCTGCTTTGCCTTCCGGTGATGAAACCGCAACGACAAAAACTCAAAGGCCGAGCTCGCTCCGCTCACGGGTCAGCGTGTCGATCACCGCATACAGGATCTTTTCAGCGCAGGGCATCAGGTCGGGAACGTAGGTGGCACCCATGCCACCCAGCCCCTCGGCAACCGGCACGGGAGCGCCCTGAGCCGGCCACGGCCAACCGATACGAGCAGTCGGCACACCGTAACGACGCAGCGCAGCGCCGTCCGTCTGACCCGCGAGCATGTCGGGAACGCCGTGCGGACGTCCCTCGATGTGCTCCCAGCCACGCTTGGCCGACTGAACGATCCAGTTGTCCGGATCCGTGGTGCCACCCGGGACCGAGCCGTACATCTCCCAGTCCAGGTCGATTTCCGGATGACGAGCGCTCACGTCCCGGATGAAGTTCGCGAACTGCGCCTTGACATCGGCGGGGCTCGTCCGGGGGTTCACACGAATGTCGAGGAAAATCTCCGTGACTGCGGACGGGAATGCGGGTCTTTCGAGCTGACCGCCACGCACGCCGGCAATCCAGCCATGCGGCTCGATAACGCCCGACGTATTGTGTTTCGTGTATTCGGGAAGCCATGCCTGGAGTGCCTGGATCACCGTGGCAGCCGGCACCACCGACGAACGGAAACCCGGAGCGTCGTGCGGGATCCCCGCATAACCCATCGTCCCCTTGACCGTGACCTTGAACCACGCCATACCCGGCTCTTCGTGGTAGACCCAGTTCCACGGCTTCATGATGATGGCGAAATCGGGATACATGCCGCGATTCAGCAGATTGATCACGCCATTCGACATGCCTGAATGACGCGCCTTGATGTCGACGGGCATGCCGCCATCGGCCATGCCGACCAGCAGATTTCCCTTCAGCGGAATACCCGCTTCCAGCACTGACGTTGCCACTTCGACGTGCGTGGCGATCATGCCCTTCGGATTCGAAGCGCCGAGACCGAATACCCAGTCGTCGATCTGCCGGGCGTGCGGCTGCAGATCGGCCTCCTGACCGGGGCCGGAAAGAATCTCTTCTTCCTTGGTGCGATCGAGGTGAGTGTCGATAGGCGCATAAAGCAGCAGCGACGCGCCGCCACCGGTGCCCCGGTGTTCACCCATCACCGAACGGCTGATGGCCGAGTTGTCATGCGTTTTCGTTTTCAGCCCGATCGTTTCCATGTGCTGCTGCATGAAGTCTGCAGCATCGCGGGTCGAACCCGTCGGGCTGTGAATGTCCGTCAGTTCGAACAGCAGCTTCTGAAGACGCTTCGAACTCAGGTTGGCCTTGGCCTTTTCGTACCATTCGTCCTGCCGAGCGGAAAACAGCAGTTGTTTCGTAGCTTTGAGTTCCACGTCTACTCCTTAATTCGATGCAACGAACTGCTCTGCGAAAATCAATTCCGGCTTCACACCCAACGCGATCAGGCGCGTGGTTGCCGCCTCGATCATCGGCTGAGGGCCGCACAGATAAGCCACGGTGTTCGGATCCGTCACGTCGTCTTCGTTCAGGACCGATACCGGTGATCCCTCATACAGGCCTTCCGTGGCGTTGCGATCCACGCAGATCCGGGTCTTCAGCGACGGCAACCAGTGCTGACGCAGTTCGATGTCGTCCAGAGAAAACAGCGCTTCGGGAACCGCGCAACCAAACGACAACAGCATCGGCGCCTTCTTGCCCGAGCTTTGTCGGAGGCTGTCGATCATCGACAGGATCGGCGCCAAGCCCGTCCCGCCGGCAACGAAGATATGCGGTGCGCGACGATGTTCGTCACGCAGAAAGAACGCACCGTAGGGTCCCTTCATCGTCAGAACCTGATCCGTTCGTGCGTCGTTTTCGAGGAACGTGGACATCGCGCCATTGGGCAACAACCGCACCAGAAATGTCACCTTGGGCAGTGTCAGCGACGTGGACGACGGGCTGTAGCTGCGCAGAACGCCCACACCGGGCACCGTGATCTGCATGAACTGACCCGGCCTGAATTCGAGCCAGTCGCCATCGGCCAGTTCGACAGTCAGACGCATCACATTGGGTGCGATACGTTCCACGGAGTCGATGAAGACATTCACTTCGCGGGCGACCGACGAGCCGACTTCGGAACCGTATGCGACATCGAAAGAACAATCGGATTCGGCCTTCGTGACGCACAGTAGCCGATGTCCTTCCGCGTATTCCGAAGCGAGGAGCGTCGAACTGGCACCGGGGATCGGCACGGCCTCACCGTCTGCGAGCTTGCACGTGCAGGACGCGCAGGCTCCGGCCGTGCATTGATATAGAACAGGCACGTCGGCCTTGATCGCGGCTTCGAGAACGCTTTGGCCCGACTCGGAGACAAAGGTACGGCTTACGCCGTCTGCGAAATTGATGGTTACCTGATGCGCTTTGGCCACGACTTAATCCAAAAAAAAGAACACCTTCAAAATCAATCAAGCCAATCCAGGCGGGACCTGACGATGCCAATCACTGTGGCTCTGCAATACCATGCCGACCATGCACAGCAGGTCGTCCTGATACTTGCGGCCAATGAGTTGCCCACCGACGGGCAATCCTTGCTCTGTAAATCCAACAGGTATCGACAACGCGGGGTGTCCCGACGCATTGAACGGCGCCGTGAACTGAATCAGCCGCCGGTTGGTCTCAGGATCCGAAGCCAGATCCGCCAGCTTTTCATACGTCGGAGCCGCATACGGCTGCACCGGAGCCAATACGACATCCACCTCGGTGAACACCGCATCCATGTCGCGCGCAAACTGCGTGGCTTCGCGAATGATCCGCTCGTAGTCCACTGCCTTGATTTGCCGCCCCTGATCAATCAAACGAGCGAGCGCAGGACCGTATTCAGCGGCCTTGCCGGGATACGTCGCCCCATGAGCGACAGCGGTTTGAACCCCGCAGTGATGCTCCCAGTTGGAGCTGGTCGCCCGCGTATCCGGAACCTTGATGCTCTTGATTTCGCCGCCGACCTGGGCGAGGATGACCTTGACCTGCTGAATCGCGCGCTGAATCACGGAATCGACGCCTGCCGAAATCCACGCTTCGTCCATGCCGATTCGCAATCCCCTGAAGCCCTTCAGGAAATTTCCGAATCGTTGCTCGTCAATGGTGTCAAGCAGTCGTTGCGTGTCGTGACCGCCAATAATCGCGAGAAGGAGCAGTACGTCGCGCGCCGAGCGAGCCATCGGGCCTATGTGATCCAGCGACGCGGCCAGTTCCATCACACCCTTGCTGCTGATGGTGCCGTGAGTGGTTTTCAACCCGGTTAGATTGTTGGCTGCACTGGGGAATCGCACCGATCCCCCCGTATCGGAACCGACCGTGCCATAGCACAGCCGAGCCGCCGTTGCGACACCGCAACCCGAGGAACTGGCACCGCACCAGTGCGCGGCGCCCCAGGGATTGACAGGATCGGGGATCGTCGGATGGTGGATGGCAAATGCGCCCTCCGCCATTTGCAGCTTGCCCAGCATCACCGACCCGGCATCTTGCAGGCGTTGTACGACCGTCGCATTTTCCGTGGGTACGCGCTGCGAATGAATCGGCATACCGCCGGCGGTCACGATGCCCTTGGTATCGAACAGATCCTTGACTGCGAGCGGAATGCCATGCAGAGGACTTCTGACGTTCCCGGCCCGAATCTCTTGCTCTGCTTGCCCTGCCTGCTTCAATGCCAGTTCAGGCGTCACGCGGGCGAAGCTGTGCAAATTCGCGTCCAGTGCGTCCACGCGGGCCAGCATCGCCGTGGTGACTTCTACCGGACTGAGCTTGCCACTACGAATCTGCAACGACAGGTCGTGGATCTCGAGATTATGCAAGTCGCGTGGAAGGCTGCTCATGACGGATAGGGAGGGTAAATTGAGTTGGATCGAGACTTGATTCCGACGGAAACGAAGAGGGAGATCGGGAACCGGACGAACCGACCTCTCCCTTCATAACCGGGACATCAAGGTACTGCCGGGGCAAACAGGTACCCTGGCGAGTGCCGACTCATCCTTAGAACCAGACTTGGTCCACGAAGTACGCCGGGCGCTTGCCGTCGGCGAGCTCCTTCAGGCGTGTGCTGTGGGTTTTCACTGCACCGTAGACTCCCTTGCCCGGCATCGCGATACCGCGGTTGTGGCGCGAAGCGAGCTTGCGCCAAGTGATCGGCGAGATGTCGGTCGAGACCAGTTGCTCGTCATCCCAGCCGGTGCCGTCGGCATAGAAGTGCTGCATCGCTTCGCGGGCGTACAGATCGCAGTCGTTGAAGCCATGCAGGCACAGTTCCTTGTACACGCGGTCAAAGCGGTACTTGAACTTCTTGCGATCTTCTTCGGTCGGGCAAACGCGGACCAGCACTTCCCAGTACTCGTGCAGATCGTCCGTGATCGGCACGTACCATTCGTACTGGACGACATGCTCTTCCGGCCAGTTTTCGACCATGAGAACGCCCGGAAGGACCACCGACGTGCGATAGAAGCGACCGTTCGCATTGTCGATCTTGAGGCCCAGTTCCTTGTTTTCGAGCACCGGCTGCCACTTGTCCGTGAACAACCATTGCATCATGCCTTTCGGACCCTTCTCGTCCTCGACGACCTGAATGCAATCGTCCGCGACCGGCAGAATGCCCAGCGGAAGCACCCAGTCGTTTACGTGAACGATGGAGTTGTCCTTGTGGACCAGGATATGTGCGTTGTCGAAGCCGTTTTCGCACGCGATGCGCCAGTTTCCGAAGCCGGTGCGATGCATGCCATGCGCGACAGCGTTTTCGTCCAGGATTGACGGCGAATCCGGCCACAGCGGGTGTGGAAAGCGATCATTGTTTTCCGGGAAACGGAACGGCAGGTCATCCGACAGCGGGGGAACGTCTTCGAGCGGGAAGTCGTCTTCGCGGACGAACACGAAGATCATGCCCGCGACTTCCTGAACCGGGTACGTTGTGATGCCGGTCGTGCCGATCAGTTTGTCGTCCGGATTGGCAACGATGGTCGCGAGCTTGCCGTCGTCCAGATTGAACGTGAATCCGTGGTACCAGCACGTGATCGTTTCCTTGCTGAAACACATCGGCTTCTCGGAGAGACGAATGCCACGGTGAACGCATTGATCCTTGACTGCGTAAACCTTGCCATCGACGCGACGCAGTGCGATGGGCACGCCGGCGATCATGACGCCCTTGATGCCCGTCTGGAGGCCTTCTTCGTTCTCGGCCGTGGTTTCCACCAACTCCTTGCTGAACATCGCCGGATACCAGTGATTGATGAAGCCCCAGGCTGCGTCCTTGTAGGGCTGGTATTGCGACTGAGACTTTGCATCGTTGTAGCGCGTATCGCTAATCGAATGCTGCGCTACGCGACGACGAACAATAGTTTGGTTCGACATTTGAGTGCATCCTCAGAAGGAGTTAGCCCTTTTAAAGGCGGTAATTTTTTGCGCACCGGTTAAGCAGTGACCACGAGGCAATCGTATTACCGGACCGAGCAACGGACACTCCAACCACTACGGGTCCTATCCCATCCGTGCATTCAATATGTGTTCCGAGGGTTTCTCCTGGAGCAGCCCCCTGAAACGCCGAACACAGTCACCCACTTACAATAACGGGTAGGCATAAGACTGTGTTTTTGACTAACTGAGCTTCCCCCGAAATTTCGCCTTCCAAGAGGTCGCGTATAAACTCGACGGAAAGGAAGGGAATCAGGATGTTCAAGGTACCGAAACAGGTGTACACGGCGGAGTTCAAGCTGACCACCGTCCAGCGGGTCAAGGATGGCCAGGGAGTGGCCGTGGTGGCCCGCGAGTTGGGCGTTTCCGAGCTGACGCTTCGTAGCTGGGTGAAAGCCGAAGCGTCGGGCAAACTCAACGGTGCCGGGGCGAAGCCAGTCACGCCGGAGCAGATGGAACTGTCTCGTCTGCGAGCGGAGAAAAAGCGCCTGCAGATGGAGCTTGAGATCGCAAAAAAAGCGCCAGCATACTTGGCGAAGGACCTGCTGTGAGGTATGCCTGGATCGACCGGCAGGTCGGGCAGTATCCGCTGTCGTCGCTGTGCTGCGTGCTGTCGGTCAGCGTGAACGGCTATCGCGCATGGAAACGCGGCGGCACACCGGGGCGAACGCGACTGACCGGACACGCAGTTGCTGACGCGCTGATCCGGACGGTGCACGCCAAGGTCAAGGGGGCCTACGGTTCGCCACGCATGACCGAGGAATTCCGTGAGCGCGGCTTTCCGGCCAGCAAGGCGCGAGTGGAACGGCTGATGAGCGAGAACGGCATCCGGGCGCGGCATAAACGCCGCAATCGGGTAACAACCGATTCGAAGCACGCGCTGCCGGTTGCCCCGAATCTGTTGAATCGTGAGTTCACTCCCGTCGCACCGAATCAGGTGTTCAGTTCGGACATCACGTACATCTGGACCGCGAGGGCTGGCTGTATCTGGCCGTGGTGCTCGACCTGTTCAACCGGGAGGTGGTGGGCTGGTCCATCAAACCGCGCATGACGGCCGATCTCGTGACGGACGCATTGACGATGGCTTGGTTCCGGCGCCGACCCGCGCCGGCGCACTGTGCCACTCGGATCGAGGCAGCCAGGGCGTATTCAACCGGTCGTCGCAACACCTTTAATCGAGGAGGTGTTGCATGGGTCGAATTGCAGAATGGGTGTATCAGATAACCGGTCGAGGAGCGATGCACTCGCCAGGTGCACCGTCGCTTCGGCATGAGATTGAGTGTCGATTTTGGAAGCAGATCGCCACCGGCGTTACGAGTGAGAGAGCCGCAGAGGCGGTTGGAAGACTCCGGCAGAAGCATTGAACGAGCATCTAAAATCTGCTCAACAATCTCGTGTTGCGACGACCGGTTGAATACGCCCAGTACGCGAGTCACGAGTTCCAGCGCAAACTGGCTGCCTATGGCATGCGCTGCTCGATGAGCCGCAAGGGAAATTGTTGGGACAATACCCCGACGGAAAGCTTCTTCAACAGCTTGAAGAACGAACGGGTTCACGCCACGCGCTACCGGACGCATCAGGACGCGAAGGCCGATCTGTTCGAATAGGAGGTATCCGGAATTTAGTGTGTGAGGCGGGTTAGGATTCAGATTCCGATGTTGAATCGTTCCGGGTAAAGCAGCGCAAACTGGGTCATCGCGCTCTTCCAATCGTGCCGGGAACCGGTCCACTTGGCCACGACGTTGCGCAGCGCCAGCCAGATCAGTTTGAGTGCGGCCTCGTCCGACGGGAAGTGGCCGCGCGCCTTGATGATCTTCCGAAGCTGCATGTGCAGCGACTCGATCGCGTTGGTCGTATATACAATTTTCCGGATGTCCGGCGCGAAGGCGTAGAACGGAATCACCTGATCCCAGGCCCGGCGCCAGAGGGCGGCAATCGGGGGGTATTTCGTACCCCACGGGCTCGCGTCGAACGCATCCAGCGCCACGGCGGCCGCTTCGGCCGACGGCGCCCGATAGACCTCCTTGAGCGCCGCTGCAACCGATTTCCTGTCTTTCCAGCTGGCGAAGTCCAGCGAGTTCCGGATCAGATGCACGATGCAGGTCTGGACCGTCGTTTCCGGGAACACCGTGTTGATCGCTTCCGGGAAGCCCTTCAAGCCGTCGACCACGGCAATCAGGATGTCCTGCACGCCGCGCAGCTTCAGGTCGTTCACCACCCGCAGCCAGAACTTGGCCCCCTCGGTCTGCTCGATCCAGAGGCCCAGCACGTCACGTGTGCCGTCGCGGCGCACGCCCAGCGCCAGGTAGATCGCCTTGTTGCGCACGACGCCTTCGTCGCGGATCTTGACGCGTAAGGCGTCGAAGAACACGACCGGGTACATCGGCTCGAGCGGCCGCTGCTGCCACTCACGCACTTCGTCGATCACCGCGTCAGTGACGGTGCTGATGAAGTCCGGCGACACTTCGATGCCGTACATCTCCTGCAGGAAGCCCTGAATCTCCCGCACGCTCATGCCGCGGGCGTACATCGCGATGATCTTGTCGTCGAACCCGGTAAAGCGTCGCTCGCCCTTGGCGATCAGCACCGGATCGAAGGTGCCTTCGCGGTCGCGCGGAATCTCGACGTCGAGCAGGTCGTCGTCGGTCGCGATGCGCTTGCGGCTCGTGCCGTAGCGGTGGTTCGTGCTGCCGGCCGGCTTGGCTTCGCCCTTCTCGTAGCCGAGGTGGTGGGCCAACTCGCCGCCCAGTGCGCGCTCGAAGATCGCCTTCTTGAGCGCCGCGAGCTGCTCGTTGATCGTCGCCCGATCCAGCATTCCAGGCACCAGTTGCTTGATCAGTTCCGGGTCCAGGCTCAAGCCCTTGCCCGGTTCTATCGTCACTTCTTCCTTGCGTTTGCGTGGCATAAAAGTGGCTCCTTGGCCGTCAGTTTATGCCTCACACACAAAAGACCGGATAGGCTCGTTCGAATATATCGCAGTGTTTTACAACCGCAGTCGTCGTCATTCGTCGCTCGGCCTCGTTTCTCCGGAGCAGTTCCTTCAGGACTGGATCAAGGCTCAACAGACCAAGGATGCGGCTGCATAACTCGGGACCGTTGGTAGGCGAAAAACCGAGGGATGCTCAGGCCGCTATCAGGTTGAGGACCGCCTTAACCCGTCTCGACGATCGTGATCCTACGCATTCGCCTCTTATCCAATGCAGACAGTTTAGCGAGCCAGTGTTTCACCTGGAGTTTCGCCAAACCAGCGTTTGTAATCGGTGGTGAAGTGCCCCAAATGGGCAAACCCCCACTGATACGCTACCGCCGTCACCGTGGTATTTTGGGGATCCGACTTCAACAGCTGCTCCCGCACCCGATTGAGCCTGATGTACTTCAGCAGGTGCATAGGTGATGTGTTCCGGTACTTCCTGAATCCTGTGTATAACGAACTGGTGCTGACCCCTACGTGCTCGGCAATGGCTCCCACCGTAACAGGCTCGTGCGCCCGCTCCTCGATGAAAATCTCTGCTTTCCTGATAAATGCTGGCGTCACCGAACGTGATCGATTTTCATTAAGCGCCAGACTATGATTGCTGGCTTGACTGATGAGGAGCAGCGAGCCGATCATTTGCTCGATTTGCGCCGCCAACAATGGTGATGACGAATGAGTGCCGTCCAGATAATCGAAGAGCCACTGCATGGTGGAAGCCCACCGCCTGCCGGCTGCGGAATCGAGTGGCATCGCGGTTTGGAATTCGACTCGGGTCTGCGCACCGTTGCCGAGATGCTGCCCGCACAGACGCTCCACCAAATCGCGATCAATACGGAGAATCAGCTTTTCAGTGCCTCTCGTATGGATAATTTCATGTTGCTGACTGGCGTTGAGAATCGAGCCGACCGTAGGCGATGAACTGATGCAGTGCTTTCCATTGGAGATGTGCTCACCGCCACTGAGTGGCACCTGTACCAAGTAGAAGTCATCAAAGGTGGTCGGCCGAATCCTGACTTCGCCGCCATAGCTCATTCGTCCGATGCCGATCGAGCCATACTTCCGATACATCAGGCGTGCGTCGAGTTCACTTCGCACATCGATATTTCGAAGATCGTTTTCGCAGAATGTACGCGTCCCCCAGTCTCGGGCCTGCTCTATATCTCGGGTCCGAAATAACTCCGCATCAGTAGAGGGGCCAGAGTCGTCGCTAGCCTCAAAATGCAACGCCTCGTTCTGTTCCATTGCTGAAAAGTCAGATGTATTCAGTGATTGGGTGACAAGCCTGGATGGTCAGGCAATTATACGGTCGCAAAAAATTCCACCCGCACGCGAATTCCGCTACGGGCGCGATGCAAATATTTGAATTCACCTGTCGCGGTCTTGCCGCCATAGATTTCGTATGCGCGAACCGGGAGGGCCATCGGGGTCTACGGGTGTAGCCGATAGTGCACCGCCGCAAACCCTTTCCATACATGTGCATTCGCACCGTCTCCGTCCATTTTCGAATGCTCTGCCGAATGCCTTGACCACGCGCAGGATTGTTGCATGCAGACTATTCCACGCTCACCCGGCCTACTATCCGGTTCGTGCATAGACTATCCCGCTACTGCAAGAATGGGCGCGCTGCCGGGCAGTAATGCGTCGGACCAGATGAACTCCGGGGTTCGCCACGTTTGAGATCCGTTTGCGCTCGTGCCGTGCATCGGCACGAGCGCTCCGAATCGCTTACTGGCTCGCGGGAGTGCCTGTGGCCCTCTGCTGAGCCTTCGACACGTTTGCCGGGTAGTTCGGGTCGTACTGGTCTGCTCGATATCCCGAGCTTTCAAGTTGCTTCAACTCCGCATTCTTTCTCGCGCGCGCGGCCTTGCGCTTCGCACGCAACTCTTTTTTCGCGAGCGACGCCGAAGCGGCCGTCGCAGGCGCTGAAACCGCCTCGCTCGCCGGCTGTGCGAATGCCACAAGGGGAGTCCCTGATATCGGCAGCAGCGCTGCCGTCAACATCAGCCCGCGGATTTTTCTGCCTGTTTCCATGTCGTTTTCCTTTTTTCGTTCAGCGTGGTGCGGCCTTCATGCATGAAGCTCAGAACAGCGTGCGCACGCCGATCCGGGCGATACCCTGATTCGACGAGGTGGAAGCGCCCAGTTCCGCCGGCAACTGGACACCGTTGATCTGTGCATTGGAGCCGTGGCTGCCGCGCTGATACACGCCCTGCACGTAGACGAGCGAGCGCTTCGAAAGCAGATAGCTGAGCGTCGCACCGACCTGGTTCGCGTGCACGTTATTCAGCTCGTTATTGCCCTTCATATAGAGATACGTGCCACCGAGCGTCACGTCCGGCACGATGATCCAGTTCGCGCCGATTTGCGCGGCGTAGACGGAGGCGCCCGAATTCACATTGCGTGTGGTGGTGAAAAGCGCGGCCATCGTTACCGCGCCAAAATCGTAGTGGCCGCCCACGCCCCACGTGCGAAACGGATTGATATCGGCGGAGGTTTGACCCTGATAGCGCACACCGGTATAAGCCGCCGCAAGGCCGACCGGGCCGGCCGCGTACGTCACCGTCGCGCTGAACGTCGCCCCCGCCGAGAACGCCCCGGGCACGCCGCCAAGCCCATAGAGCAGGCCGAAAGAAATACCGTGAAACGAGGGTGATTGGTATTTGACTGCGTTGAACACCTGTTCGTCCGCACCCCGATCCCAATCGGTCGAGCCACTCGGATTGCCCGCGCCGTTCGGGTTGCGCGACGGCAAGCCCAGGCTCTGAAACGGACCGCTGCGGAAATTGTAGAGACCGCCCGCAAGAATGCCCGGCTCGTTACTACCGCGTGCAAACGAGTCATACATAAAATCGAACTGATTGCCCAATGTGAGCGTGCCAAGACGGTCCGACGACAAACCCACATACGCCTGGCGGCCGAAAATCCCTTGCCCCGGGATATTGCTGCCGAGCCCGATCTGGAATTGCGATTCGAGCACGAACAGCGCACGTACGCCGCCGCCCAGATCATCATTGCCGCGCAGGCCAATGAAGGTCGGTCCGTTAATGCCGTCGTCGAACTTGGTGACGGAATGACCGCCCTGATTGCTGACCCACGAAATGCCTGCGTCGAGCAGCCCGTAGATCTGCACACTGCTTTGCGCGAACGCCGGCGCGCAAAGACTCCCCAACGCCAGACAGAATGCCTGCTTGCCCGTGACTTTCATTGCCGTTGACCTTTTTCTATAGAGATGAATCTGTCCATGCCGCTAACACTCTTGATACGCGGTACATTTCCCTGCGCAACGACGCCCGTTCGGCAGCAGGAAAACCGGGTGGCCCAATCCTCACGCGGCGGCCGGCATGCGTCCGAGGCGCATCTCCACCGCCGGCACGAAGGCGCCCGGGCGCGCACGTGCCAGCCTCTATCTGCGTGTCGGCACCACGTGCGGCTTCAAGCGCGCCTCGCTCGTCAAGCGCAATCAATGCGTTCAGTCCGCTGCGCTCGTACGCGCGGCGCGGCCGCGATAGTCATGCCGGATCCGAAGGCCGCACATTTCCATCCGCCTGGGGCGCGTCAGTCATGAAATTCGATGCTATGCGACGATCCGGTGTGCGTATCGAACTCGGCTCAGCTCCAGCCGAATGCGGCATCCTTGAGGGTTTCGGGCGAGGGATACGCCCGCTTGCTTTGCGCGAGACCCAGGTCGAGAAACATCTCGCACAGCTTGTAGGCGATCACGCCGGGATTGAGCACGGGCACCGGCAGACGTGAGGCGAGCCACGCATGTGACTGATGCATTGTGGTAGAGCCGAGCACGCTTACGTCCGCCCCGTCTTCGTCGATCGCGCGGCGCGCTTCGGCCTCGAGCTTCGCGAACACGATGTCCTCCTTGCCCGAAAGCAGCGCTTCGGTGTCGGGGCGCACGTCGATGTGTCGAATCGAAGCGAGCCGCGATTCGAGACCGCATTCGCGCAACGTCTTCTGATAGAGCGGATACCAGCGCCGCCACATCGTAAGCACCATGAAGCGATGGCCCAGCATCGCGGCGACATGAAATGCACTTTGGCCCGGCGCCAGCACGGGAATCGAAAGACGCGCGCGCAGTGCGGCGATGCCCGGGTCGCTGACGGTGTTGATGCACACCGCGTCGAAGCCTTCGGCCTCGGCCTGCAGGCCCGCTTCGATAACCGCTCGCTCCATCACCGCCATGTCGTAGTAGGTGTCGGCAAGCGTGATATGCCGGCCAGCGCCGAAGAAGCCCACCTCGATGTCATCGCGCACGATGCCGGGGGGCAATTGTGACTCGACCAGCCCACGTGTCTGATCGCTCATTGGACCCGGGAAAATCATTTTTATCCGCCTTTTATCGCTCACTCGTGCTCTCCAGTTGTCCCGCGTCGAATCGTCAGAGGCGCTGATCGCGCCGTTCCCGAGTCAACGTGTCGAGACGACACACATGATCTTCAGCGTGCAAAGTACGAGTTCCGGGATGTAAGTCGCCCCATGCCACCGAGCTCTTGCACGACCGGCTCGGGCGAACCGGCCACGAACCACTGCCGGCCGATGTACCGGAAATCGGCTGTGCAATTCGTTCCTTCATGTTCATCGGCCTGTCGCTCATTACATCGTCTGGACAAAAGTACGAACTCGGGAGACCGGCTTCGCCATCGGATCGCGTTGGAAACATCGTATGGTGTGCGATGTTTTTATGCTTCCCCTTCGCTGCATCAGCTATCCGATGAGTGCAATATCTTTTAATTGATCTGTAATACGAATCTTGATGTCAAAAAAAGCGGGCCGAAGCCCGCTTTGACGTAAGCGCTTTAAGCGTCTGCTCAATCTTCGATCTGCTCGACCTTGTAGGCGGGCCGCTTGCCATCCGCAGTCTGCTTGAAACGCAAGCTCGAATCGCGACGTGCGCCTTGCACGCCCTTCGGCGGCTTCGCGATGCCGCGGTTCCAGCGGGCCGCCACCTTGCGCCACGTAATCGGCGAAATATCGGTGGCGACGAGTTTCTCATCTTCCCAGCCCGTTCCATCGGCGTAGAAGTTTTCCATCGCTTCGCGCGCGTAGATATCGCAATCGTTGAAGCCGTGCAGCGCAAGCGGCTTGTAGACGCGCTCGAACCGATAGGTGTGGTCCCGCAGCTCTTCCGGCGTTTCGCAGATGCGCACGATCACTTCCCAATATTCATGCGTGTCGTCCGTAATCGGCACGAACCATTCGAGCTGGATCATCTTTTCGCCAGGCCAGTTCTCGACGGCTACGATGCCGGGCAGCGTGATCGACGTGCGATACGGGCGGCCGCGAACGCCGGGCACCGAAAGCCCCAGCTCCTTGTTTTCGAGCACCGGCGTCCACTTTTCGGTACCCATCCACTGGAGCATTCCCTTCGGGCCATTTTCATCCTCGAACACGGCAATGCAGTCATCGCCATTGGGCAGGATGCCAAGCGGCAATATCCATTCGTTCGCGTGGACGATCGAGTTGTCCTTGTGCAGCAGCAGGTGCCCGTTATCGATGCCGTTCTCAACGGCGATCCGCCAGTTGGTATAGCCGATACGATGAATGCCCATCGCAACCGCGTTCTTGTCGAGCAGATGCGGCACTGCCGGCCAGTGCGGATGCGGAAAGCGCTCGCTATTCTCGGGGAAGCGCAGCGGCAGATCCTCGGCGAGCGGCGGCACGGCGTCGACCTGGAAGTCATCCTCGCGCACGAATACGAAGATCATGCCCGCGACTTCCTCCACCGGATACCACGTCACACCCATCGTGCCTACGAGTTTGTCGTCGGGATTTGCGACGATGGTGGAAAGCAGGCCGTCGTCGAGATCGAACGTAAAGCCGTGATACCAGCAAGTGATCGTCTTCTTGTTGAAGCACATCGGCTTCTCGGACAGACGAACGCCGCGATGCAGGCATTGATCCTTCAGCGCATAGACCTTGCCTTCCGCGCGCCGCAACACGATCGGAATGCCGCAGATCTGGATCCCTTCAACCTGGTCCTCCGCAAGCTCGTTGCTGAAGAGCGCCGGATACCAGTGATTGACGAATCCCCACGCGGCATCCTTGTACGGCTGATACTGGCTTTGGGCGGCGCCCGCATTGCCATTGTTCGTGGTTTGACCGGAACCACGGCGGCGCACAACCGGCTGATCGGACATGGACTGCTTCCTCCTTGATGGCTACGTTTAGTTCGATCTGAATCGAACGTTGGTTCCATCATAGGCAGCGACCGATCAACACTCCTATCGAATCAATGCAACTCTATCCGGACAGTGCAAGAAAAATCAGCGCGCGAGCGTCTGCGAGGGCGTCTCGTTGAAGAGGCGCTTGTAATCGGCACTGAAGTGTCCGAGATGATTGAAACCCCAGTTGAACGCCACCGATGCGACGGTTCCTTTCGTCGGTGACATGGCCTTCAATTCTTCGAAGACCCGGCGCAGACGCACGTCCTTGAGATGCTGCATCGGCGAGGTGTTGCGATAGCGCCTGAAGCCCGCGTAGAGCGAGCGGGTGCTCACGCCCACATGCACGGCGATGTCGCCGATCGTGATGGCGTCCTGCGCATGCTCCTCGACGAAGCGCTCGGCGCGGCGCACAAAAGCGGGGGTGATCGAGCGCTCGTCGCCCGCGCGCAACTCGGCGCTGTAGTTATTCGGCTGATGAATCAGCAGGGTCACGGCAAGCGTGCGCTCCATCTGCGCGCGCATCAGCGGAGGGAGCTCGGCCATATCGGTCGAGAGCGCGTCGAAGAGCCAGCCTAACGTGCGCATCCATTGCCGGCTGCCCGGCTCGTGCAGGGGCATGATCGGCTGGAATTCTATCGGCTTGCGCAGCGATCGGCCCAGCGCCTGCTGGCAGCACGTGTGCAACAACTCGGAGTCGATGCGAGCGAACAGCTTCTCGGTGCCCGCGTCGTGGTAAATACGCGTCTGCGCATGCGCGTTCAGCACCAGACCTTGTGTGGGCGTGCATGCCCAGCGATGGCCGTCGAACTCGACTTGTTCCTCGCCGCGAATGGGCACCTGTACGAGCAAAAACGATTCGAATGTACGTGGCGTGATGGTAACGTTCGCGCCGTAACTCATGCGGCCGATGCCGGCACAACCCAGTTTGCGGTAAAAGATCGTCGCATCGATCGTGTCGTCGACACCCGAGCTGCGAATCTCGCTCTCGCAGAACACGCGTTCGCTCCACGACACTGCTTCATCGATATTCGTGGTCCGGCACAACGGGAATTGGGACAGTACGGTCTCGGGCGATGTCACTGAAAAACCAGTCAGAAAGCTCATCGCGCCTCTCCTCGTCGAACCCACGATACTTCGCACTCGCAAAACAGACGCGCCTCGGAAATCCCCGAGGCGCACATCCATTTGGGTCAGGCGGCTAGACCTGCCCCGCCTGTACTGCCCGTCTAGAATAGGTGGTCAAAAATCGATAGGCAATTGCGGCAACTACGAATGTCACGGGAGCCGACGAGCCGCTGATATTCGGTGGCTGGTTCATCACGATGATGCCCGCGGCCGCAGCCACGAACCATGCGCTCAGGCCGATGACGTTGAACGCAGGCACCGCTTCGATCGCTTCGTCGTCGCCGCCGAACGGATCTTCATAGCGTGTGGAAATAATGTGTGTCAGCGCAATCGCGACCCACGCGACAACGAACACGCCCTGGTATTGCAGCGCTTTGAGCAGATTGGCGAACAGGCCGGACAACGTGAGGGCATAAACTATCACGCCAACAACGATCGCCCAGACGAATTTGGGTAGCTTCAAGCCCAATGCCTTTTCGAAGAAGGCATGTGTATTGACAGTGGCGAGATAGTAATTCGCAGTGTTAATACGCGTTTGGGTGATCCACAGAAACAGGAAACCGCCCATACCCATGAGCTTGAGCAACGCCATCACCACAGACAGTTCGGAGAGCGGGCCGCTCGTGGGAATCGCGCTCACAAGGTAGATGCCGATCACGCCGTTGATCACGAGAGTCATCACCCAGAACGGCGCGCCGAAGTTGAAGAGCGCATGGTATCGTTCGTCCTCCTTCCTGCCGAAGCGCGCGAAGTCGAAGGCGGCCATCATGAAGGTCCATACACCCATGTAAGCGACGAAGCAGTCCCACCAGCCGTTCGCGGAGCCGTTCCGACCCGCGCCGAAATCGATCCAGTTCGGGTTGTAGCCGTACTCGTAAGTTGCCATTGCAACGGCTGCGAACAAACCGAAAATATAAAACGGCAGCAGGATGCCATTAAGTTTGTCCAGCCAGTGCTGCACACTGCCGAAGACAAGCGGCACCGAATACACGATCACGAGCAGCGCCGCGATCTGGAACGATATCTTCGGAAACAGCGTGTTGACGGCCACAGCCATCACGGAAGTCTCGAAAACCGTGTAATAGATCACCGTCACGGCAAAGATCAGCGTGGCGAGCAGCGCACCGACGCGCCCGAACAGGACGCGCGAGAAGAGCGCGACAGAGAGCCCGGTGCGCAGCGCAAAGCGGCTGATGACGTAGTTGGCTGACGAATAGACCACGACAGAAAGCAGCATGCCGATGATCGCGTTCAACGCCCCGAAGTGGAGCGCGAGCGTCGCGCCGATCACAATAGGAACCATAGTACTGCACAGCGACCACCAGGCCATCGTCAACGACAGCTTGGGCATCCGCCCTTTTATACCGACTCTTTCGGTTGAAAGATCTTCCTCGCTTGCTGCTTCCTGGGCCAACATACCTGGCATGATGACTCCCCTCTACGCGTTCGCGTCATTCCACAAAATCATATGGACTGCTGCATAAATTAATTGCGTTCCGTCCGAGCAGGCGCGCTCACGAGCGCCCGCATGCGTGCATCAGATGCTCATGCCGCCGTCCACCGACAATACGGCGCCGGTCACGTACGAGCCCTGCCCCGACAGCAGAAAGACCACCGCTTGCGCCACTTCCTCCGGTTGGGCAAGGCGGCGCATCGGAATCGCGTCATCGAGCAGATGCACATCGCCGCCCGTCGAGCGCATGTAGTTGGGCGTTTGCGTCGCGCCAGGGCAAACGGCGTTGACGCGGATGTTACGCTGCGCGTATTCCTTCGCGACAGCGCGCGTGAGTCCCACGACGGCGTGTTTGCTGGCAACATAGTGCGCGATGCCGTCCATTCCGCGCAGCCCGAAGATCGACGCATTGTTGACAATCGCGCCACCGCCAGCGCGCAACATGGCCTCGGTCTGGTACTTCACGCCGTAATAGACGCCCTTGAAGTTCAGATCGATGACCCATTCCGCTTCCTCGACGCTCGTCTGGTCGATCGGCTTGAAGTCGGCGTGACCGCCGGCGTTGTTGAAGGCGAAGTCGAGCCGGCCGAAGCGGGCTTCGGCGAAAGCGACGAGTGCGTCATTGTCCTCGCGGCGCGAAACGTCTGCGGGCTTGATCTCGGCAACGCCGCCCGCTGCCTCGACTTCTTTCTTGACGGCGGCGAGTTTGTCCTCGCCGCGTCCGGCAAGAATCACGATCGCGCCCTCGCGCGCCAGCGCAAGCGCTGCTGCGCGCCCCATGCCGGAACCGGCGCCCGTAACGAGTCCAACCTTGTTATCCATCAGCATCATCGAATCCTCATGTTGTTTCGATTCAGGAAGTTCGTGGCTGAGAATAACGATTCAATTTGGCTGATCACCTCCCTACGGTGCGTGCCCTATCCCGTGAGTGCAGGAAAGCGCTGACCCGATCGGATTGGCATCCTGGAAGGGCATGACAATCGGCTTATTCATCACATCTTTCCAGGAAAACCCGATACAGATGTCGCGTTAGCCAGTGCATCGCGGCACGACCTTTCAAAAGTGTTGCGACGTAGCACAAGAGGCGGCGTCTGGGTATTCGCCGAGCCAGCGCAAACGGAAATGCATCGAACAGTGCTTCGGCTGGGGCAAACGGAGGGAAGGCCGGGATTCGTGAATATCCGTCCCTTCCCAAAGGCTCGGACGTGAACCTGCGGTTGAGCGCCTTCCACGCGATCGCAGCGACACGATGGTGCCGATCAAACATTGCGCTAATGTCATCCAAGGACAAATATCCTCCGATCATCTTTTCATCAAGACTCATAGAAAGCATCCCGCAGTCGAGAAATTCAATCTTTTATTCAAAGACAACTTATTGAGACTGCGGACATCTTTTCTGAGAAACAACAACACCGATGTTTCCGTCCCGCCCCCCATCCGCCTCCCGTACCGGCAATCGTCAATCTAACTGTATCGGTACTGTACAGCAAACCGTCGCTACACTGGCTCCATCCCAGTCTCGAACACGAATGGAGAATCCGCGATGGACTTCCTCACCCTCAGCGCATTGCCCGCCGGCATGCTGTTCGCGCTCGTCACGTCGATCACGCCCGGTCCGAACAACACGATGCTGCTCGCCTCAGGCGTCAATTTCGGTTTCCGCCGCACGATGCCGCACCTGTTCGGCATCAGCATCGGCGTCGCGATCCTGATGCTGTGCGTCGGCTTCGGCCTCGGCGAGGCGTTCCGGCGCGTGCCGGTCCTGTACACGATCCTCGAAATCGCGAGCGTCGCGTACCTGCTGTACCTGGCATGGCGCATCGGCACGTCCGGCGAAGTGAAGGCGCAGGGCGCCAAGCCGCGGCCCATGACGTTCCTCGAAGCCGCCGCGTTCCAGTGGGTCAATCCGAAGGCATGGATGATGGTGCTGACCGCCGCGACAACGATCCGCCTGTCCGCCGACTACGGGATGAATGCCGCGTGGATGGCCGTCGTGTTCATCCTGATCGGCTTTCCGTGCATCAGCCTGTGGGCCGCGTTCGGCCAGGGCTTGCGCCGCTTTCTGTCGAACCGCCGCGCGCTGCGCATCTTCAACGTGACGATGGCCGTGCTGCTGATCCTGTCGCTCTACCCGCTCGTCGCGCATCTGCTTCCGCAGTAAGCGCTCACAAGCGTCCCCGTTGAGCTTCACGCCATGCAGGCGTACCCTTTCGGTACGGGCGCGTGCGGCCGCTTCGCCGGCTGCACCGCTGCTCTGCATGGAGATGCCGATGAAGCCAATGCTGAAAGCCGGCGAGCACATCGAGGGCATGCACTGGATCGCCGAGTACCACCCGCTCACGCACGAGATCCGGGTGCTGCGCGAAAACATCGAAGTGGGTACGTACTGCGCGCCGCCCACGCTGTTCGGCGACGAGGAGGAGATGGGCGCCGCGAACCTCGCCGATCACCGCAGCCAGGAGGCCGCGCTGCGCGCGTATCTGCGCAACTTCGTCAAGGAACACGACGCGGAGGAGTAGCGGCGCGGCGGCCGCAAAGTCGACGGGCCGCCGACGCGGCCCGGTCTGTCGTTGCGTGTCGGCCGGCTCACGACCTTTCGCAACAGGCAAAAGGCCGGCGCATCGCCCCGGCCCCGATCCCGCTCAATGCCCGAGCGACTCGATCTTGCCGCTCGACTGCGCAACGCCGTGCGGCTGCGCCATCTGCTTGATCAGCAACGCAAGGCACGCAAGCAAGCCCGCGACCGCGATCGTCGCGAACACGCCGGCGAACGAGAAGTGCCGGCGCGTCAGTTCGGCAACGAGGAACGACCCGGCGATCCCGCCGAAACGGCCGACACCGAGCATCCACGCGACGCCCGTGCCGCGCCCTTCGGTCGGATAAAACGCGGCGGCAAGCGCCGGCATCGACGATTGCGCGGTGTTCATCAGCACGCCGGCGATGAACACGATCAGCACGAGCAGCCCCACGTTCCCGGCCGCCTGCCCGATCGCATACACGCTGATCGCGGTCAGCGCGTAGCACACGGCGATCACGCGATTCGCGTTGAAACGGTCCATCAGCACGCCGCACAGCACCGCGCCGACACCGCCGAGCGGGAACAGCGCGGAAATCAGCGTCGCGCTCTTCGGCGTGAGACCGGCATCCTTCAGCAGGATCGGCATCCAGTTGATCGACGCGTAGAAGATCACGAGGCCCATGAAGTACGCGAGCCACAGCATCACCGAGCCGACGACGTACGAGCGCGACAGCACGACGCCCATCCCCTTGCTGCCCGTCCGCGGCGCGGATTCGGTCATCGCGAACGAACCGGCGTTCAGCGCATCGCGCGAGATCCGCGCAAGCGTCGCGCGGATCCGGTCGATGCTCTGGCCTTGCGCGACCATGAAACGCACCGATTCGGGCATCTTCAGCAGCAACAGCACGCCGAGCAGCAACGGCGTCACGCCGCCGAGCATCAGCACGCTGCGCCAGCCGAAATGCGGGATCATCCACGCGGCGAGAAAGCCGCCGAACGCGGCGCCGAGCGGGAAGCCGCAGAACATCAGGTTGATCACGGTCGCGCGGCGCTTGTCCGGGCAGAACTCGCCCATCATCGTGACCGCGTTCGGCATCGCGGCACCGAGGCCGACCCCGGTGACGAAGCGCAGCACCGTCAGGTGCCCGATGGTGTTGGAGAACGCCGACACGAAACATGCGACGCCGAACAGGAACACCGAGCCGAGCAGCAGCGACCGGCGCCCGACGCGGTCGGACAGCGGGCCCGACACGAGCGCGCCGCACGCAAGGCCGAACAGCGCGGCACTCAGCACGGGTGCGAGATCGGGCTTGGTGAGGTTCCATTCGCCGAGCAGCGACGGCGCGATGAAGCCGATCGCGGCCGTATCGAAGCCGTCGAGCAGCACGATCACGAAACACATCAGGAATACGAGCCACTGGAAGCCGCCGAACGGCTGCTCGTTGATGAAGGTCTGGACATCGACCACGGGTGCGCGATTCATCGCGAGTCTCCTGTTTAAACAACGCGGCCTGATGGCCGCGTCTTTCCTTGTTTGCGCGCCGATTCGCCGCCGGCACGTCATGCGTCGTCGACACCTGCCGGCAGGGGCAGGTGCCGCCATCGGGTCACGTCCGGCGCGAGCCGGCCGTGTTATTCAGCCGCACCTAGGCGGCCCCATCCTGTTCCTTGAAGATCTTGTCGGCGAGATGGAACGCGGAATTCGCGGCCGGCACGCCGCAGTAGATCGCGGTCTGCAGCAGCACTTCCTTGATCTCGTCGCGCGTCACGCCGTTGTTGCGCGCGGCACGCAGGTGCAGCGCGAGTTCCTCGCCGCGGTTCAGCGCGACCATCATCGCGATGGTCAGCAGGCTGCGCGTATGGCGCGGCAGGCCCTCGCGCGTCCAGATCTCGCCCCATGCATAGCGCGTGATCAGGTTCTGGAATTCGTCGGTCACTTCGGTGCGGTTCTGGATCGAACGGTCGACGTGCGCGTCGCCGAGCACCGCGCGACGCACCTTCATCCCCGCTTCGTAACGTTGCTGGTCGTCCATCGTCGGTGCCTCACGCGGTCAGGAAGTCGAGCAGCGCGCGGTTGAAGCCGTCGGTGCACTCGATGTTCGAAATGTGCGCGGCGTCGAATTCGACGTGACGCGCACCGGGAATCGCGGCGGCCAGCGCACGGCCCTGGTCGGGCGGCGTCGACATGTCCTTCGCGCCGGTCACGACGAGCACCGGCAGCGCGATGCCCTTCACTTCCTCGCGCAGGTCGGCCGCGTTCAGCGCGTCGCAGTTCGCCGCGTAACCGTCCTTGTCGGTATGCACGAAGGTGTCGCGGATCGCGTCGAACAGGCGCGGCTCGCGATCGACGAACGTGTCGGTGAACCAGCGCGGCAGCACGGCGTCGGCCAGCGCGGCCATCCCTTCCGCACGCGCCTTCTGCGCGCGCGGTGCCCACACTTCCGGCGAGCCGATCTTCGCGGCGGTGTTCGACAGCACGGCGCGCACGATGCGCGACGGGAAGCGCGCGGCGAGCGCGGCGCCGGTCAGGCCGCCCATCGAAATCCCGCAGAAGTACGCGCGATCGATGCCGACGTGGTCGAGCAGGCCGATCACGTCGCCCGCGAGCTGGTCGATCGTGTACGAGCCGGCCGGTGCTTCGGAATGGCCGTGGCCGCGCGTGTCGTAGCGCAGGATGTTGAAGTGCTGCGTGAGCGGGCGAATCTGCGGTGCCCACATCTGCAGGTCGGCGCCGAGCGAGTTCGAGAAGACGAGCCACGGCGCGTCGTCGCGCGCGGCACGGTCGATCCGGTAATGCAGTTTCACGCCGTTGACAGTGGCGAAAGGCATCAGTGTTCTCCTGGTTGTGTCGTGCCCGCGTGCAGCGCGAGCACAGCGTCGACGTAGGCCTGCGCCTCGCCGACATAATGTGCGGGATCGAGCAGCCGCGCGAGCGCGTCGCGCGACAGATGGGCGGATACGGTCGGATCGGCGGCGAGCACGTCGAACAGCGTCGCGCCGGTGCGCACGGCTTCCTTCGACGCATGCTCGACGACATGATGCGCATCGAGGCGCCCGATCCGGTCGCCGAGTGCGAGCATCACGGCTTCGCCGAGGATCAGCCCGTGCGTCAGGTCGAGGTTCGCGGCGAGGCGTTCGGTGTTCACGTCGAGGCCCGCGACGATCTGCGCGATCTGCGCGAGCGCGCCGCCGGTCAGGCGCGCGAGGTCGGGCAGCGCATCCCATTCGGCCTGCCAGCCGCCGAGCGCGCGCTCGTGCTCCTGGACCATCCCGGCAAACACGGTCGCGACGAGGTTCGGCGCGCGCACCGCGGCGGTCAGCACGGCCGCACAGCCGACGGGGTTGCGTTTGTGCGGCATCGTCGACGAGCCGCCCTTGCCGGCGGCTGCCGGTTCGCCGAGCTCGCCGACTTCGGTCTGCATCTGCAGCGACACGTCGCGCGCGATCTTGCCGAGCGTGCCGGTCAGCATCCCGAAGCACGACGCGGCTTCCGCGATGCGGTCGCGCTGCGTGTGCCACGGCACGGCCGGCAGTGCGAGCTTCAGGTCGGCCGCGAGCGCGGCGCTCACGCCGGCCGCCTGCTCGCGCAAGCTCGCCAGCGTGCCGGCGGCGCCGCCGAACTGCAGCACCAGCGCGCGCTCGCGCAATTCGGCGAAGCGCGCGCGATGGCGCAGCAGCGCGTCGAGCCATTGCGCGAATTTCAGGCCGAGCGTGATCGGCAGCGCCTGCTGCAGCCACGTGCGGCCGATCATCGGCGTCGCGCGATGCGCGCGCGCGAGCACCGCGAGCGACGCGCACGCTTCGTCGAGCAGCGGCTCGAGCACGTCGAGCGTGTCGCGCAGCTGCAGCACCGTCGCGGTATCGATGATGTCCTGGCTCGTCGCGCCCCAGTGCACGAACTTCGCGGCCTCGGGGTCGTCGGCCTTCACCTGGGCAGTGAGCTGCTTGACGAGCGGAATGGCGAGATTGCCGCCGAGCGCCGCACCGTGCGCGAGCGCGTCGGCGTCGAGCCGGCCGGCGTCGCACGCGCGTTCGATCGGCGCGACCGCGGCGGCGGGAATCACCTGCCGCGCGGCGAGCGCACGCGCAAGCGCGGCTTCGACGTCGAGCATCCGCTGGATCGTCGCGCGCGGCGACCAGATCCGGTTGAGCGGCTCGGTGCCGCAAATGAGAGAGGTCAGGCGGGCGCTGTCTTCGAGCATGGCATCAGATTGGGAAACGGCGTGCGCCTATTGTCTACCCAAGCGTGCCGGCGTGCGCGCGATCGCGCGCGCCGGCACGCTTGCCGTTCAGGCTGCGGCCTTGCGCGTCGCGTCGATCAGCGGCACGCCGGTCAGCTTCTGCAGTTCGTCGAACGACAGGTCGGTGAAGATCTCGCTCACCGCGAGGCCGTCCGCCGTCACGTCGAGCACGGCGAGATCCGTATAGATACGGCTCACGCATTGCACGCCGGTGACCGGGTACGAGCACTGCGCGACGATCTTGCTCTCGCCCTGCTTCGTCAGGTGCTCCATCATCACGAACACCTGCTTCGCGCCGATCGCGAGGTCCATCGCGCCGCCGACGGCCGGAATCGCATCGGGCGCACCCGTGTGCCAGTTCGCGAGGTCGCCGTTCGCCGACACCTGGAACGCGCCGAGCACGCAGTAGTCGAGGTGGCCGCCGCGCATCATCGCGAACGAATCCGAGTGGTGGAAATAGGCGCCGCCGGTGAGCAGCGTCACGTGCTGCTTGCCGGCGTTGATCAGCTCGTCGTCTTCCTCGCCGGGCGCCGGGGCCGGGCCCATGCCGAGCAGGCCGTTCTCGCTGTGCAGGAAGATCTCCTTGCTCGGATCGAGGTGGTTCGCCACCAGCGTCGGCACGCCGATGCCGAGGTTCACGTACGCGCCTTCGGGGATGTCCTGGGCGACGCGCTTGGCCATTTCATCGCGGGTCAGTCGTTTCATGTCGGGTCTCCTCGGGCGGTCAGGCGGCTTGCGATGCACGTTCGGCGGCCAGCTCGGCCGCATGCGCGGCCTGCGGCACTTCGACGACGCGCTGCACGAAAATGCCCGGCGTCACGATGTGTTCCGGGTTCAGCCCGCCGAGCGGCACGACTTCCGACACCTGCACGATCGCGACCTTCGCGGCGCTGGCCATGATCGGCCCGAAGTTGCGCGCGGTCTTGCGATACACGAGGTTGCCCCAGCGATCGCCCTTGTACGCCTTCACCAGCGCGAAATCGGCGTGGATCGGCGTCTCGAACACGTACGACTTGCCGTCGATCACGCGCGTTTCCTTGCCTTCGGCGAGCTTCGTGCCGAAGCCCGTCGGCGTGAAGAAGCCGCCGATGCCGGCGCCCGCCGCGCGGATCCGCTCCGCGAGGTTGCCCTGCGGCACGAGTTCCAGCTCGATTTCGCCCGCACGGTACAGCGCGTCGAACACCTGCGAGTCGCTCTGGCGCGGGAACGAGCAGATGATCTTGCGCACCCGCTTCGCCTTGAGCAGCGCCGCGAGACCCGTCTCGCCGTTGCCCGCGTTGTTGTTGACGATCGTCAGGCCGCGCGCGCCCTGCTCGATCAGCGCGTCGATCAGCTCGGACGGCATGCCTGCCGTACCGAAACCGCCGATCATGATGGTCGCGCCGTCGTGGACGTCCGCGACCGCCGATTGAAGCGATTCGAAAATCTTGTTGACCATGTCTCTTCCTGATACGAACCCGCGGCACGATGCGCGGCCTGTCGAGGGGACACGCGCGTGTCGCGTGCCGCGTCGAAGGCCGTCGTCGACCTTCGGCATTTGTTCGCTATTCGAACCCATATTCGATTAGCGAACGATGGCCGATCATAGAGTCGCGCACAGCGCGTTGTCAAGGCGGGATCCCTCGGGGGGCGTCTGGTCGTCGAACGGCAGGCCGACGTAGTTTTCGGCAAGCGATTGCGCGGCGGCCCGCGAGCGCGTCACGTACTTCAGCTCGGCAAACTTCAGGCGATTGACGAACGGCGAATCCTCCGGCGACGAGTGCAGCATGTTCGTCATGAAGTACGAGAAATGCTCGGCGCGCCACACGCGTTCGAGACAGGTCGCCGAATAGCGCTCGAGCGGCGTCGCGTCGCCGCTGCGATAGCGCGCGCCGAGCGCGCGGGACAACGCGCGGACGTCGGCCACGGCGAGGTTCATCCCCTTCGCGCCGGTCGGCGGCACGATGTGCGCGGCATCGCCCGCGAGGAACAGGCGGCCGTGCTGCATCGTCTCCGACACGAAACTGCGCATCGGCGTCACGCTCTTCTGCGTGATCCGGCCCTCGGTCGGCGTCCAGCCGGTGTCGTTCGAGAAGCGCGTGTGCAGTTCGTCCCAGATCCGCGCGTCGGACCATTCCGCGAGGTCTTCGTCGGGCTTGCACTGCAGATAGAGGCGCGTGACCGTCGGCGAACGCATCGAGAACAGGGCGAAGCCGTTGTCGTGATGGGCGTAGACGAGCTCGTCGAGCGACGGCGCCGCGTCGGCGAGGATGCCGAGCCACGCGAACGGATAGACGCGCTCGAACGTGTTCAGCCGCTCGGCGGGAATCGTCTGCCGTGCGATGCCGTGGAAGCCGTCGCAGCCGGCGATGTAGTCGCAGTCGATGCGGTCCGCGCGGCCGTCCGCATGCTTGAACGTGACGAACGGGTGCTCGCTTTCGATATCGTGCAGCGCGACTTCGCTGACTTCGAAATGCATCTGGTGCCCATGCGCGTCGCCGGCCGCGATCAGGTCGCGCACGACTTCATGCTGGCTATAGACGGTGATCGCGCGCCCGCCGGTGAGCGCGCTCAGGTCGATGCGATGGCGCTGACCGGAGAACAGCAGCTCGATGCCGTGATGTTCGAGCCCTTCGCGGCGCATCCGCTCGCCGAGGCCGGCTTCGTTCAGCGTGTCGACGGTGCCCTGCTCCAGCACGCCGGCGCGGATGCGGTTCTCGCAGTATTCGCGCGAACGCGCTTCGACGAGGATGGAATCGACGCCTTGCAGGCGCAACAGATGAGAAAGCAAAAGGCCGGACGGACCGGCGCCGATGATGGCGACCTGGGTGCGCATTGTTCGTCTCCTGAACATTGGTTCGAATAATGGAACCCATTTGAGCGCTTTCCCGACTATGCGGCAATCCGATTTTGGAGATAAGTTGTATACGTTTCCTGGATACCGGCCTCACGATGGATGCGCTCGATCTGAACCTGATTCCCTACCTCGTCGCGCTCGACGACACGCGCAACGTCAGCCGCGCCGGCGACCTGCTCGGCGTGAGCCAGCCGCGCGTGAGCACTGCGCTCGGCCGCCTGCGCGAGTATTTCGGCGATCCGTTGTTCGTGCGCACGTCGCGCGGCATGGAGCCGACGCCGCGCGCGCTCGCGCTGCTGCCGGCCGCGCGCGATGCGCTCGCGCAGATCGAGCGCGGCCTCGTCGCGCCGCATGACTTCGATCCGGCGGCGAGCACGCATACGTTCTCGATCGCGCTGTCGGACGTCGGCGAGATCGTGTTCCTGCCGAAGCTGCTGCAGGCGTTCGCGACGCGCGCGCCGCACGCGAACCTGCGCTCGGTTTCGCTCGCGCACGACGAAGTCGGCCGCGGCCTCGAAGCCGGCTCGATCGATCTCGCGGTCGGCTACTTCCCCGATCTCGACGGCAACAACTTCTTCCAGCAGCGTCTGTTCACGCACCGGTTCGTCTGCCTGATGCGACGCGGCCATCCGCTCGAACAGGCGCGCCCGTTCACGGCCGAGCAGTTCCTCGCGTGCGGGCATGCGGTGGTGCGCGCCGAGGGGCGCAGCCAGGAGGTGCTCGAGAAATACCTCGCGAAGCAGCGCATGCACCGCCGCGCGGTGCTCGAGACGCCGCACTTCATGAGCCTGCCGTTCATCCTGAGCCGCACTGACCTGATCGCGACGGTGCCGCACGCGATCGGCTATGCCTATGCGGCCGAGCATGCGTTCATCGTGCCGGTCGAGCCGCCGTTGCCGCTGCCGCGCTTCGACCTGAAGCAGCACTGGCACCGCAAGTTCCACAACGATCCGCGCACGGCGTGGTTGCGTGGCGTCGTCGCATCGCTGTTCAACGACGAGCAGGACGAATGGCCGAAGTGATGCCGGGTGTGCGGCAGGCCGCACGCACGACCCGCGAAAGCATGAAACAATGCCCGGATATTCGCGCCGCCGCAGGCGGCCGCATTCGATGGAGTGACTAGATGGGTAAAAAATCCGCGCGGCCCGAGCCGGCCGCATCCCGGCCGAGCCGGGAAGAAGCCGAGGATGCCGTTCGCGTGCTGCTGCGCTGGGCCGGCGACGATCCCGCCCGCGAAGGCCTGCTCGACACGCCGGCACGCGTCGTGCGCGCATATGAACAGTTCTTCGCCGGCTATGCGGTGGAGCCGCGCGACATCCTCGCGCGCACGTTCAGCGAAGTCGACGGCTACGACGAAATGATCGTGCTGAAGGACATCCGCTTCGAGAGCTACTGCGAGCACCACATGGTGCCGATCATCGGCCGCGCGCACGTCGCGTATCTGCCGAACCATCGCGTCGTCGGCATCTCGAAGCTCGCGCGCCTCGTCGACGCGTTCGCGAAGCGCCTGCAGATCCAGGAAAAGATGACCGTGCAGATCGCCGACACGCTGTTCGACGTGCTGCAGCCGAAGGGCGTCGGCGTGATCCTCGAAGCCGCGCATCAGTGCATCTCGACGCGCGGCGTGCACAAGCCGGGCGTCGAGATGGTCACGTCGCGCATGCTCGGCACGTTCCGCACCGATCCGTCCACGCGGCGCGAATTCCTGTCGATCGTCGCGAATCCTTCTTCAGTCAACCTGACGAATACGTAATGCAGTCCACGAAGCAAGCGGCAAACGCGCCGGTCGTGCTCGTGACCGGCGCCGCGCGCCGGGCCGGGCGCGCGTTCGCCGAGTATTTCGCCGCGCACGGCTATCGCACCGCGGTGCACTACGACCGTTCGGCCGATGCCGCAGAGGCAGCGGCCCGCGCGATCGCCGAGAGCGGGCACGATTCGGTCGCGCTGCAGGCCGACCTGTCGGATGCCGGGCAGATCACCACACTGATCGACCAGGTGTATGCGCGCTTCGGCCGCCTCGACGTGCTGGTCAACAACGCGTCAGTGTTCTGGCAGGACCATTTCCCGAGCTTCGACCTCGCGGCATTCGACCAGGCGTGGGCCGTCAACTGCCGCGCGCCGATCCTGCTCACGCGTGCATTCTACGAACGGGCCCGCGCGGCCGGCACGCAGGGTGTGGTCGTGAATGTGGTCGACCAGAAGATCAAGGAAAACTTCCACCGCGACCATTTCAGCTACACGGTCGCGAAGGCCGCGCTCGGCAACCTCACGCAGATGCTCGCGCTGTCGTCGTCGCCGGTGCTGCGCGTGAACGCGGTGTTCCCCGGGCTGATGCTGCCGAGCGACGACCAGACGCAGGCCGACTTCGAACACGCGAGCCGTGCATCGACGCCGCTCGCGCGCATCGCCGGCCCCGACGATGTCGCGGGCGCGATCCTGCTGCTGACGGGCAGCGCGTACAACGGTGTGGATTTCGTCGTCGATGCGGGGCAGAACCTGATCCGCGTCGACCAGGACGTGCTGTACAAGCATCGCTCGCCGGCCGGCAAACACTGACGAACGGCATGTTCGGCGGTAGCCGTGTGTGCCCTTCGCACACCTTGTGTGCGGGCATCGGCGCACGCCTTCACCTGCGCTGCGCGAACGACCATTGCGCCGTTCGCGCGCCGCGTCACGGCTTCTCGCCGCTGCCGCCTTCGCGGACCTTGCCCTGCGCGACGCTCGTGCCGGGCGGCACACTGTGCGTAAGCCACACGTTGCCGCCGATCACCGAGCCGCGCCCGATCGTCACGCGGCCGAGAATCGTCGCGCCCGCGTAGATCACCACGTCGTCCTCGACGATCGGATGCCGCGCGTTGCCCTTCACCAGCGCACCGTCACCATCGGCCGGGAAGCTCTTTGCGCCGAGCGTGACGGCCTGGTACACGCGCACGCGCTCGCCGATGATCGCGGTTTCGCCGATCACGACGCCGGTGCCGTGGTCGATGAAGAAGCTCGGGCCGATCTGCGCGCCCGGGTGAATGTCGATGCCGGTGGCCGAGTGCGCGATTTCATTGATGAAGCGCGCGAGCAGCGGCACACCGAGTTGGTGCAGCGCGTGCGCGAGACGATGGTGCATCATCGCGAGCACGCCGGGATAGCACAGCAGGATCTCGGTGATGTGCTGCGCGGCCGGATCGCCCGCGTAGGCAGCCTGGATGTCGCTGACCAGCAGCGCGCGAACCGCCGGCAACTGCCGGCCGAACTCGCGCGCGATCTCGAACGCGCGTTCGTCGAGTTCGGCGAACGGCGTGTCCGCGTGCTCGGGCAGGAACGGCAGCGCGCGGCGGATCTGTTCCGACAGGATCCGCAGCGTGCTTTCGAGCGTGTGGCCGACGTAATAGTCGACGCTTTCGTCGGTCAGATCCGGCGCGCCGTAGTGCGTCGGAAACATCGACGCGCGCAGGCCGGTGACGATCTTGCAGATCGCGTCGCGCGACGGCAGCTCGCGGATGCCGCGCGGATGACGCGTGCGATGAAGTTCCTCGCGCGATTCGCGCAAGCCGGCAACGATTTCTTCGAGGCCCCACTGACGGGCGGGTGATGTCGACATATGCCAATGCAGGCGGCCGCGCTCGATCGCACGGCCGCAAATAAAGTGACGGGTTCCAGAAGATTACCGCGTTTTCGATCGGCAGCGGCACGTCGGGGGATCGGCCGGCCGGACGATGCCGCCGCCGCGCGACGGCGTCAGATCGTAATACTGCTCGCGTCGATCCAGCGCACGGCCCAGTCGCGCGCGTGCGCGATCGCGTCGCCTTCGTCGTTGAACTGGAGCTCGGTCGGGAAAAAACGGTTGGCGACGAGTTCCCCGTCGCTCGATCTGGAGATCACGACGTAGGGCTTGAACGACCCGTCACTGGCGCGCGCGGGCGCGCAATTCAACAGATAACCGCGGTGCGTGAAGGCAGTAGTCGCTTGCATGAATCCGCCACCTCTAGTCCCTTGACTTGTTGTTCACTACCCGTCTTAAGGGTGCTGCGGTGCCCCGATGCGGGCAGAGGCGGCAAGACCGCATCCCCTGTCGCCGCTTCGCAGGAAATGAATCATACTCTGTAGAAAACGGGTGTTCTAGCTGAAATAAATCATGACAAATCAGCGCGCGCCACACCACCGCGGCGATCGCGCGCGCGCCGTTTTCCCGTCCTGCCCGGAACGGGATTTGCTTCGATCCGGAGCGCTTCGCCGCCAGGAGAGCCGTGATGGAAACGTCAGCTCAACCGCACACCACGCATCCGCGCAGCATCGAACTCGACAACGACGACACGCACGACAGCACCGTCGACACCGACGGCAAGAATCGCGAGGCCGCGCGTCTCGCGAGCGGCGGCGCCTTCTCGCCCGACCAGATCACGGGCAGCAACGCATCGCTCGTCAACGCGATGCCCGAGGCCGGCGACGGCTTCGCCGGCTTCGACAGCCGGCAGGGCGGCAATCATCCGGCGTTCGCGCTGCGTCCCGGCTACATGGTGATCGAGAAGGGGTTCGACGCGCCGTCGCACGCGGGCGACGCGTCGTACGGCCCGGTTCACCGGATGTACGGCAGCGCGTACTGGCCCGGTCATGGACGCCGGCCGGAACGCGTGATCGAAATCACGGTGCTGCCGCGGTGACGCGCGCGGCGTTTGAATCGCTCGTTCGTTTGGCGGGTCGACGCGAGACCGACGGCCGACGGCCGACGGCGGCGGAGCGACGTGCGCGTTCGCGCGCCGCTGCTCCAAATCGGCGCTGGAATCGATATCGGCGCCGGGTTCAGGTCGACAGCCGGGTTTCGCGACGTCGATGCATCGGCGTTGATCGAAGTCACGTCGTCGCGATCCGGTTGATATTCAATGCACACTCGCGACGACCGGCACGTCGCTGCAAAGACCCTGCCGTTGGTTTACCCTGCCTCGCAGCGACGCACGGCCTGCTCGGCCGTTCGGCCGACTTTCGTTCAACCCGCCACTTGGAGACACCATGTACAAGCGCATTCTGGTTGCCATCGACGGCAGCGACACGGCCCGCCACGCGTTCGATGCCGCCCTCGCGCTCGCGAAGGAGCACGGTGCCGAACTGCAACCGTTCTACGTCGTCGAGAACGCCGCGATCTACTACAACGTGCCGGGCTACGATCCGTCCGTGCTGCGCGACCAGCTCATCGCGCAAGGCAATGCGCTCGCGGCGGAGTTCAAGACGCTGATGCAGGCGGCAGGCGTGAAGGGCGAGACGCTGACGAGCGAGGCGTCGTCGCTCAGCGACGTGTCGACGCTGATCCTCGACGGTGCGAAAGCGTTCGGCGCCGACCTCCTCGTGCTCGGCACGCACGGCCGCCGCGGGTTCCGTCGCCTCGTGCTCGGCAGCATCGCCGAACAGTGCGTGCGGCATGCAACGCTGCCCGTGCTGCTGATCCCGGCCGCCGCGCATACAGACGATCAGGAAAGCTGAGCGGCACCGGCATCACAGCGGCATCAGCGTGCGCGTCGCGGCGCGCACACGCGACGGCATGCTTGCATGCCGCTACGATGCCCGCGACATGTGCGCGCGGTCGCGACGTTTTGTCACCCGACAGCGGCAACTTGCGGTGGGACAATGATTCGGTCGATTCAACGCTGGAGCAAACGATCATGTTGACGCCCGTCGCCACACGTCCCGCCGCCTCGTCCCATGCAGGCAACTGGGCTCCCCGTCAGGCCCCGCACTGCTCGTCGTGCGCGATGCGGCATCTGTGCATGCCGCAGGGCCTCGCACCCGAAGCGCTCAGCCGCCTCGAATCGGTCATCTGCGCGGCGCGCCCGGTCAAGCGCGGCGAAGCGCTGTTCCGCGAAGGCGACACCTTCGACAACCTGTACGCCGTGCGCTCGGGTTCGCTGAAAACCGTCGCCACGCGCCACGACGGCCGCGAGCAGGTCACCGGTCTGCACCTCGCGGGCGAAGCGCTCGGCCTCGACGGCATCTGCGACGACACGCACCCGCGCACCGCGGTTGCGCTGGAAGACAGCTCGGTCTGCGTGATTCCGTACAGCGCGCTCAAGTCGCTGTGCTCGGAAGCCGGCTCGATGCAGCTGCGCATGCACAAGCTGATGAGCGAGCAGATCGTGCGCGAAACGTCACAAACCATGCTGCTCGGCTCGCTGAACGCCGAAGAGCGCGTCGCCGCGTTCCTGCTCGACGTGTCGTCGCGCTACCTGAAGCGCGGCTACTCGCCGTCGGAATTCAACCTGCGGATGACGCGCGAAGACATCGGCAGCTACCTCGGCATGACGCTCGAAACGGTCAGCCGCACGCTGTCGAAGTTCCAGAAGCGCGGCCTGATCGAAATGCACGGCCGCCTCGTACAGATCGTCGACTTCGACGGCCTGCACCACGTCTGACCCTGCGCGGCGCGTAACCTGCGCGCCGCCGCCCGCCACCGTCCCCCGCGCCCGCTTCGATCAGTCGAGAAACAGCGCGGCGCGCGCCTTCAGCGCCGCGCTGAAATCGTCGAGCCAGCCGATCGACAGGCGCCAGCTCTGCCAGTACAGGTCGATATCGACGGTCCGCCCGCGCGACATGTCGACCAGTTCGCCCGCCGCAAGCTGGCGATCGACCATCCGGTCCGGGCACATCCCCCATCCCAGCCCCGTTTCGCATGCACGCAGGTAACCCGCGACGTGCGGGATCCAGTGTTGCGGCGGATCGAGATCCGCACGCGTCACGCGCCGGATGAAGCGCGCCTGCAAACCGTCCTTCGGATTGAACATGACGCACGGCGCACGGCGCAGCGCATCGCGCGTGATGCCCGCGCCGAAATAGCGGTCGTAAAACGCCGGCGAACACACCGCGCGATAGCGGATGCGCCCCAGCCGCGTCGACCGGCATCCCTGGATCGGTTCAGCCTGCGCGGTCACCGCGCCCTGCACACTGCCGTCGCGAATGCGCGCGGCCGTGTAGTCCTGATCGTCTATCACGAGGTCGAGCAAGGTCTCGCGCTCGGTGCAGAACGGCCCGACCGCATCGATGAACCAGGTCGCGACACTGTCGTCGTTGACGGCCACGCGCAGCATCGGCCATGCGCTCGCGATCTGGCCCGGCAGTGCGGGCATCCGGCCGCCCAGTTCGGCCTCGAGCAACTGCACGCGCTCCGTATGCCGGCACAGCAACGCGCCCGACGTCGTCGCGACGCACGGCTGCCCGCGCTTGACGAGCACGCTGCCGACGCGCTCCTCCAACAGTTTCACGCGCTGCGATACCGCCGACGGCGTGACGTTCAGCTCCCTGGCCGCCCGTTCGAACGAACCGTGCCGGATCACCGCCGCGAGAGCGTCGAGCAATGCGTAGTCGAGCATTAGATTTCCTTAATCGGCATTAGGTGAATTAGCTTCTCTTATGGTCCGGCTGACCGCAGACTAGCGCCAACCGATTCACCCGTCTACTGCTTCACCGCTCCCCATCATGAACTGGATCGCTTTTTCCCACGGCGCCGCCCTGTGCGGGTCGCTCATCGTCACCATCGGTGCGCAGAACGCGTTCGTGCTCCGGCAAGGCATCATGCGCTCGCATGTCGGCAAGATCGTGCTGCTGTGCGCGCTGTCCGACATGATCCTGATCGGCGCGGGCGTCGGCGGCGCGTCCGTCCTCGTCGAACGCTATCCGACCTTCGTCCACGTCGTGCTATACATCGGCCTCGCGTATCTCGCGTGGTTCGGCATCAATGCGCTGCGCCGCGCGTTCAAGCCGGGACACGAAACGCTCGACGTGCGGGGCGACGCCGGCGCGCCGCCGCCGCAGAGCGCGGTCGCGATCGTGCTGATGACGCTCGCGTTCACGTGGCTCAACCCGCATGTGTATCTCGATACGTTCCTGCTGATCGGCACCGCCGGCGCGCGCGAGCCGGAAGGCTCGCGGCTTGCGTTCGCGATCGGCGCGATGTCGGTCAGCGTCGTGTGGTTCCTCGGGCTGGGATATGGCGCGCGGCTGCTTGCGCCGTGGTTCCGCAAGGCTGTTGCGTGGCGTGTACTCGATGGCGCGATCGGCAGCATGGTGCTGTTTCTGGCGGCCGTGCAGTTGCGGTAACGGGTCGGAGCGCCGATCGATCGCGGGTGGCAACGTTGCCGCCCGCTTTTTGTTCCGCTCCGTCGAAGTGATGTGATACGCCGGTCTCCGGCGGTCTCTCCCCCAGACGCCGCAAGATTCGGTTCCCGATCGAACGCAGCCGCACCGATCATCCACCTGGCGGACGGCACATCCGCCGTCCGCTGCCATTCCTCCGTCTTCATGAGCGCGCGCCCGCTGCGCGATTCCGCTCGATCGGCGAGAATGTTCCGGCGTCCGCGACAACGGCGCAAGCGCTTCGCCCGTGCGCCTTCACGTCGCATTCATCCCGGCCAATCCTGTCGTCCCATCCCGTCACCCCCCAGATTCCGGAGAGCAAAATGGCACTACGTACCCTCGGCACGTCGGACATCCAGGTTTCCCCGCTCGCCTTCGGCGGCAACGTCTTCGGCTGGACCGTCGACGAAAACACATCGTTCGAGCTGCTCGACGCGCTCGCCGATACCGGCATCAACTTCATCGACACCGCCGACGTCTATTCGGCCTGGGCGCCCGGCAACAGCGGCGGCGAATCGGAAACGATCATCGGCAAGTGGCTCAAGCGTTCCGGCAAGCGCGACCAGGTCGTGATCGCGACCAAGGTCGGCCTGCTCGCGGCGCGCGCCGGCCTGACGAAGGACAACATCCTGACGGCCGCCGACGATTCACTGCGCCGCCTGCAGACCGACTACATCGACCTGTATTTCTCGCACCGCGATCTCGCCGACACGGCCTCGCTCGAAGAAACGCTCTCCGCTTACCAGACGCTGATCGACGCGGGCAAGGTGCGCATCATCGGCGCGTCGAACTACAGCGGTGCCCGCCTGCGCGAAGCCGCCGAGGTCAGCAAGCGCAACGGGCTGCCCGCGTATCAGGTGATCCAGCCGGAATACAACCTGATCGACCGCGCCGAGTACGAGCGCGATCTCGAACCGGTCGTGCGCGACCTGAGGCTCGGCGTCGTCAACTACTACGCGCTCGCGAGCGGCTTCCTGTCGGGCAAGTACCGCAGCGAGGCCGACCTGAAGAAGAGCGTGCGTGGCGATCGCGTCGCCGGTTATCTCGATGCGCGCGGCCTGCGCATTCTCGCGGCGCTCGACGACGTGTCGGCGAAGCACGGCACGCAACCGGCCGCGATCGCGCTCGCGTGGCAGATCGCGCGGCCGACGATCACCGCACCGATTGCGAGTGCGACGTCGCTCGCGCAGCTCGCATTGCTCGGAGAAGCGATCCGCGTGCGGCTCGACGATGAAGATATCCGCAAGATCGACGCAGCCAGCGCGGTCTGAGGTCGTGGGCAACAGGCCGGCGGCTCGAATCGCCGCGTTTTGCGGTTCCCTCCGCCAGCCTGAATCGCGTGCGACACGCAAGCACGCATGTCTGCACCGCGCCGGGAGCGCGGGAGCGCAGTGCGCGGCGTCAACGAAACGAGCCGGCGACACACGGTTCCAATTCAGCAATACGAAACAAATTCAGCGATACGACGTCCGCGCTGAACCAAGCAACATTGCCTGAATGCGCGCCCGCGTTTTGCCTGACGCGGCCGTATCCGTTGACTCAGACGGACATTCCGCCGCAAGCGCATCTCGGGGCCGCGCCGGTCTTTCGCCGATTTACCATGCCCGCCGACGTACCCGAGACTGCGCCGCTCGGGTAGTCGTTAGCAGGTTGTTGAATTACCGTCGGGCCGGACGTAGTTTCCCTTTGGCCGTTCGCGGCGCTTACCGCGAAGCGTTCGATTTCGGCTCATTCGCCCGGCTGGCCTGTACATCGACCACCAGACCGTGCCGATTGTCGGTCAGCACATGACCAAGATGGCTCGGCAGCGCCCGCGCCACATTGCTCTTTCGGTACAGGCGGCTGTCACCGTCGCGCTTCGATTCATGCGTTTCGTTGCTGCGCGGCCGGCCGTGCCAGTTGCCTGGCGGCCGGTCGTCGTCGCTAACACTTTGCGACGGATGCGCTTGTGGCTAGCCCAGGCCTGAATCCGTGTGCCATCGACGCCGAATTGTGTAGGTTCGCAAAAAAGGTGGTCTCTACGGTCCATGCAAATCAATGACTTGATCATCTTTTCTGCGAACTTCTTCATGAAGGAGTGGCAGAAAAGGTGACCTTTCCCTACAGAATTCGCAGAAAAGTTGAACTCCGTACGGAAGGCACTCAACAATTCCATAAAAGTCAAAGACTTGCGCTGATATTGGGTCGCACCATCCCAACGCTGCCGACAAGGTCGACGGCTCCCTCTGAGCCCCATCCGTGCTTTCCTTGCTCAGTCAGGTTGAGATATGCAGGCCGAAGCGGGTGCGCATGTGCTATAGATGTGCACATAGTGTGCAATCAGGCGCCCCCATGAAATCCGACATTACCTGCAGTTCCAGCGATTTCGCCCAATTCATGGCGTCTTTGAGAGAGCCGACAAGCATCGCTCCGATCATCTCGGCAAGACGTTTCGCCATCGCCTTGCACATCGATATGCAAACGCTCGCGCGGCTAGCCCATGTACACCGCAACACGGTGAGCCGCCTGGCGGGCTCGGAAAGCGTCCAGAAGTTTCTTCGAGACGCGCTTCGGATCATCCGTGCAGCAACCGATATCTCCGGCGACGTCCAGAAGGCCCTGTACTGGTATCGCAATGATCCATTGGCAACCTTTGACTACAAGACTGCCGAACAGCTTGTATCGGAGGGACGTGCTGAGTACTTGCTGCGCTATATCGCAGCACTTGAGACAGGCGCCGCCGGATAAGAAGGAGAACAGCCGTTGCGAGTCTGCCGAATAGCAGCTACTCTTACCCTGCAGCCGATCCATGTCCGGCGACAAAAAACAGGGAGCGGGGCTTACTGGCTTGGATGTTGTTCCGCGGTAAGTTTCCTGCCCCACCTCTTCAAACGCCCGCTCTTCGAGCGGGCGTTTTCCTATTCGATCCCATTGATAGTGAACCGCTCCAGAATGTGCGCTTCGGACACACTTGCTGGAGCGATTTTGGCAACCGCAAGATACGCGTGCTACTACTACGGGAGGGCTATCAGGTCAGCTAGAATCGGCTGTACCGTCTGTATCGTGAGGAAGGGCTGTCGCTGCGCTACAGACCAAACCGCAAGCGACGTGCGCAGATGAGCCGCCCGGCACGTGCAAAGTCGACGGCGGCAAATCAGGCGTGGGGCTTGGACTTCGTCGCCGACCAGCTTTCGAACGGCCAGAGGTTCCGCGCGCTGACCATCATCGACGTCTTTACGCGCGAAGCACTAGCTATCGATGTTGGTCAGCGATTGAGCGCTTCAGATGTCGTGCGCGCACTGGATGAACTGACGAGCAAACGCGGAGCACCGTTCACGTCAAAGCCGCTATCATGCAAACAACATAACCAGAGGAGAGACGCATGGCAACATACAAAGAATTGAAAGCTAAGATGGACGCTCTCGTAGCGCAAACCGAGGCTGCCCGCATCGCAGAATTCCAAGCTGTTGTAGAAAACATCCGTGCGAAGGTTACAGAGTACGGAATTAGTGAAAAGGACATCTTCGGTAGACAACGCGGCCGCACACCGAAAGTAGCAGTCGAAGCGAAGTATCGAGATCCGAAGACCGGCGCAACCTGGTCGGGCCGTGGTCGCGCACCAGCATGGATCAAGGATGCAAAGAACCGTGATCGATTCCTGATCCAGGAATGATCCAATCTCCAGAGCGCTCCGCGAGAACCGCGATCATTGTGCAGCTCACACATTCTGCGTAAATTGCGCTGGAGGTTAGGTTCGGCACCCATCGGGTTCGTTGACGTCAATATCGCCACGACATTGGCTCTGACAGGAAAACCGCATTTGATAAGGGGTATCCATGAGAATCGCTTACATTTTGGCATCAACAAATCACGGAACGCTTATCATTAACAAGAATGATGAAAATCACAGCGCGGAATATGGAAGTTACGGTGTGGGATGGAACATACTAGAGACTGGAAACTTCTATAAAACCGATATAAAATTACTGACATCGATTCTTGAATTAAAGAAACGCGAACTAGACGGCAAACGTCCTGTTCTCGCAATCGACTGCGGAGCCAATATCGGCGTACACACGATTGAGTTCGCTCGAGCATTGGACGGAGCCGGAAGTGTTATCTCAATTGAAGCACAAAGGTCAGTATATTATGCACTATGCGGGAATATCGCCATTAACAATTGCTTCAATGTAGAGGCAAAAAATGTCGCCATTGGCAACAAAAATGGGGTCCTGAAAATACCATTCATCGACTATCACAAGAAATCTAGCTTCGGAAGCCTTGAACTTATCAAAAGCACCACGAACGAGGATATTGGACAGAATATCGATTACGATCGTGGGTATGACGTTCCGCTAATCACACTTGATTCGTTGAATCAGTCGTATGTCGATCTGATAAAGATCGATGTCGAAGGCATGGAGGAAACTGTCATTGCTGGTGCACTGGAAACATTGAGCACTTCTCGTCCGATTATGTTCATCGAAAAGATCAAGTCAAATTCAAGCAGGATGCATCAGACGTTAGGCGATCTTCAATATGAAATCCATGACCTCGGCCCGAACGTGCTAGCGGTCTCGAAGGGTGAGTCGATGTCGAATGATATCTGCCGCTTGCTTGAGAGTCATGGATGATTATCCGCGTCGGCACGCGTTGGATCGATTTTGATTGGCAGCAACACATCTGGCATCGGATATGATCGGTAAGGAAGTTTGACGGTGAAGGTCGCCCCCTTGCCGATGTCGCTATCTACCGATATCTGCCCCCCCAGAACTTCCACAAGGCCGCGCACAACTGCCAAGCCCATTCCGTACCCAGAGACGGCTGAATTTTCTGGAATCGAGCTTTGAAAGAATGGTGAAAACAGAAAGTTCACCACGCCCTTATCAATGCCAACACCCTCGTCAGTGATTTCTATTGTCACCAAAGAACCGTCAGATGTCGAAGGAATTCCACATCTGATCTGGACAGTACCGCTCGCGGAATATTTTATAGAATTCTCAACAAGATTATAGATGATTTGCTGCACACGCTGCTCATCTGAAATGAATTTTGTGAGCGGCGTGTAAATCGTCGAATTAATTCGAATTCCTTTTTCTTCCGCCTTAGATTTAAATATCCGAACAGCCTCGTTGACGATCTTCTGCAGATCAACAGTGGAGATGCGCAAGTTTACCTTGTTCGTCTGGAGTCTTAGGTAATCAGTCAGATCCCTCATATGCGTTTCAATGTGCGTTACTGCATGGTCGATGTTGATCGCGGCATGCATCAAATCCTGACTCGTGGCATAGTGTGATATGTTCTCGTTAGCGGACACTATCGTCTGCAAAGGGTTGCGCAGTTCATGATTAATTGCGGCAAGAAAAACTTGTTTAGTATGCGCGACTTGTTGTGCAGTTCGTAGTGCTTGGCGAAAATTTCGAATCGATCGCGCAAAGATGACGACCGCCACAAAAAACAGCAGCGATACACCGATGTTGCTGTACAGCAACATGCTTCTGTTCTGCAACGCTTCGACCAGTAGCGCATCGCGTCGCCTCACCTCGGAGAGCCCAACGGCACTGACGAATTGGTCATAGGCGGTATCGAAGACGCTTGACGCGGCGATAAGCGAATCAGTTGCTTCGCTGTCTACTGGGAACCTCGTCATCCATTCATCCATTCTAGCGAATGTCTTGTCGAGATCGGCAACGACAGAGTAATACAGTGGCTGCTGATAGGCGAATTGAGTCGTTTCTGAGCGCTGAGAAATTATGAAAAATTTAGATACTAGAATTTCATATTTAAATCTTATTGCATCAGAGTCCCGCTGCACACCATACTTGTATTTCAACAACTCCACCTTAAAATCGTCCGCTGCGATGCGGAATTGTGCAATCCCCCAATATGGATTTTCCGTAGGTCCGACAAGGTCATAAATTGACTGCTGACGAATGATGTGAATAAGAAAAAATATCCACACCATCAAGAACACGGCGAGCGCTGGAATGAAGCACCTTGAGATAAGCCATTTTTTTGATAGAACAAATCTCATTTCACGTAGATTGCTTTTATTTGTCGAATTTCTCGCGTCGCGTAATCGGATGTTCTCAGGATTTTCTGATCCATACCGCGTGGATAAACAAGGAATAGCGGCCCTAGATTTCGGAGTTTCAGAAATATCCCATCTTTCATGTAAGCCATCAAAGGATGGAATGCAATGATATCGGTCATGGGGATATCATGTGCGACATAACCGTCGTACGCAACGATGTCCAGATGTGCCCCTCTTGCCTTTACGCGGGCAAGCACGTCCTCGAGCAGAATTCCCTTGAATTTCGCAACCGAAGTCCACGGTGTCGCAGTGACTATCTCATGTTGCGGAAGAGATAGCAACGCGTCCTGGTCGAAATGATACGTTTCTTGGTTCGGATCGTTACGAATCTGTATTTTTCCGGATATCGTTAGAGCTAGCGGAACGATATCGACATGACTGTCGCTGTAGCTCGGTGCGCTTATCGAAAGCGCGAGGCAGGAAATCGTGTATTGCAGCAGTCGTTGAGCGATGGCGGGCATGAAGACGAGTACCGAGTCATGGAACTACCGTTTGCAATATGGCTCGAGAGCGGCAGCGATCACTGGCGACCGCGCAGGCTTTTCATAAGGGCCGATGATCTTGTGAAGTGTCATCATTTCCGCGATGGTGGTGGCGTGCCCAGTATGCCCCATATAGGCGGTCAAGATGACTATTGGAACATCGACACCATGCGTCAAGCGGATCGCTTCGATACATCGTCTGGCCGTCTCGCTACCGATCATCCAGTCGAGAATGAACCCACTGAAGCACGTCTTTTCAATCGCAGTCAGAAGTGTATCCATAGAATAGAATGGGACCGTCGAGAAGTCCCTCTTCCGCAAAGAGCGGGCAAGTTCATCCGCTGCGTTCGTATTGTCGTCAAGAATAGCAATGATCGGTTGGTCGGGCATGGGGCGCCTCCCCTCGATCTCGATTTTCTCCACCTGGTATTGCCTGCCGGCCGGAGTTTGTCCTGTACGATAAACACGCCACTGCTCATGCGCCCGTACGGCGACAAACAATGTTGATGGCATGTCCGCGACGACCTCGCTGCCGATTTGCGCGATGCACATCAGTTCCTCTTGACCAACAACCAGAATGGCACGTCGCCCCAGATAGTCGAGGTTCTCGGCGTCATCGACCGCCCGAAACAGCTCGGCGGGTGCGACATCGAACGCGGTGGCGATCTCCCTTATCTGCGCCAAGGTCCATGGGCTCTCACCCTTCATCTTACGGTGCGCCTGTGACGGACTCAGATGCAGGTATGCACTGATCGTAGCGGCATGACGGCGTCTAGTGATGCCCTTGCGCTCGAAAAGTCTCCTGACGCGTTCCGCGATCATTCGAGCGTCAAGCTCCGATTGGATACTGTCTAGGGATTTTGGGTCAGAGGCCATTCTCAATCCAAAAGATTGCATGAAATGCAACTATTTCCGGGAAAAATTCTCTTGACGCGACTTCTGAAGCATCCTATCGTCTATTCAATGTCATACTATGCTACGAATGACCGATAGCACAATGCAGTAGCGCCTCCGCCTACGTCTTATCGCGCGCATCTCGGGCTGCGCTGCTGATCGGTCGCCTTTTTGGCTTGTTGATGCCCTAGATCGCCCCTCTTAAGAGTGACGACATATTCGCCGAGTCGGTTACTTCAGCGATTACGTCGTTCTGATGTCAAGAAGTATCGCTTCTCTTTTGCCATTTTTCTTTCACCCCAGGAAAGAATAAATAATGTTGTAGATATATTAGTTCGCAGTACTATTCAATGCTTTTCAATTACGGGATTGCGCTGAGAAAATTTCTCGATGGAAGGCAATACAGGGAAGCGAACAAAGCATACGCGACGCATTGATTTTTCGGTTCAATATTATGTACGCGATGAAACCAGATGGATGGGCATCGAGATGTAACATGTCAGTACACGTCACGCGTAGTCGTCACCTCGGGCATACAGTTCCATGCTTGTTTGTTGGCCCCGATTCTCTCCTCAAGTACATCAGTATCGCGGTCAGGAAGAATGGGCATGGCAACACTGGTCGAAGTCCGATTTCGAATCTCGCTCGACCAGTGAGTCAACTGGTGCCCGTGGGCCAAGAAACCATCGATCTATCGACGGTTGAGCCGTTACTGAAAGCGATCGACAAACGTATAGACCAGTTCACGACTGACGGTGCTGACGGCGGATGATGACGTTACCGCGAGATAGCCCAAATTCTGGTTTCGCTACGCACGATAACAGTACGCAGTTGTGACACGGGACTGGCGACGCAGCGAGATTAGGATTTGAAGCTGCATTATCACGGGGCATTTTAAATGCTATCACATATATTGATCGACGTGCCACAGAAATCTCGTCATCTGGCATCCCAGCGAACCGAAGTGATCATTGACGTTGTAGTGCTTGACCACAATATCGCCGTTCCGCCTACGTTTCCCAACAACTCTGATCACGAACTCCACTAAGGTGAGGTAAATATGTCCGAGGTCGGAAATCGCCTTATTCAGATGAGTACATTCATAAGAATAGTTGAAGCAGGAAGTCTATCTGTCGCGGCAAGGCAGTTGAGTACAAGCCAACCCACGGTCAGTCGTCACCTCAGGGCGCTGGAGAATCACCTTGAGACACAACTGCTGGTCCGTTCGACACATAAGATGAATCTAACGGAATCGGGGCACCGCTACTACGAGTACGCGCGCAGCCTGATTGGCAAAATGGCCGAGTTTGAGGAGGAAATGAGAGGGCAGGCTTTTGTTTCTAGCGGGACGATGAGGGTCGTCGTTCCGACTGCGATCGGACAGGAATGGCTCATCGAGCTGGCCGACCGGTATCTCAAAGAATGCCCGGAGATGCGGATTGAGTGGAGGCTAAGTGATGGATCCGTAAACTTCGAGGAGGAGGCGATTGATTGTGTGATTCGAGCGGGTGAGCCGGAAAAGACCTCTTATGTGGCACGGCCCCTTGGTGAACTGCGCCGGGTATTAGCGGCAGCTCCGTCCATCATTCAACGCTATGGGGAAATCCGCAACCCTGAGGATCTGGCCAAGCTACCCTGGATTGCAATGACGTCGTACTACACCAATAGCATTGCCTTGCGTGACCGGTCCGATCAAATCAAGCGCGTGGAGATCGCCCCACGCTTCGCGCTGGATCACGTGTTTGGCACGCGCATGGCAGCGCGACTCGGCATCGGTGCGGTGCTCATTTCCGAGTGGATTGTGCGCGCCGATTTCGCCGATGGATCGTTGGTGAGATTATTGCCTGATTGGCGCGGAACGTCGCTGCCGCTCTACGCAGTCTACCCTAAAGCGAAATTTTACCCGGCAAAACTACGGCAGTTTGTTAGCATCGCGGAGGAGGTGGTATCGAAGCATTTGGGACGAACAGGGATGATGTCGGATTTGGACGCCGCGATGAAGTTCCTGCAGCCTGCGTTGAAAGAACACGACCTGTTTTAACTGAATGTTGAGGCAGATCGGGACTGTCGACGCGTCCGCCAGAGCAAGGACGTCCCCGACGATTTGACAGCGTTACGGGTACTACGTGCCCACGTAATCGCATCGAATTTCGCGCTCTATCGTCCCATATTAGTTGAAACGATGTCCGCGAAGCACACACATCAAGGCAACTGACCTGCGTGACGTGCTGCACGTGAAATTGAGGCCGGATCACCGCTATTACACCCCGAAAATTCCGACGCCACCGCCACCGCGCTCCGAGCGAGCCTTAGCGGGGTCACGGACGGCCGACCAGCGCCACCTCTGACCAAGTCGAGATCACGCACCACCCAGCGACCGTCTATCAGTACGCCTTGGGGCAAATAGCGCAGAATCATGTCGAGTATCGCGGCACACTCACCGGGTTCCGGGATTCTTTCCGGGAGCAACCGTCGATCGTACAAAAGCAGATCCGATCGCTTTCCGACGGCAACGCTCCCCGTCTCCGGAAAATTCAGTGCCTTCGCGCCTTTCCAGGTTAGCAAGTCGATGACCTCACCAGCGAGCTCAGGACTGCGGCAAACTCGCAGGTCGTCAAACCCGAGCAGGGGAGTTCGCTCCCAACAGAGCGACGCCTGTGCTCGGCCGGCGATATCGATTCGCGCGATATCTCTACTCTCGCCCACCTTCGCACCAAATTCGTGGGCGGGATAGACCACGCTGGCAGGGCACTTCCTCAGATGCCTCCATTCAAGCGACGGCATCGGCACCGTCGCCACGATGAGAGCATGCTCGTCCACCACATCTAGGCTGCGCAACAGCGCCAGCCCCGAGCATCCATACGCATCCCGGAATGATTCGACCCACGGCGCCCCCCCATCCACCCGGATCACCCATCTTCCATGCCGCTTCTTGGCCGCATCGTGCAGCGCAGTTATCAACTGAGTCGACGCAGCTAGTTGCGAGCCGATTGCAGGCTGAATCGCCAATACCGAGCTTTCGAAGCGCCGTACCGTCTTCTCAAAATCAGACAGACATCCGAGGACATCCATCTCGACGGGTCGGTGCTCCGGCCCCAGCCAGACATCCATATATTCGCGATACAGGTTCGCTCGCACTCCGACTTTCGCGATAGCGGCAGTCTCCTCCTCCACGCAGCCGCTGAACATCCCGACGGTCGTAACTCCACTCGACACCACAAGGGACAGCGCATCATCCAGTCGTGCAGCGCGATCGTCATCCCCGTCCTCTCGATTGAGTCCCGTCGATACGCAGCCATTCACAAAACCAGGCAGACACACCAACTCACTTCCGTCGATATGGACCGAGGCCGATGACGTTCTTGGCGCTGTGATTCCGACGATATCGTTGTCACAAATCTCAATGTCCGCGCGCTTCAGCGCACGTTCACGCGTATCGAAATAGAGCACGTTCGAGATGACCCATACTTCGTCGATAGAAACGCACACTTCGAGACTTTCAGTTTCAGAGAGCAATCTGGTTCCCCTCATCTCAGTGGCAAACGTGGGAAATCGCGATGTCGGTTTCCTCTTTCAATCGCAACCCGCCTAGGGCTTCGTCATTGGAAACGCCAATTTGCTCTGGCACGGCCTCCAGTCCAAGGCGCACGTCGGGACCGGCACGTCTCAGCCAGTCGATGACTCTCAACAATGTCTGTCTGTCGGTCGGCTGACCGCTCGTCGGATAGCAGACGTACCAGACACCCGCATTGCGAAAGATGTAGCCCGCATCGCTCGGCAAGCGGTTGAAATCGACTATCTCTAACGCCCAGCCGTCAAACTTACGTCTATCAAGGTTCATTTTCATGCTCGATATTCGAAGGCCCCGACCATCTGCCCGATCATGGATTCCGATCAGACGAATAAAATATGCCCCCCGGCCAATAAATTCCTTTCAAATTCACGCACAATATAAAACACAAGCATTTATATAATTTGCATTACTAATTAATATTAACAAATGAAATTTCAATACCAAATTCCTGATTCGAACCAAAATTCATTCCACGTGCCATCAACCAGCAGGATGATTGATAGGATAGTCAAATCTCAGAATGACGTCGGTGCGCGTGTGCATGACGCGCACCGACTTGGCATCAGGACAACTCGTTGCCGATAACTCGTGCGAAGATCGACACGATCTTCTCGATCTCGTCTTCTGAGACAATGAACGGTGGCGCGAACAGCACATGCTCGCCAAGCTTTCCGTCGATGGTGCCGCTCAGCGGATAACACAGTAGCCCAGATTCCAGAGCAGACGCGCGGAGCTTGAGGCTACGATTCGGATCCAATGGAAGCGGCTCCTTGGTCACACGGTCTTTCACTAACTCCACTCCGAGAAACAGTCCACGTCCTCGGATATCGCCTATATTGGGATGATCGGAAAACTGATCGTGCAACGCCTGTCGCAATTGCACGCCTCTCTCCCGGACTGCATCCAACAGGTTCTCCTCCTCAATCACCCGCTGCACTTCCAGGGCGGTCGCGCAAGCGGTCGCATGAAACGCGAAGGTTTGTCCGTTCCTCAACACCCCCGATCCCGCATCGATGGCATCGTAAATCTGTTGTCGGATTAGCATTGCGGAGATGGGCTGATAGCCGGCAGCAAGTCCTTTACCGATCGTCAGGATGTCGGGTCTGACATCATCCTGGCTGCACGCAAACAGCGAGCCTGTGCGCCCCATGCCACACATCACCTCGTCAAGTATCAACAGGACGTTGTACTTGTCGCACACCTTACGGATTCGCTGAAAGTAACTCTTAACCGGAGGCACCGCTCCTGAAGTGGAGCCAACCACGGTTTCAGCAACAAATGCGGCGACGTTGCCCTCGCCCAACTCGAGAATCTTCTCCTCCAGTTCGTCCGCCAGGCGTTGCGCGTAATCCTCTTCCTTTTCGCCGGGAAATTGATTGCGGTACGCATAGCACGACGACACGAAATGTCCACGGGAGAGGACGGAATCGAAAATGTCGCGTCGTTGAATATTCCCCGAGATGCTCAATACACCCAGCGTGCTACCGTGGTAATTTTGCCGGCGCGAGATCATCAGACGCTTGCTCGGCTGATTGCGCTCTACGAAGTACTGTAGGGCGGTCTTAAGCGCTATTTCGACGATTTCTGAGCCGCTGCAGAGAAAGTAAGCCTTGTCCAGCCCGGGGGAGCGTTCAACCAAAAATGTCGCCAGCTCCTCCGCCGCTTCGTTTCGAAACACGCCGCCGTACACATAGGCTAGCTTGGCCGCCTGACGCTGAAGCGCCTCGATCACACGCGTGTGGTTGTAACCCAGGTTGGTGACCGCCACGCCGCTACAGGAGTCGAGGTAGCGGCGGCCAGATGCGTCGGTAATGTGGATTCCCTGACCAGATGCGGCCATCGGCATCCACGTTTTGGGTGAACGGTAAAAGACGTGTGTCATCAGTGGTGTCCTCGACGTGCGTGATGATTCATAGTCGAAAAAAGATGCAATACCGTCACTGCCGGTTTCCGGCCGTCGCGGCGGATCGGCTGCCGAACGTGCCGCCTCAAGAATCCGTCAACCCAATCGCCCCGCGCACACCGGACCACCGCCCGTCCTACAAATTGACTGTCACGGATGCTGGCGAAAAGAACTGTCTGTAATCCACCTCGAGGATCGGCCTGAGCGTTTCCGCCTGATGCCGCTTGAGGTACGAGATTCCGAAGAGTGGGCAGTTGGTGTGATCCAGCGGCTCGTAGTGCAACAGGCCGGGCGCGAGGAATGCCTTGAACGCTTCGTGGTCGGGCACGTGGTCTGCCGTCACCAGATCCTGCCCGTTATAACCCACCACGCAAGCATAGCTGTCACGCTGATTCGCCCACACCTCGTCCGCGACGAGGTGTTCGTTTTCAAAGAAGGCACGATAGGGATTGATCCCCGCAACATAATGCATGAGGTCAGCTAAGCCATAGCCACCGAACCGATACGGATTGACCTCAATCGGGATCAGAGTATTCCGGTGCACCTTGAATTCCGCGTGCATCGGAAAAGAGCGAAGATCCATTCCCAGTGCCTGGAGCGCGGTGAAAAACTCTATGACCTTCCCCGAGTACCGACGTACGATCTCCGCGTTCGAGTAGTACAATGTGTGGAAATAAGCACTGCATGTCGGATGCGGATGATGGTACAAGCCTACAATTCGAGGTGTACCCTCGCGGTCATAGAAGAGATCGGCAGCCAGCTCACAGGATTCGAGCGACAGTGAGTTCCTGATGTCTTCTCCGATGAACTCTTCGACAATCACCGAGCTGCCGGACAGCATGCTGTCCGGGTAATATCGCCCCCGCTCCGCCAATTCGGCCTGAATTTCCAGCTGCACGGCCTTCAAATCGCTACGGTGGTCGATCTCCCTCACCCCTGTCGCATAGTATCCTCGCCGCGGCTTGATCACGTACTTCCTGCCGTCGTCAAAATTCAGATCCAATGCTCCGATCTCGTCGGTAAGACAATCAAAGTAGTGAAAATCAGGAAACAGCTTCGCTACCTTTCCGCGAAACTCGAACTTATCTTTGAACAGGCGAATTGCCTTCTTGATCGAGTCATTCGCGCTACGTTCTGCGACCAGGTTCAAGCCATCCTCAGACGGCACATACAGCACGTCATCCTCGCCGAACGAGAGGTCACGCCTCACAATGTCATCGACTGAAATGATTTCAACGTCTGAACCCGCCAACCTCAGTCTTGAACTGGCATACCCATCACTCAAAATAGCGAATTTCTTCATGCTGCCACCCCTAAAAATAACGAGATCGATTCCGCTGACAGGACAGCCGACTAGTCACCGCTCTACCGCAACGGATAGATGGAGTTATTATTCTTCTTCTTTTTTGAAAAAATTCTCTTAATCAAGGAAATTAATAGATTCCGCTTCCGACTCTTCACACTGGCCATCGCACGGCGATCGGTATTGATGCGTTGATTCATGATCTCACTCCCGGATCGATAATTTTCACGAGACTATTACGTCATTGATCAGACGGGCAATCTCAGCATAGCCCTCGTCCGTGCAATGAACTCGATCGACAAACAAATCATGCCTGGCCAACGGCGAACCCTTCAGCAGATCGTTCATGTCAAAGTATTCGACACCTATTTCACGACACCCCTTCTCGATCAGCGCCGAGAACGGACTATGCACTTCTTTGCCCAGAATCTTCCCGAACAGCCGCCAGAAGTTGTTTGGGCAACTGTCGATTGCATTGAAGATCTCCTCTTCGAATGGCGTCATGTAATCCTTGCTCCAATACGTCAGCGGCTGGAGCACAAAGACTGGCGACACGCCAAACGGCGCCAGTAGTTCTTTCCACAAAGCGACTGACTTCACGATTTCCCCGGACGCTCGCTGCAGCCGTTCTTCCGGGGGGCTGTCTCGATCGTCGATGATGGTTCCAGTCGGATCGCCATCTTCCACGTACTCCCCGAGCATATTCGTCAACCTGCCAAGTACGCCTTTCTTGGGCGCTGCCGACGCACCGCCACTGCGGCGCCGCAGGTCGTGCGAGTACCTGCTCATGTACTGGTTGTACTCATACGAGTAGTAGAAACGGCCATGATCAGACGACAGGCTGTCCGGCAAACCCTCGAGAGTGAGTGTGTTCATGCCGCTCAAGATGACGACATGGTTGAGTCGATCGAATCGGTGACGGTGCATCAGGAACAGTAGCGCTTCCTGGAGGGCGTTATAGCCACGGCTGCCGAAGTTCAGCCATGCTTCGCGCGTGATCTCAGACAGACACGCCGATGTGGTGAAGGCGTCGTGCGTGGCACCTGTCCCAACCACATTCGAGCCACCAACCAGTAAATTGATCGATCCCGTCGACGGCAGTTCTCCGACGCTGACACTTCGGCCATTCCAGGGACTGTCTCGGAACCCCAATGAATCGGTATTGACAACATCCGATCGGTAGTTCGCGGGATGAAAAAACATGGTGTAAGGAAGCCAACGAACATCGGAAATGAATTCGTCATAAATCTTCATTTGCGGCGTAAGACGATACACTTCCTCCAGCGCCTGTTCCGGTGTCATTTTTTTCAAGATTGCCTCATCACGATATTAAATCGACCAATGGAATATTCGACGTTTGTCGCACACAATTTTCCTACGATCACTCAGCGCCTGAAATTGAAGTACGTCTCACGTGACACCGGAATTTTAATCATGTGACGATCACGAAACAGCCTCACAAATAATCCAACCGGCATCACCATTAGAATGAAAATCAAAGAAAACACCAACATCTGGATCACATTTTTGAGAGCTGCCATGTGGAATCACCATCCTGAAGATTGAAATTTATCGGACCTGGAAACATTCCGGTCAATCCAGCGCAAATTCCTCTCGCCAGTCTTTCTCCTCGACAAGCTCTGCTTGATCGACTTTGGACAAGATGTATTGTCCAATCACCAAGTAGTCCATCTGCGTCCTCATGAAGCAGAGATAGGCGTTCTCGGGACTCTCCACGATCGGTTCGCCGCGGACGTTGAAGGAAGTGTTCACCAGCACCGGGCATCCGGTCTTCTGATAGAACGCGTCTAGCAGTTTCCGGAATGGTGTGTTGTCGCGCGCCCCGACTGTCTGGACCCGCGCGGAGTAGTCAACGTGCGTCACCGCGGGAATGCTCGACCGGATGCACTTGAGCAGTTCGATCCCATCCAGATTTTTCTCCTGCTCGGAGAGCGTCCTTCGGCGCTTCTCCTCGACGCCCACCACGAACAGCATGTAGGGACTCGGCCGATCCGTCTGAAACCACTGCGACGCGTGTTCCTCCAGCACCGCGGGAGCGAACGGGCGGAAGGACTCACGATTCTTGATCTTCAGGTTCAGGACACTCTGCATCGTGACATTGCGCGCATCACCCAGAATCGCACGCGCGCCTAGCGACCGTGGACCGAATTCCATCTGTCCCTGAAACCACCCGACCACATTGCCCTTCGCCAGAAGATCCGCGACCTCGCCATACAATTCATCTTCTTCCGCATATCGGAATACAGCGCCGGAGGCAGTCAATGCCGCCTCAATCTCAGCATTGCTGTAGCTCGATCCCAGTAGCGCAGATTGCATCGCATCACGACCGGTAAGCCTGCGCGGCTGCTGCTTCCTCATATGCCACCCGACTAGCGCCGCCCCCAACGCACCGCCACTGTCACCGGCTGCCGGTTGGACCCAAATGTCGTCAAAGATCCGAGTCTTCAATAACTTCCCGTTCGCCACGCAATTCAGGGCAACGCCACCGGCAAGGCAGAGCGCCTTCTGGCCAGTCTGCATCCTCACGGATTTCGCCAGGAGAATCAGGGTTTCTTCGAGCACAAGTTGAATAGAGGCGGCAAGATCGAACTCCCGCTTGGTAATTAATGCCTCGGGCTTACGTCGAGGTCCTCCAAACAGGGTTTCGAATTTCTGATTGATCATGCTGCTTCCGACTGCATAGTCGAAATACTCCATGTTCATCCAAAAGCTGCCGTCGGGCTTGACGTCGATGAGATTATCGCGGATGACCTGCGCGTAACGAGGTTCGCCATAGGGCGCCAATCCCATCAGTTTGTATTCACCGGAGTCCACCTTGAAACCGCAAAAATACGTGATGGCCGAGTAAAGCAGACCCAGAGAATGCGGGAATTCGATGTCCCACACCGGTCTGATCGTATTTCCCTCGCCGACCCATGCCGACGTCGTTGCCCATTCCCCGACACCGTCAATGCACATCACGGCTGCACGCGGAAACGGACTCGGAAAAAACGCAGCTCCCGCATGCGACATATGGTGATCAATATATTCGATCGACGGCAGAATCATGCTCGAGCCGAATTGCGACTGCAGTTCCCGAGACAAAGTCCGCTTGACGTTGGATTTTTCGAAGATCCACGCCGGAAGTTCAGACACAAATGAACCGTATCCTGCAACCCCAAAATTGAGGTATGTCGACATGATTCGTCGCAACTTCTTCTTCGGATTCTCGTAATAGAAGATTTTCTCTACCTCATCAATGGAGATGTTCGCACGCTTAAGGCAAAACTCTAGTGCATTGGCGGGGTAATTTTTGTCCTGTTTAATCCGCGTGAAGCGCTCCTCTTGGGCTGCGCCTATGATCTCTCCGTCGGCTAGCAGCGCAACCGCGCTGTCGTGATAGTAGGCGGACAACCCCACGATGTATGAAGTCATGAGCAGGACCTTTTTTGTGGTAGGGAAATGCAATCAATAGGCATACACAGCGGGTTTAAACAGTTCTGTCCATTTTCTTCCGCGTGGCGTCAACGCGCGATATCCGGTCCAGACTCGGCGCCATCTCTCAGCGACCGATCGCGCGTCACCATTCCGCACCACCTGATCCATATGCAACGCAATGGCTTCCAGTGCCAACGCCGAATGTCCGGTTGAAACGTTGTCGATGGTGTTGTGCAGATCGACGAACAACGTGCTGAATCCATAATGTCGAAGCTCGTCATGCGCGGTCTTGTATGACCCTCCCACCCCGGACAATTCCATCGCGAGATTCAAACCGAGCGTCTCCGGAAGGTAGGCTCGCGGAAACAGGGAAATGCTCAGCCAGAAAACCGGCACCTCGAAGGCAGATGTCCGAAAACCCTGCCATTCCACGAACTCTCTGGTTCTGAAATCGGGTAGCTCAACCCCCATCTGACCGATCAGCGCCCGATAGATGTTGGGATGATTCCAAGCGAAGTTTCCATTGCCGATCTCGTCCGCATAAATCTTGAAAAGGTGCGATCCGATATCCGTTTCCACCAGCCCGGCATTGCCCCATTTCTGCAACCAGGCCCCGTCGATGAAGATCATCGGACATAGCTGCAGCGCCTCATCTATCACTTCTTCGCGGGTCTTCTGAATTGTTCGCTCCGATTCCTCGTAGCTTTTCAACTGCGAAGCGGCCTTATCGTCGAACCAACTCCGGAGTTTTTCGTGCGAATAGACGTCGAATGGAATGGCTCCCTCGTCACGCGTCAAGTCCGCTCCGCTTCGGGCCAGCCAGAGCTTCACGAACTGCCTTGCTTCGTGATAAATGACTGGATCGTGCTCATGGTTGAGAAGCTTCGTGTACAGGGTCCGCGGAGAAAAGCGAGCCTTATCGGCAATCTGAATCACGTCGACACCACCATCGATATTGCCCTGCACATGCAAAGAGGAGCCCCGGGCCGGGCATGCGAGCGGGATGTCGACCGAGTGTGCGTCGTCGTGGCCCTTGCCAAGGTCAGCAGGAATCGCAGCAATCCATCGCCGGATGGTATCGATCTCCGGATCGGAGAACACCCGGAACATCGGTCCGCCGAATTCAATCAGCTTCGTGATCAACAAACTTTTGTCTGGATGCCCCGGCGCAATCCAACGCGAGCGCTCGAGACCACGGACGAAGGCCACCGGATCGTCAACGATTAGGCTATCGAAAGGAATTTCACCGACCTTCAGCCTTTCATGATAGCCAACGGCATGTACGCCCTTGCGCTGAATCAAGCGAACCATGGCATGCCTCGGCCCCAGGTAATCGCTGTTCAGCAGTGCCTGTAGATCTTCCCGCCATGCGATCGAAAGCATTGCCGAAGTCCGAAATCCGAGCAGAATTCGCCAGCGATAGGTGGCCGCGGCGGCATCACGATCATCTGGATGGCAAGCATCCACAGTTTGCCTTAACGAACGGGAGATCACCTCTCTGATGATTCGGTTCAACTCATCCCCGATCGAGAATTTCTGCTTAATGTAGAGGCTACGACCAATTTCGCTAAGCCGATCTCCGGCTAGCGCCTGCAACGGACTCGCGATTATTTCCGACGCATCAAAGAGTGCCGCACCAAAGATTTCAGCTTCGAAACGCTTCGGAAACAAGGACAGGCTCAATTGGTATGCCGGGAGATGCCACGACGATGGGATGACATCCGGATACGCGAAGAATCGCTCGGACGACACGTCGGGCAAATCGAGGCCATATTGGGACAACAGCAACCGATATCGATTCGCGGAATTCGATTGAACCTTACCTTCACCGACCTGCAGCGCATGGATCCGGTGCACGAGGCTCGCCACCACCTCATGAGAGTTCGACGCATTGCAGAAATTTTGCAGTAGAGCCCCACGCAGCAGTTCGCGGGGAACGCATTGACTCAAGACAAACCTCACGGTTTCGTCCGTTCCATCCACGACTCGCAATTCAGATGGTGCACACGCCGTCGCCAGATCATCAAGACGTTGCTCAAACTCGGCGTTCGGCAAGTGCGCGAGTTCATCGGGCCAACGCTTCTTATCGGCAATCACCACTGCCTGCTGTTTCCGGATATAGCGCTCCGCACGTATGGAAGCAGTATATGGATCAACATCCGAGTTCAGAATCGCCCGGCAAATGTCTACCGCATTTTCTAATACCGCATCGGAGCGCATGGGGGGCTCAGTTACTTCAGACGCGACGCCCGCCTCGGCGCGCATCGTCTGCTCATTCGACAGAACGCGATTCGGATTCAAGGGACAACTCCTTAATCTTCCTTTCGATCGAGATACATAATCACATCACCGGCGCCACCCATAAATCGCACACAAAAATACAATAGGAGTATTTAATTTCCGCGCCCAGATAAATTCCGGCAACTAGAAAATTCGCAAATCATCAATTTGATTCGCGCATTGACAACAAGCAACGGAGTTTCTTCGGCCACTTTCCGAGCAATGGCGGCCGTATCCAGATACAGCCCCACTACGCTCCTCCTCGACCACCTGGTCAGCTGTCTAGAGAAACGTTATTCATCAAACAGTCATTTCAAAAAATGCGCGAGCCTATCCGGCGATGTGGTGAACCAATACTAATAGACCTCCCACAAACTCGGTAGATGAAATTTCTGAATAAGCGTTATTCATTGCATGTACATACGCCTATCAACATGCACAACAACACTGTCCCTAGTATCCGACCTCATTTTCGCCTGGATCCCTGATGCTTTCCAAGCATGACTAATAATTTGAATATTGATTCTCAGATAGCACCCACCTCGTCAACTCGACGAGGATTCGTTCCATTCCTTGCCAAATGGCGCCAACGTATTATAGGTAAGCAAAGTAGTCGTCATTGGCGCACACCTATCGATATTTTGTAGCGACAGGCTCTGAAGCACTCCAGATGCAGACCTCGCTGCCTCGCTGCCCCCAATGTCGCATGGGCGGCGCACTACCGTCACGTCTGGCGGGGCCATAATATGCACCAGATCGTAGTGGTGGCGATCATTTGACATTTCCCCACGCTGCAAGCGCCGTCGCCTGCGAACTGTCCGAGTGGTCATCGAATTCCGGATCGGACATCAGGGCATCCTGATTCACTCCAAAATACACTTGCGAGAAATAGCAAAAAAACGCAATCTTGAGATCATCGGAATCCTTGTGTTGCCATCCTCTATTCCACCAATATTGGCACGCTATCTTTCGATTTTGATACCCACTATTTGACCAAATGATTCTTTGACTTTAAAAGACGAAGTGGGCGCCAACATCGTCCCAGCGTAGCGGAATTTTTTCTATCGTAAAAAAATTCATCAAGATAGGGTCAACAATCGAATGAAATATTCAGATAAGACGAAAGTCCGCCTGTATGGTACGTACCGATGGCCACTGCATGTGATGCTGCATCAACCTGCTTTCTGGGAGGGACTCGATTTATCCCCAGTGCTTGGAAAGGCGTTGCCCGGTTTTTGTGCGTACTACGGTAGTGCCGCACTTGACTTCGTCAAAGCGGACGCGGACCTCGGGTACCGACCTGGCCCTTCTCGAGTCCCGACACATCAGTTTGCTTATTTCGAGATCACTGCGTATTTTTCGAATCCTGCGATCAACACCAAAAACTCAATCGATCGGTGGAAACACGTGGATACATCAGTTCTCGATCTGCGGCAGGGCCGATATCCGCGGTCACTGTTGCCGATCCTCGAATCTATATTCCAAACCAAGAGTTGGTACGGCGTAGTCACCGCACTGAACGAGGCACCGAATCAAGCGCGAGAAATTGTGCTCGCGCTCCCTCATCTTGAGGCAGTGATATTTCCCGTCCAATGTGCAGATCAAGTAACGAGGCTCCTGATGTGGGTGGTTAGTCCCGAGCAGGCGATCGCGACTATTTCTCCAACCGCAATAGGTTTAGCCTTTACCCTTGCAAGGACTTGACAGTACGCGGTGGAAAAACACCGATTTGGAGCTCGTCTCCAGATCCGACGGGAAAAGCGTGGGGAATAATTGGTCGACGTCGGCCCGTTGTCAGTCTCGGGAAAGTTGCGGCAATCGCTCGCCCAAGCCCTCCATTCGACGGCCCTTGTCAGATGGGACTACGTCACGTCACTACGATGAACAATGTGAATCTTGTTACCATCCGGATCACGGAGATACGCACCAAAGTACCCCTCGCCATATCGAGGGCGCGGCCCAGGTTCCCCTTCACTAGTTCCGCCCGCGTCGAGACCTGCAGCGAATGATGCCGCAACCGCGTCGTTCGACGGGGCGAGGAACGCGACCATGCTTCCATTGCCAGCCCCGGCGGGTCGCCCGTCAAACGGCAAGTATGCGTAAAAGCGTGGCAACGGGCGGCCTTGCTCAACCCAGCAAACGGCGACCGGCCCGCCGTCGGGCGTCACTAGTCGACGCTTCAGGCCAAGCGGAGTTAGAAGGGCATCGTAGAATAACGACGCGCGATTGATGTCGCTAACACCAACGGTGACGTGACTGAACATTTGCAAGTCCTTCGCAGGCGACGAATGTTGTCCTTGCCCGAATCACGTAGCTGCTGATTCAGCGGTAGTCAAAAGTGATGTGTCAGGCACCGGACATTCAAGAAGGTGGTACTCGGAACTTGCGAAGCCGGCCATACCCGCCGGCTCGATCGATTGTTCACGAGGCAACCTGAACCGTTCGTTTTCCGGTGTTGAAGATCACGAAGCTGAGCGTCGCCAAGATCCAGACACCGATCCCCCCATACAGCAAGACAAGACTGAAACCGTGCACGAGGGCCGCCCGAACGATACCGCCCGTATCCAGGTGAGCTAGTTCGGGAAAGCGCGTCTCGAACGATGAAAAATCTCCGGCTGCCACTTTCTCCGCAAGTAGCCGCAATTGAGCCGACCCCAAGGTTTTGGAAAATGCGTTCGTCAGGTACGACAGCGTTCCGCTCAACAAGATAAATCCCATCAGCGCAATATTGATGGCCAGCGAAATCAGGCGGGCGCTCATGTCGATCCCTGACGCCATGCCGGAACGGTTGCTGGGTACGGCCCCAGTGGTCGTGTTGGTGACCGGCGTGATAGTCAATCCCAAACCGATACCGGACAGCGCCAAACCGGGCAGCATCGTCAGCCAACTCGCGTGATCCGCATCGCAACCCAGCCACATCAGCATGAAGCCGAGGCCGATCGTGAACAATCCAAACGGTATGACGATGCGTGGCTGATAGCTGCTAGACAGATGCTCCGCCAGCGGGGGGACCAGAACGGTAGGCAACGTATAGGCAAGCAGCGAAAGGCCGGCGGGTACTGCTTTGTAGCCCAGCGCGCCCTGAAAATAGATGGGCAGGTAGATCATGAATGGCCAGAAGCTGAAATTCATACCCATGGAGCCCATGATCGCCCCCGAGAAGTTGGGAATCTTGAACACCGAGAAGTCAAACATTGGCCGCGAAGACAGTTTCTCGACCAGCACGAAAATTGCGAACCCTGCGGCCGTTGCGGCAAGAATCGCGAGCGAGGGCGAACTCGAAAAGCCGAGGTCGGATCCTTGCGTGATGTAATAGGTCAATCCAAACACCGACAACGAAAGTGCAATGATTCCTGGTACGTCGAGGCGTTTAGCTTCGGGATCCCGCGATTCCGTCATGCCGCCGAACACCAGGCACAGCGTCACAATCGTCAGCGGAACATGAATCAGGAACACCCACTGCCAATTGGACAGTGCGATGATCGCGGCGCCGATGATCGGCCCAAAACCCAAGCCGATGCCGAAAACGATCCCCCACGCGGCAAAGGCTCGGCTGCGCTCTCGCCCCTCCTGAAACTGATGCGATAGGATCGCCACGAGGCAGATGAACATCGCGCCCCCGCCCATGCCTTGCAAGAACCGACTTGCGATCAGGATGGACGGGCTCGTTGACAATCCACACGCTAGCGAGGTAATGCCAAAGATCAGCAGGCTGACGACAAAGACGCGTCGTCGCCCGTAGCGATCGGCGAGCGTCCCAACCGCCATCAGAACCGTTGTACAGGCAATCGTATAGGCGTTCATTATCCATTGCATGTCCTTGAAATCCCCGTGCAATACGGTTTCAAGAGCAGGCAGGATGACGGGCACACTCGATATCTCCAGACCGAACATCAGTGCAGCCAAGCAGATTGCCGCCAACGCTACTAGGTTCTTGCTGACATAAGGAATGCGCATCGCGTGTTCTCGGTGAGAAGTGACACCCTGAAGCGTTGCTTCGCGAAACTGAGTAATGTCGATTTGCAGCGCACGGAATGAAACGCGCCGCACATCACCCGGCTGGATGGGTTGACGACTGTCTTGGACAGTCGAGCACGCATAAATATACGCCTGTCAACCCAGGGTCCAGCTTAGCACTCAAATCAGCGCGGTCTCCGGCGCGACAAATGGTTGGCCGATCGACTTCGCGACCTCTCTGTTGGTGATCTTGCCGCGAGTGATGTTCAAGCCATTCATCAAATGGGGATTTGACCGTAGCGCCTCGTTCAAACCGAGATCAGCCAACTGAAGAACAAAAGGCAAGGTGGCATTGCTCAATGCATACGTCGAGGTCAGTGGAACCGCGCCGGGCATGTTCGGGACGCAGTAATGCACGATGCCATCCTCGACATAAGTCGGCTCTGCATGCGTGGTCGGTCTGGACGTCTCGAAGCAGCCACCCTGGTCGATCGACACGTCGACCAGCACCGCGCCCCGTTTCATCTGACGCAGCATCTCCCGCGTCACCAGCTTCGGTGACGCGGCCCCCGGCGTAAGCACGCCGCCGATCACCAAGTCCGCATCGCGCAAGTGACGGATGATCGCGTCCTGAGTCGAATAGGCCGTCTCGATTCGGCTACCGAACTGCACCGTGAGCCGTCGCAACACGTCAAGTGATCGATCGATAACGACCACTCTCGCGCCAATACCGATTGCCATGGCGGTCGCATTCGCACCAACCACCCCTCCTCCCAGCACCACTACCGTGGCAGGTTCGACACCAGGCACACCGCCCAGGAGCAAACCCCGGCCGCCGTTCGCCCGCTCCAGCGCGCGTGCGCCAACCTGGATGGACATGCGTCCGGCCACTTCAGAGCCACCGGCAAGCAACGGTAGCCCTCCGTCGTCCGAAGTGACCGTCTCATACGCAAGGCACGTCGCGCCGCTGGCAGCCAAGCTCATCGACAGTTCCCGATCTGCAGCCAGATGCAAGTAACAAAACACCATGTGATGAGACGCGAACCTGGCCCATTCGCTCTCCTGCGGCTCCTTTACCTTGACGATCAAGTCGGCGCTGCCGAAGATTTCTTCCCCGCTGGAGCCGATCCGCGCCCCTGCGGCAAGATAATCATCGTCGGCGGCGCCGATCCCATGACCCGCCTGCGTTTCGACAATGACCTGATGTCCGCGGGCCGTCGCTTCACGCACGGCGACCGGCGTCATCCCGACACGATATTCGTGGCTCTTGATCTCCTTCGGTACACCAATTCGCATATCGTCCTCCAGTGGCTGGTTGCGCTATACATTCCCATTCACGGTGTGAATTGGGATGATCAATGGCGTTGGTGCTGGAGACGACAGCAACATCTCCCTTACCTATTTTTTCGTGACATGTACCTAACAGCGAACAGACTCCAGTCGCACGGCACCTAACATCCTGTTGAGCATCGCAATGCCGATGTCCGCATTGGACTGCCGGGCCAATAGGAATGACACGTCCTCGTGGCGCGCACCAGCAACACCATGCAACCCCTCATCGCCGTCGCGACTCACGCAACTTGGCCACCGTGACAGCCTGGCAAACCAGCCCCTCGTCCAAGATCGCTTCTGATGCCAATCTCGCTGCCTTGGGGACCCGAATCACAACTGCGCGCTGCCGTGACGCATTGCGGAGCCACAGGTTGCACCGCCGCACACTGATGTCATCATCTGACACATCCTCCACCATAGATGCCATCAGGCGTGAATGGCTGGTCGGTCTGCCACTCCGTTCCCGTAACCGCAACCAGAGAGGTCTCACCGACGTCTTGGCGCATGCACGTCAAAATCGGCACGTCGCTAGCACCAACCACCGGATATAGCCAGACAATGTCGGGCGGCCCGGCTGCAACCTCATAGTCTGGCCAGTTCGCTACACAACACAATCTTTGGAATGTAATGACTCGATTTGCATTGCGTTCATGCAGCATATATAGAGCCAACAAGCTACGCTGTCGGCCTATTACAGCCCTTAGAGACACTTCTTTTCAACCAAGTCGTGTAACCCATCACGGGCGTCGGCCATTGAAAATATTTATCAATAAAGCTACGTCAATTTTTTAATTACCGAACCACACGACACAATAAAACCACGAACATCACAATTCGAGAAACATACTTTCTAACTGACACCAATTGATAAGATGTTCCCGACACCATCCAAGTAGCCTCGAATTCCGCCTAACCCTAGCGCTGACCCGATTGACCAAAATTCGAGTACAGAAGTATCCACTAATCACTTTTTTGCACTACACCCAAACCGATTGGGCAGTGCGGCGACCCCATAGTAACGGACCGACCATAGACTCGGTAGATGAAATTCTTGTATAAGCGTTATTCATCGTGTGTCTTTGTGCATCTGACCCTGACCCAAGAAATAGTCCGGCGCAAAAGTAGAGAAATTCGGCATGATGTGTCCAAGCGGACACGAAGGCCATGCCATGAAGACGAGCAAGTTTACGGAAGAGCAGATCGCATTTGCACTGAAGCAAGCCGAGCTGGGTACGAAGGTCGAAGAAGTCTGCCGCAAGCTCGGAATTAGCGAGGCGACTTTCTACAATTGGAAGAAGAAATTCGGAGGGTTGGGACCTTCCGAGTTGCGCCGGTTGCGCCAGCTCGAAGAGGAAAACGCGAAGCTGAAGCGACTTGTGGCGGACCTGAGCCTAGACAAGGCCATGCTGCAGGACGTACTCGCAAAAAAGCTCTGAAGCCTGCCCGTCGGTGCATGTTGATCGATGAGTTGCGTGATCGCTATCGAACAAGTCTGACGAAGACCTGTGCGTTGTTTGGCATGTCTCGTTCGCTGTATCGGTATCAGTCGGTCGCGCGCGATTCGTCGGCACTGCTCATGCGTATCAAGGAGATCACCGCCACGCGCGTGCACTACGGGTATCGACGCGTTCACGTGGTCCTGCGACGGGAAGGCTGGCGAGATAATTGCAAGCGCGTGTACAGGCTATATCGCGCGGAAGGCCTGTCGCTGCGGCATAAGCGGCCGCGGCGCAACAAGTCGGCACGCCTACGGCAGCCCAAGCATATCGTGACTACGATCAACGAAATCTGGAGCATGGATTTCTCTATGGTCCACCCGCAAACCGCAAGCGCAGACTGGTGGCGATAGACGACTCGCGTTTATCTATCCGGCCTGTAGCGATCCGATCGAAGCCGGATCTGGCCTGCATGATGTAGTCGCACGCTTCCGTCCCAATTAGTGGCGCGGCATGGTGTCTGCCGGAAGTCCATACGGGTTTGGGGAAGCGACGGATGGTCGTTTGCGCCATGCTGATTGGCTGCGCGAGCTGCGGAAAGAAGCGGCATCGAGGGTAGCGATCCGTCTGGTATGCGTCAGGCGTGATAGTGCAGGTTAAACTCCGCGCCGCTTCGCATGACGGCCCATGCAATGCGTACGAGTTTGTTTGCCAGAGCGCAGACCGCAATGTGCGCATGCCGGCGTTCGGCAAGTTGGATTAGCCAGTGCTGGATCGGATCGTTGGGATGCTTGTCTTTCCATACCCATAGCGCGCGGGCGCCCTGCACGAACAGGCGACGCAGATAACTGTTTCCCCTCTTTGTAATACCTAGCAAACGTGGCTTGCCGCCGGTTGTATGCTGCTGTGGCACCAGCCCTACCCAGGCGGCGAGATCGCGTGCCCGCCGGAACGTTGATGCATTGCCGACTGCGGAGACGATGGCGGTCGACAGCAAGACACCGACACCTGGAATCGTTTGAAGGCGTCGGCAAAGGTCACTCTCACGTGAGAGACATTTGAGCCGGTCGTTCATCTGTTCAATGGTTGATTCCGTGCGGTTCCACATATCGAGCAGCATGCGTCCAAGATCGCGCATCATGGGAGTTAAGCCGGAGTCTTCCTTCTCGAGCAGAGCGGGCAACACTGTGCGAAGCGCATAGAACCCCTGTGCAATCTCGATGCCGCGATCCAGCAGCAGTCCGCGAATCTGGTTGGTCAATGCCAGGCGTTGCTGGAGCATGCGTTCGCGGGCGCGATGCAGCGCCTGGACATCCATCTGTTCCTCTGACTTGAGCGGCACAAACCGCATCGCCGGAAGTCGGACAGCTTCGGCAATAGCCTGAGCGTCGTTAAAGTCGTTCTTCTGCGATTTGACGAACGGCTTGACGTACTGTGCTGGCAGAAGTTTGACGTCGTGGCCGAAGCCCTGAAATTTGCGGGCCAGATACTGCGAGCCACAGCATGTTTCGATGCCGACAAGGCACGGTGGATGTTGTGCCATAAGCTGCAGGAGTTGATTACGCCCCAACTTCTCGCGCAGCACGACTTTGCCAGCAGCGTCGCAGCCGACGACGTGGAACCAACGCTTGCCGAGATCGATTCCTAACGTGACCGAGTTCATGGCAGCCTCCATGGGTGGTAGCGCCACTACGATAGAAGAAGCGGGTGGACCATACCATTAGTTGCAGATGCGCTGTTCGATGGGAGACGCCTTCGGACACTGACCGTCGTCGACAACTACACACGGGAATGCTTGGCCATCGAGGTCGGCCAAAGTTTGAAGGGTGAACACGTGGTCGAAGCGTTGACGCGTATCACCGCCATGCGCGGCCACCCGGCCACGATCAAGGTCGACAATGGCAGCGAGTTCATCTCGAAGGCAATGGATCGCTGGGCATATGAACATGGCGTTGAACTGGATTTCAGCCGACCGGGCACGCCGACTGACAACGCCAAGGTCGAAAGCTTCAACGGACGCTTCCGGCAGGAATGTCTGAACGCGCATTGGTTCTTGTCATTGGCCGACGCGCAGAGCAAAATCGACGACTGGCGCACGTACTATAACGAGGTTCGTCCCCACTCCGCATTGCAGTGGATGACGCCTGCCGAATTCGCCCGTCAGGCAAGGGAATCTGCCTCGCCCGACAACTCAACCGAGCCGGAAATCTCCACTTCCGATCGGGACTAATTCCGGTTCAGGGTCACACACCTGAAACAAGCGCCGCGCCGCAACGAAGCCACATTCGGGTCGATCAGCCGAAGCTTGCCGCCGGCGACGATCCGCTCTTGACGAGCGACTGCACCGGGTTCTCGAAGCAGGCCCAAGCCGCCATCGCGACGAACCCACCAACGCGGCTCCACCGCACGTCGAGCTTCTCGAGATCTGCTGTTATGTGTTGGGTTGACGAGGATGGCGGTGACGGGCGTGGGCGAAACTGCCTTCACGATGGCGTCGATATCGTCCGGCTTGGTGGCGCCAGCGCGGGAAGCACATTGGCGCCTGCCTGCGAATACGCCTTCAGCCGTGTCAGCGAGCCCTCAAGCTTGGTTCTTTCCAGCGCCTCTCGAGAAAACAGCCAGCCGGTAAACCCTGGCTTGCCCCTCAGCACTGCTTCCGGCTTCATTTCGCCGCTAAGGATCAACCGGAAAAGACGCTCGACCATCTCGTTACGCCAAGCGCACGACCGAAGCACCCGTGCCAACGCTATCTGTCCGGCGCCCTCATAATCGACGAGCGGTAAATCTTCGGCAAGCTTGAGTAGCTTCTCGATACCGGATCTCAACACTTGCACATTTACTCGTTTGTTGAACTGCACGGTGCCTCCTTGAGCCTCCGGAAAGAGGAGCGGGAGCAACACGATCTGCCGTCGATTCGAAATCCCAAGATTTCGTAGCGCCTTGATACCCGCCTGCTCATGCAAGATCTGCCGAATCTTCGGTAGGTCTTCGCGCCGAACTGCTAGCAACATTCGCCTGCTTCGAGTTGGGCGATATTTGACCTCGATTAGCCCCTTCCCGGCCAACTCCTTGAGCTTCTCCTCTTTCATTTTGAGTTCTCGAGCAGCGCTGGAGGCCCACATCCAGGGCAATCGAGATGAAACGGCGTCCACCATGGAATTTTTTCGATCAAGCGAAGGCCACGGCCAATGGTCGACAAGGTACTGCAAAAAGCACTCCTTCAGGAATCCGAATTGCGCTTTATGATGATTTGAGCGAATATAAAGATAGATGCCGCGGAAGGTTGATTCGATGGATCCCTCTTCATCGCCTCGCTCCCTGTGCATGGCTCTCAGATACGTCGAAAAGCCAGATGGCCAAGCTGATAGTGCATCAGCCGATGGTTCGAGAGTCGCGATAGCGTTGCTCATTTCGCCGACGTGACTTGCCCCACGAAAGTAACTGCCCTTGTCGGCATCGGCCGGGCTCCCGAAGTGCACAACAAGAACAATCATCTCATGCAACGAAAGTCCATCGAATACAGAAGATTCTCCGCAAAAATTTGGAAGCCTACTAGCTATTATTGAGGATAGCTCAGTGAACTTCGTTGGTGCTGACGATGTTTGCATGTCTGCAAACCGTTCTCCACAGTCGCAGCAAAGCAGCGATTTTCTTGTCCAAAGTATGGGCCGGTTGCACGCGCCACACCGATCGATCAGCCAGCATCGATGCTTGGTGCACGCTAGATAGGGACGCAATTCCCACTCGGCTGCCCAGCGCGTCTGTTCGCGCAAGCAAAGCGGGCAGCACCGTGCAGTCTTGTTCAGCCACGCCCTCGGCGCAGAGCGACGCAAACTGATCAGACTATTCAAGTATCGTCTCGATTCGACCGGGGGCGCGATACGATCCCAAGACAACGCCTTCTCAAGAGCCGTCTCGTCGAGGACTACACCAAGCTGATACAGGCGATCTAGCGAGATACCATTGCTGACGGCGATGCGCTTCATATAGGCCGAACTCGCCTCTCCGACCTGGATGACCGGGTGCATAAACATCCTTGGAGGAGAGGCGATTGCAACCGCTACCGACGATTCAGCGGAGTTTCTTGCCATTTCCATTCACGTCGCGAGCGAGATACCAGAAGGGCTCACCAGTACCCACGAGATCACGCAACTCCGCATCGGGGTGAAATGGATTGAGCCTACCTACCCCACCAGCCCAGACCTCCTCGGCAAAAGCTTGTTCGAATTCCGTAAGACCGAGCCGACTCTTACCACGCTCAATGGCACACAAAACCGCCCCGTCGATGATCTTGGCAACGTAGTCGATTACACCGGCGGAAGCCAAGTACATTCTCATCGCGAAATCCGGAGAATAAAGCTCGGAGCACGGCAAGGGTAATCGGCTCTGCATGTACTTCAGTACGCCAGCAAATTCCCGACGATCGTCCGACAGCGCCCAATCAAACCGACGCAGCTCATGATGCGCTGAGAATCGCCGGGTCAGCTGAGGGTTAGCCTCCAGAACCGTAGCACTCTTCGGCAGGCCCGCTACGATCATCACAATGCTGCTAGCCTCCAGGAGATTCTTCAACCAATCCGTTGCGCGACTTGCCTCCGCTATCTGCCCGGCGTCAACGAAATGCTGAAATTCATCGATGATCAGCAATTCCACCCTGCATTGTTTGAGTAGCTCGAGGAGGTATATCGTCCGATCTTCCGCCGAAGCTCGACGTATTCGATCCCCTAGTGCATGGAGGATCGCCTGCACGAGGTTCTTGATGGTTGGCCTCGATGGCATGACAACATATAGCACCGGAACAACCGGGCCTTCGGTTGTTTCAAACCGCTCGAACTGGCTGGCATAGAACTTCAGGATGGTGGTCTTCCCGGTTCCAGTGTGTCCCAAGAATGCTAGTGCGCGCGGCCCCGGTGACATCGCTCGCCATTGACGATGAATAGCAGCGATCCGCCGCAAAGCGATGCAGAATCGGTCATAGTGGATGAGTTCCTTTCGTATCGAAAATCTGACGACCAGAGCACGTGACTTCTTCGCGTCCTCAGGAAGGCCGATCGTCGCAAGAAAATCAAGAGGATCTTTTTTGATGGTTTGGATATCAGTACCCACGAGCGTCTCCTTGATACTTGGGATTCGGCGAGCTATTCAGATCGGGGATCTGTCCGATGTCGAACGAGTCAGGCATAGGCTGTTGCGATTCTCGGATACGTGGCCGACTCGAGTTGCGAGAGCGACGACGATCGCTCGACTCATCAGAAAACACTTGCTCGCTGTCCGTGATATCGAGGGAAGCAGCTCGCTTGCGATCTCGCAGTTTCTTCGCCCGCAAAGCTTCGCGAATCATGGACTGGATCTCAGCCTTCACTCGCAACAGATGCTCGTCGTTCCACTTGTTCCCGTGAGCAAACCTTGTCCGTTGGCGAATCAGAAGATGCTGGTGTAAGGTCATGCCGTCCGCATAGTTCGCGAATCGTTGCGTAACGGGCACCTTGAAATAGCTCCCAGCTTCGTCATCAAAGACGTGGATGTAGCTGACATCATCTTCGTAGCGCTTCAACTGCACGTGCGTCCGGTAGTTGCGCGCACGGCTGCGCAGTACCTGGAGGTGTTCGTTGTTGTAGTACAGGCCATCAAGCTCGACGCCGTAATGCCAAACGGTTCGGCTCTCCGGTAGTCCCGTCAATACATCGAGCAGTTGCGGGTGTGCCGGCAGTTCGATCCGTACGTTCGCGATACCCTGTTGCCATTTTTCTGCTGGAGTCATTCCCAACGCGCGATGCGGCGTATGGTGATACTCGTCGACGATCCATTTGATAAGGATCTGCGTCAGCGTCTTCAGATCGATCGCGGCCAGTTGCTCCGCCGGATAATCGCCACGTTCATCGACGCACGAGAACACGGTCCCCGGCAGCTTATGCATCACTGAGCGCTGGATTGTGCCGATTACTCGCTCGACAGCCCCTTTGAACTCCGGTTGCCCCGCGGGGCAATAGAGCATCGAGATGCCCATCTCGCCACACACCATCTGGACCGCTTCCGCGTGGAGCTCCATGCCGTTGTCGACGGCAACGAGGTGCGGAATGCCGTACCCAGGATGTTCGCGATGCAGATCGACAATCTTGCCCCATCCCGCCTTTGGCAAGATCGCGCGTTTGAGGCACTGCAGTACCGATTGGGCCGAGGGAGTTCGGAAGCTTATGTAGAAGCCAAGAATGACTCGACTGTATCGGTCGATAGCAACCGTGATCCACGGCCGGCCCAACGGCAGGTTCGTGGCCAGATCGATCACCAGGACATCCAGAGGCGTGTGGTCGATCTCGACACGATGCAAGGGAAAATCGGCTGTGGCCATTCCCTTCACCCAACGGGCCTTTCTAGCGGCAAGGTCTTTCCCCAGCCGCGCTTCGTCCGCCACGTTCTGATCGAGGTTCCTCAACCAGCGATACACCGTCGACTCGACAGGACAGGTGAGCGGCGACTGATCAGGTCGATTCTTGTTGTATTGGTTGATCTTCTCGACCAAGCTACCGTAGACATCTTGTCCCGAACGCTTCTGTGGATCGAGATATATCTCGTTAACAGCCTCCTCAAATAGCACCTGGATGACGCCATCGCGTCGACGCCCGCTATTCGTTCTGCGATCGGTCAGCTTGGTGACACATTGCGTGTATCGATATTGTCTCCACCAGCGCTTGATACTGCTGACCGAGGGCACCACCGTATCGCCGATCTCTGCAGCAATCTTCGCGGTCTGTTCGCGTATCCACGCGTTCGTATCAGTGAAACTGTCCGTCAGCTTCTGCATGTAAATGTGCCGACGCCGTGCATTTTGCTGATGGTGTTTCGGGAATGTAGAGAGATCGCGTGGAACGGCCGTGAACAGCACGTTCGGATCGACATTCAGACTCTGCTCATCGATTGACATCGTGTTGAGCAAAACCGCTTGGTAAAGCTCGTCGCGACTCATCGTGCGCGGCTCGCCCTCATCACACTCGAGCTTTATCTTCCCGAAAGCCGTCCGGCCAATAATCGTCCATCGTTTGAGTCCTTCTCGGAATACCAGACCCTTCTTGAAGGTGAATCGGATCATGATTGCTCCTCCGAAGCGAAGCGCAGCATGGTCGAATTCGTCAATGCGGTGTCGCGATCGAACTCCAGGCAACCTGCTGACAGCAGACGCATGATCGCATGTTCACTCCCTGCGATTGAACAGGCACGGCCAAATGTCAACGGTTGAACCTGAGCTAAACGCCGCAAAAGCTCAACACGTTCGAATCCAGATGGAGTGGATCGGCGGTGATAGCTTAGGCGCTCAAGATTGGCAATTCTTGCTGCACCTCCGACGTCGCGCTCGGTCAAAACCTTGAACGACTGACCTCGATGCGCGTAGTGCTGCGCGATATCTTGCAGCCGCTCACGCAGGTCAACCCGACGTAGCTTCGATGAAGGCTTGATCTCGACATGTACAGACGCTCCATTTCTCATCGTCAGTTCGAAATCGGGAAAGTACTGCCGTACTCGATGGTGGCGGTCGCGATAAGTCACTCGGGTCGGTTGCTCGCGATAGCGTGCGACGTCCGGCGAAAACTCGAAGTGCATGGCCGCATCGAACTCAAGCCGCGATTCACACTGTACGAGCGCGCGATTCTTGGTTGAGGGATACAAGTAGCGGACACGTCGTCCAGATCGGGTCAGCACTTTGCGTGCAGTAGTCGTCTTCTTCATGGTTCAGCAATAGGAGATCCGCCCGCTCTTCACGCGGGTACGGATACGGATAGCACCAAATTTCGGACGTAAGTACACCCCGCCACGCGTGCTACGCGTGGTCGATGGATACAAACGGAAGGGAAGAAGGCTTGACGATATGGATCATCTGGACGAAACTACCGGCGTCAACTAGTGGTGCGTCCAGCCCACACAAGAAGCGGGGCAAGCCTTTGGGTTTGTCTCGCTTTTTACATTTTGGCGTCCTCCTTGCCTCTTCTGACCACGCGACCAACAATTGGTCGCTCCACCTCCTGGCTCATTCCACTTCGCATTGCGATGACATCGCGAATCACGCGCACTTGCGCATCGGTCAACCTGTCCAGGTCGTGCCAAAGCTCGCTGCAGAGACGATATACGTCGGCAGACGCCGTATGAGGAATCGTGAAGTGTCGTTGCGAGAGCAACAGGGCATCGTGCAGACTTGCGTATTCGTCTTCCGTAAGCCGCAGACTCGCTGACAGCCTGTCAACGATAGCCGGCGAAGGAGGGCCCTTCGTGCCGAGCTCAAGGGCCGAGACGTAGCTTTGCTCAAGCGCCATGGCAACTGCCAGATCCTTCTGACGGATGCCATAGCGAAGTCTGAGTGCGCGCAGTCGTTCGGAAAAGGGGCTCACCTGGTTAACTCATGAAAGGAGTTCTTAGCACCGAGCGATGTTATGGCGACTTCGCGCAAGAAGTCAAAAGCACAGCTTTGATTTTAGGGAGCTTTTTGTACTTCGCATGCGATGCAATAGGATAATTACAGAGACACGGACGCGCGCTGAAAACGCCACCCACCAAGGGATTCGTCGATTTCAGCGCGAGTTAGAATGTTTCTTCTGGAACAAAACCCCCAGCGGATATCTGAGCTCCGGTCAGCAATACAGCTCTTTGCAACGACTGGGGATCGTTTCGATCTAAGCTCGGCAACCAGCCACCAATGTGCCTACTCTCCGTCCGCAACAACCCGCAAACCTCACCTCTCGGAAGAAATGCTCTTCTCGCCGCCGGCACACAATTTCGACCGAGCAGTCCCATCTCTCGGTCATCCTCGAGCCTAGGAATTCGACCAAATTAGCAACATAATTCTCAGCACGACAAAAAATGAAGCTACACGCGATGGGCTTCGACAGGTGACGTCTTTGTCAGCCGAGAAAATTCAAGCATGAGGTGCACATGTACAGCATCAATGAAACCTTCGGTGCAGAATTTCCGTCCGTTGGTCCGAATTCAGACATCCCATCCACCGTGATCGACATGCTTACTGCGCTTGTGCAAAAGATGGTCGATGAATCCGGGAATCCTAATGACTTTGACTCACGCGCGTGGATACTTGACTGGATTCACTCCCCGATTCCTGCTCTTGGTGGGAGACGGCCGACAGACTACCTTCACACACCCGATGGAATTGATCTAATTTCGAGGATGCTAGTGAGCGGACAAATGGGTGCCTACTGGTAAATCAATTCGGCCTATGGCGCCACGAGTTCGTTCGGTTCGACGTCTGACGACCGGGTCAACGATCGCGTCAGAGGCTGTCCACAGATCGCACCTCTCGCTCCAGCCCGAGCGACGCCGACAGGTTGGTCGCACGAAGCCGCTCGCGCAGCAGGTACGACTGCAGCCTGCACACCAGGTAGCGGGCCTTGCTCCCGAGGGGCTACTCTGCTGCAGGCCGAATACCAATCGGCGGTTTGATTCGGGCGCGAATCTCTTGGTACACCGGAATTCCCGAATCAACCGCGACCTCCAAGGAAATACATAGCGCGAATCGGACGTTGCCGACGAGGTCGCCAGCTTCAGCGGCACAGTTCACCTTGCACTCGAATCGATCGCCATCTATGAATGCTACGGCGTCCTCGCCCTCCAATATCTCGTGCTGCACCGTTCCTCGCAAGGCCGTCTTATCGTGAACGCTGTTGGTTCTCTTGATACGCAGTTGTTCCTGAGGTGGCGTGATCCATAGCTTCGCTCGCCGATACCCCTGATGCGCGCAGTTAATGGGCGACATCCAGGCTAGCGTCACAGTCAGCCTCCGCCACGCCTTCTTACCAGCCAAGGTCGGCGGTAGTGGTGCCGAGAAAACAAACGCTTTCTCGGCTTCCAGTTCACCCACACCGAGCAATGTCGCGCGCTCGGCCGCGCAAGCAATAGATCGTGCGATATCGACAATCCCATAGCCGAGCCAGCGAGTGACGTAGTCCTTCTGGGCAACTCGCCGCGTATTGTGGTCCGCAATAGTTGCCAGCTCGGGCCGTTCAGCCAGCAGCCGATCTGGCCAATCACCCCATTGCGCCCCATGTACCAGCATTGCTTTAAGCAGCACTGCGTCGTAATTCTGGCCGGGCGCATCATCCGCCTCAGCGCGAAGGGCCTCAAGCACCTCATATGCTTGCGCAGCAGCCCGACTTGCGAGAGCTGCGGCGTTGCTCGTTCCCCTGGTATAGGCGGTGTCGGTTATCGTTTCGCCCTGAACCGGCGGCATCGCCACACGGTGTCCCGGCGCAGCACCAGCAGTAACGACGTCCAAAGTGCTTGCCATGGGATCGGGCAACATCCTTGCCCGATAGAGTGCCCGTCCGCCAGGCATCAAGATGTCCGGTTTGACAGCACGTCTAAACCCATGGCCAATCCGGGATAACGGACTCAGTCCCCCCAGAGAAAATAGGTCATATCGATCTGGAACCACTGGATACGTCGAACGATCCGCATGCAGTGCCCCAACCGTCAGGATATTCATCGCTTCAGCGGGCGTCAGCAAGCGACGCGCGGCATCCTCCTTGGTCATAGCCGTAAAGGCAAGAGCTGCGCGCTGCTCCGCGGTTAAGCCAGCAAGAGCGTTAGACGCAACCTCCAAATTTAACGGTCGCATATCGTTGCCGGCGCTAACGATAAAGAGCACAGAATATTTGACAGACAACCAGTCGAGGAGCCGAGCCCAAGGCGACATCTCACGCTCGAACAAGCGCGAATCATCACCAATCGATAGGTTGATCACCCGCACCGACGGGGCCACTGGATCCTCTCCTGCGTCGCCATCGAAGATGCGTTTGACAGCACGGTGGATCAGGTCAACAAGCAGTACATCATCCGGCGTGGACTCTCGGCGTCGCGCGTTGAAACCGTCGTTCGCGTCCGGACGCAGAACTGGTCGAACATAAAGCGGCCTATTCAGCGGCAATGACTGTCCGTCGAGTTCACCATTCAGGATCAGTGAAGCCATCGCCGTGCCGTGAACGCGATCCTTGACCTCGTATTGGTCTTCCCATCCATCGGGATCGTCTATCAGCAGGCGCCGTTGGAGCTGATGGTGGTTCTGCAATGGCAACCCGTCCAGCAACGCGACAACAGGCGCCTTATCTGCAACCTCCGCTACTCCCTCGCCTGCCATCACCTCTAGCTCATTCGCACCATCGGTCACCGACTGCGCCTTGGGCCGGAAAAACATAATGCGATCCGACAGCACTAGTTCGGGAGTTTCGCCGTTCAACACCCTCGCCACCGCTGCCGCAGGAAGTGCCACCAGAAACCCGTGGTAAGCAATCTCCGCTATCGACGCCGAGCGCAGTATCTGCCCTCCTAGCCCCTGTACGAGCGCGGCGATTTCCGCCCGTGTTGCCTCGTTCTTGGCAGCGGATGCAAAATGCCATGCCTCGATTTCGAACCTGATCGTCTGTTGGCCTGCGTCGAGGCAATCCTGCCAGTACGCGCGAACGTCCACACCTATGCGATCAGCCACGCTCCAGTAGCGGATGTTACGCAGGTGGCCGAAGACGGTTCTGAATCTGTTTAGCCCCAGTTCAAACTTCGCACTGGGGTCAGCTTGGTAGCGATTCCAGAGTGTGAGTAGCTGAGTTAGAGCCTGCTGATTACTGGACAACAAGAACAGTCTTCCGCCGAAGGCTTTTCCTTCCCTGTTTTCGACAAAGAAATCTTCGTCCGGCGCAATCTGATCTTCCGCCCACTCTACCAACCACTCGAACCCCGGAATCTTCGCAACCGCGTTGGCAAAGTCCTTTACCTCCCCCGCGATCTCCAGCACCAAGACAAGCTCGGGGTTTTCCAGCGGAGCCACTTGCTGCAACTTGAGACGCTTCGCGTCGAAAGCCTGTTGCAGCACGTTGAGTTGCGGCGCAATGCGTACCCGCTGCCTCGCTATGTCAGGAACGTGGATGGAGCCACCGCCCCCTCCGAGAGAATTTCGATCAGCCGGAGTGGGCTGGGGAAAGACAAGAAGAGGGTAGTTTTCCGTGGCCATCCGCCAGATCGCCTTATTATGGATTTACGCTAAAGCGAGCTTGCCATTGTTTTAGCCTCGACGCCACAATGGACTTCAAATTCGAAGTTGGCAGCGACAAAATATACCGGCGCTGCACATCTTCGCAGAACTGCTCTAATTCAGAGAAGCTGTTGACATCGATTTTCGATGCGAGCGTCTTCGCGGAGAAGCCCAATGACGAATCAAACTTGGCCTGAAACCGCAAGAACCACTCTTCCTTCTGCGCTAAAGTCGGCGCAGGCAGGGATAAGCGAAGCTGGAAACGTCGCCACACAGCACGATCCAGCAGCTCGGCATGGTTGGTTGCCGTAACCACCACTACATGACTCGGCAAGGCATCAATTTGCAGCAGTAGCGAACTGACAACGCGCTTGATCTCACCGGTCTCATGGACGTCACCGCGCTCTTTGCCGAGAGTGTCGAATTCGTCGAAGAACAAAACGCACTGATGGGTGCGCACGAAATCGAAGAGGCGTTTGAGCCTCCCGCTTGTCTCGCCCAGAAAGCTGCCGATAACAGCTTCGTAGCGGACAACAAAAAGCGGTACGAGCAGCTGTGCCGCGATCGCCTCGGCCAGAGAGGTTTTGCCATTGCCAGGCGGTCCGGACAAGAGGACTCGATGCCTCGGCTCAAGTCCATAGGATCGCAGCAGGTCCTTGCGATGCTGCTCTTCCACGAGTTCCCGGCACGCCTCCAGCGCCGGAGCATCGAGGAACAGCGATTCCAGTGTCCGACGAGGGTCCACTTCATATAGAAGCCCGCCATGACCACCGTCAAACGAACGCACGACCTCGGCCGGACGCGATTTGGCTCCAACTGCGCGAAGATTAGCTTCCAGTTTGTCGGCCAACTGATGATGACGCTTGGCGCGCTCTTCCGCAGCCATTGCCTCGACAGTGGTCCGTAGGAGCTGTTGGTCTCCCTGGCTACCAGCCTTGACGAGGTTGACTATGAGGTCCGCTCGGGACATTTCTCTACCTCTCGGATCACAAACTCAATGTACTTGATAACAATATTCAGGCTGTCACACGAATCGCAGGATCGCCTGTCTCGTGGTGCGGCTTGACCACGATCTCCACTTGCTGGCCCATCGCGAGAAGTGCCTGCAACAAGCGCTCCAAAGATATTCCATGGAGCTTGTAGTTCCTGATCGCCGACACCCTGGGCTGGGACATTCCCAGCAGCTGGGCAGCGGCACTTTGACTTAGCCGGCGTTCGCCCAACAGGGCGTTGAGTTTCGATGCCAAAGCCATCTTGGCTGAATCGGCATCGAAATCATCGCCTGACAGTATCTCATCGTTGACAGCATTCCCATTGTCGGCTTCCGTTGCATGAGGCCGTCTTCGGCGACGCGTGTTCGTGCTGCGTGATCGCTGGTCTTGGTGGCTGGTTGGCATCGCGGCGTCTCGTCTCACCTTGCGCGGGTCGATTATACCAAAATTGATATAAACGCTACTCGTTACTCTATAACGAGCGGCATGTCGGACCACTACACACGAATTCACCTCAGCTTCATTGCCGCAACGCCCTCCTGCTGACGCGCTCAAGATCGCCCACCAGGAACGCCCGCGTGTCTGCGAACGTGACCGCACCACCCGGTGCCGCCGCCGTCGGGAACGATGCGCGTCGGGTGTCTGATCAGACCGACCAGACAAAACGTTGGGAGTTTCAATGAAAACTATTTGATTTTTATATCAATAGTTTTGATCAAATACTGCAAAAAAGGCCACCTTTTTTGCCAACCTACAAATTGTTCGCCCGACAGCTGGGCCCGCCGATCATCCATCCCCAATAATCCTCCTTGACACTCTATCTTTCGATATATATCTTTCGATATGTTTTACGACACATAGGACACGATCATGCGACACAACCCCTCCCGCGGCCATGCCCGATGCGACGGTCATGGTGCGCATGCCGGCCCTGACTGGTACACCAGCGTCTGGCAAGCAATCGGCCGCCATCGGCGCGGTCACGACCCATTCGGCGGCGGCCCGTTTGGCGGCCGCGGCGGACGCGGCTTTGGCGATTTCGGCGACGACGGCATGCCGCGTGGCCGCCAGTTCAGCTCCGACGATCTCCAGCTGCTGCTGCTCGCGCTGGTCGCCGAGCAACCGAGCCACGGTTACGAACTGATCAAGGCGCTCGACACGCGCTCGAACGGTTTCTACAGCCCGAGCCCCGGCATGGTGTATCCGGCGCTCACGTATCTCGAGGAAGTCGGCTTCGTCGTGTCGCAGGCGGAAGGCAACCGCAAGCGCTACGCGCTGACCGACGCCGGCCGCGCGCACCTCGATGCGCAGCGCGAGCGCGTCGACACCCTGTTCGCGCGCCTCACGCATCTCGCACGCAAGATGGAATTCATGCGCCGCGCGTTCGCCGGTGAATCGGCAGGCGGCGAAACGCAGGACGAAACGCAGCCCGGCTGGCTGCCGGAGTTCGTCGAGGCCCGTCTCGCGCTGAAGCGCGCACTGCTCCACAAGAGCGCCGCCGACGCCGACGAACAGCGGCGTATCGCGGCGATCATGCGCCGCGCGACGGCCGAAATCGAAGGCGGCACCGGCGCGTGACCCGCGCCGCCCGTCCACACCCAAGGAGAATGGATCGATGCAGAACCTATCCGAACGCGCCGTTACCCGCGTGCGCCATACGCTGAAGTTCCGCCTGCTGCAGGTCGTGCGCGTGCATGCGGTGACGCCGCACCTGCTGCGCGTCACCCTCGGCGGCCCCGACCTCGCGGATTTCGAATCGTCTTCGTTCGACGATCACGTGAAGGTGTTTTTCCCGCCGCCCGGCGCCGACCGGCCCACAATGCCGACGCTCGGCGCGAATGGCCCCGAGTTTCCCGAAGGCCAACCGAAGCCGGTCGCACGCGATTTCACGCCGCGCCGCTTCGATCGCACCGCGTGCGAACTCGATCTGGAATTCGTGCTGAACCATCCCGGCCCCGCATCGCAGTGGGCGGCGCAGGCGCGCGTCGGCCAATGGCTCGGTATCGGCGGCCCGCGCGGTTCGTTCGTGGTCCCGATCGATTTCGACTGGCATCTGCTGATCGGCGACGATACGGCGCTGCCGGCCATCGCGCGCCGTCTCGAGCAATTGCCGGCCGGCTCGCGTGCGGCAGTCGTGCTGGAAGTCGCGGATCGCACCGCGCAGATCGCGTTCGATACGCGTGCCGACGTGCATGAGCTCTGGCGCTTTCGCGCCGAAGCCGACGCGGCGGACGGCGACGTGCTGCTGAATGCGGTGCGCGAATTGCCGCTGCCGTCCTCCGGCGACGGTTACGTGTGGGCGGCCGGCGAAGCGCAGTCGATGCGTGCGGTGCGACAGCACCTGACTGGCGAGCGTGGCGTCGACAAGTCGCGCATCCGCGCGGCGGCATACTGGAAGCGCGGCGCAGCGGCCGTGCACGAAACGCTGGAAGACTGACGCGAACGGGAGCCCGAACATCGTCGGGCTTGGCATCGGCGGGGCGGCTGGTATATATCTATGTCTGCGACGCCGCTGTCGGGCGACAGCCGGCGCAGCCCGCCCAGGAGCGCCCGTTCATGACAAAAGAAAGCCACGCTTCGCCTTTCCGTCATAACCTGAAGATCGCCGGCTATTGCGGCCTGGCGGCCATCGTGCTCGCGCTGTTCGTTGCGATGTGCGCGATCCTGAAAGAAAGCGCACTCGAACGTGACGCCGCACGGCACCCGGGCGAGACGCCCGAACTGCACGAAGCGGGCGGCGGCCCGTCGACTTCGGCTGAAGCGGCCAAGACGCCCGGTTGACGGCGTCCGGCCCGAACTTCTCCCGCGTAGTTCTCTCTCTCAGGGCGCTCGCTCGCGCCCCATCATCACCGCGTGCACGACGTCGCCGATCCGTTCGAGCAACTCGACGATGCGTTGTCCGTACAGATGCGCGGCCAGCGCGCCGGCGGTGCCGACCAGCACGCCGCCGGCCATGTCGAACGGCCAGTGCACGCCCGCATACACGCGGCCCCATGCAATCACCACGGCCATCGCGGCCATCACGAACCCGGTCACCCGCGTGCTGCCGGCGAGCATCATGCCGACCGCGAGACTCCACGCGAAGGTCATGTGATCGCTCGGAAACGAGCTGTCCGGCGCATGCGGAATCAGTTGCGTGCCGACGCCGGCCATGAACGGCCGCGGCGAAAACCAGAAATGCCCGATGACCTGCGCGAGCGCCAGCGCCACGCACGTGCCGACACCGGCTTCGATCGCCTGGCGGCGCGTCGGGCGCTCGCCGAAGATCCAGGTCAGCAGCAGCATCGCGGGCAGCGCAAAGACCAGCCAGTCGGCAGCGAAGATCGCGACGCGAGCAACACTGGGGGGCGGCACGGCGCCGGCATTGATGGCGGAAAACAGGGTGAGATTGAGGTTCTGCATGAATGCGGTTGCCTGGGGCGTAACAATTGGACCGGGCGTGCCGGCCGGGTGGAACGATGCTAGTGCTCACTCGCTTAAGTAACGCTTAATGCGTCGGACGGCCGATGATCAGGACCGGGCCCATGCGTCGCGCGCGAACGCGCTTAGAGACGGTTTCAAAATGGCCCCTTGGGGCTGTTAACTTTCGCGACGAGCTGTTAACCTCAGGCATCGGAACAACCGAGACTGAGGAGATGGGCAAGCCGAT